>CAYNDR010000067.1:815-8050 GCA_964395295.1 uncultured Planctomycetales bacterium
TTTTCATCGGATTTTTCCACCAGCGATTCTCGCCCGCCAGTTCCCGCCGCAGGAGGTCCAGGATCCCTCTCCGGTTCCAGACCTGGGTGAGGGGGTCCGTCATGGCCTGCTGGCGCAGGAGGGCGGACTCGACCGTCAGCTGCTGCTGCGCCTGGCTGAGACGGGACATCCTCAGCTCGTTTTCCGCCAGCATGGCCAGGTCGCGGAGGGTGCCCAGGTCGGCGGGCTCCATCGCGCGGGGACGCCGGTCGATGATGCAGAGGGTCCCCACCCGGCCGCCCTCGGGACCCCGGATGGGATGGCCGGCGTAGAAGCGGATGTTGGGCTCGCCCGTCACGAGGGGGTTGCCGGCGAAGCGCGGATCGGTCCGGGCGTCGGGGACGACCAGGGGCTGGTCGCGCAGGATCGCGTGGCCGCAGAAGGAGATCGCCCGGGGGATCTCGCGCCGGGCCAGGCCCTGGACGGACTTGAGCCACTGCCGCTCCGCGTCCATGAGGCCCACGAGCGCGACGGGGACGTCGAAGACGCGCCGGGCCAGCCGGGTGATCCGGTCGAAGCGCTCCTCCGCGGGCGTGTCGAGGAGGTTCAGCCGCCGGAGCGCCTCCAGGCGCTGGGGCTCGTCCGGGGGAAGGGGCGCCGCGGTCCAGGGCACGCCAGAACGATACCCCACCGGGGCGCTTCGTGCAAGCCGGGCGCTACCCGAACCGGTGATGCCTTCGGTAGTCGCGCGGCGCGCAGGCGAAGGCCTCCCGGAACGCCTCGTTGAACCGGCTGAGCGAGCCGAATCCGGAATCGAGCGCGACATCCACGATGAGGGCGTCCGTCGTCGCCAGCAGACGCTGGGCGTGGGAGAGCCGGTGCTGGATGAGGTATTTCAGGATCGTGGTGCCGAACGTCCTCTGGAACAGGCTCATCGCGTAGTTCGGATGGAGCTTCACCTGCCGCGCGATCTCCTCGACGGAGAGGGGCTCGGTGCAGTGCCGGGCGATGTGGCAGGCCATCTCCTCGACCCGGCTCAGCCGGCCCTCGCCCATCACGGGGGCTCGGCGCCGCCCCGGGGCGGCCGGCAGGGCGGCCGCCAGGCGCCGCAGGCGCGCCTCCACTTCCAGCAGGCACGCGCGCCTCCGCTCTTCCGTGGGACGCCGGAGGTCCTCGATCCAGCCCTCGAACCGCATCCGGTCGGCCGCGAAGCGGGCGGGATTCGGTTCCGTCGCCACCCGCCCGTGCAGTACCGCCTGGAGGAGGGCGTCCGGCAGCCTCCACTGGAGGAACCACGCCAGGGGGACGGTCATGACGAAATAGCGTTCCCGGCCCTCGAAGCGGACGATCTGGTGCGGGATCCCCGCCCAGAAGACGGCCAACCGGCGGGAAGGGATGTCCACCCGCGCGCCCCCCATCAGGTAGGTCAGCGTCCCCTCGCCCAGGAGGTTCATCTCGATCTCGTTGTGCCGGTCGGGCCGGGGCATCCGCGTTGGCGTCCAGCGCACTCAAGTGAGCCCGTAGGGGGCGAAGTCCTTCCGCCCGTGATCGAAGGAGACCATGTTAGGATCCCGTGAGTTTTCCCGGATATTCCGGGAGAATAACTCCTGGAATAATATTACCCTGGCTCCGGAATTGGAAGAGGTGCGCCATGGGGACCTTCCTCTGGATCGGCCTGATGGCGGCGGGCGGGGGGCCGGAGCCCGTCGAGCGGTGGGGACTCTTCGAGGCCGCCTTCGACGGGCCCTCGACAGGAAACCCGTACCTCGACGTGCAGTTCAGCGCCACGTTCAGCCGCAACGGAGACCGCGTCACCGTGCCGGGCTTCTGGGACGGCGGCGGGACCTACAGGGTCCGCTTCATGCCGCCGGCGCCGGGCGAGTGGCGCTACGAGACGAAGAGCAACCGGCCCGAGCTGGACGGCCGCAAGGGGTCGTTCACCGCCGCCCCGCCGTCCGCGGGGAACCACGGCCCGGTGCAGGTGCACAAGACCTTCTACCTCCGCTATGCCGACGGGACGCCGCATCACTCGTTCGGCACCACGTGCTACGCCTGGGTGCACCAGACCCGGGAGCTCCAGGAGCAGACGCTCAAGACGCTCGCCGCCTCGCCCTTCAACAAGATCCGCTTCTGCGTCTTCCCCAAGCACTACGACTTCAACAAGAACGAGCCGGAGTCCTTCGCGTTCGGGAAGAAGGCCGACGGGAAATTCGACTTCGACCGGCCCGATCCGGCCTTCTGGCGGCACTTCGAGCGGCGCGTCCTCGACCTCCAGAAGCTCGGCATCGAGGCCGACCTCATCCTCTGGCACCCCTACGACCGCTGGGGCTTCGCCGACATGAGCGACGAGCAGGACGACCGCTACCTGCGCTATTGCGTCGCGCGCCTGGCGGCGTTCCGCAACGTCTGGTGGTCGCTGGCGAACGAGTACGACTTCATGACCAACCGGCCCAAAGGCCACCGTGGCAACAAGCAGTGGGACGACTGGGACCGGTTCTTCTCCATCATCGAGAAGGAGGACCCCTTCCAGCGCCTGCGCGGCATCCACAACGGGAGCCGCTGGTACGACCACGCGAAGCCGTGGGTGACGCACGCGAGCCTCCAGACCTCCGACATGGACGGCGGCGTCCGCTTCCGCGAGAAATATCGCAAGCCGGTCCTCTACGACGAGTGCAAGTACGAGGGCAACATCCCCCACGGCTGGGGCAAGCTTGACGCGAAGACCATGGCCCAGCGGTTCTGGCTCGGCGCGATGAGCGGCTGTTACGTCGGCCACGGCGAGACCTACCGGCATCCCGAGGACATCCTCTGGTGGTCCAAGGGCGGCGTCCTGCGCGGCGAGAGCCCCGCGCGCATCCGGTGGCTCCGGGACTTCATGGCCAAGGCGCCTCCCTTCGACGAGCTCCAGCCGCTGGGCGACGGCAAGGGCCGTTTCGTCCTGGCCAAGCCGGGGGAGTACTACCTGGTCTACGCCATCGCCGGGAAGTCCGCGGGCCTTCCTCTGCCTGGGGAGCGTCCCTACAAGGTGGACGCCGCCGATCCGTGGGAGATGAAGGAGTGGCCCGTGGGCACCGCCCCGCCGGGCGAGTTCGCCGCACCGGTTGCCCCGGCCGACCTCGCCTATCGCCTCACGCCCTACGGGCCGGGGGAGAAACTGCGCCCCGAGGCCCGGGCCGCCGCCTCCACTACCGAGGGGCCTCCGCCGCTGACCGTGAAGTTCTCCGGCTCCGGCGGCGACCGCGCGAGCTGGGACTTCGGCGACGGCGCGACGAGCGCGGACCGGAATCCGACCCACACGTTCGAGAAGCCGGGGCTCTATTCCGTCACCCTGACCGTCACCGACGCCGGGGGGGCGAGCGCGCAGGGCCGTCTCCTTGTGGCGGTGGACCGGGATCCCTCGGCTCCCATCGTCCGGGCCGGCTTTCCCGAGGGGGAGGTCCCCGCGCTCAAGCTCCGCGGCAAGGCGGCGCGGAAGGCCGACGGCTCGATCCACCTGCCCGGCGGCGAGCCGTGGGGATGGGTGGAGGCGGGGAGCGGTCCCCTGGACGGCCTGCGCGGGCTTCGCTCGTTCACCCTGCTGGGCTGGGTCCGGCCCGAGAGCCTGGAGACTGGCCAGGGCGGCAACCGCATTGCGTTCTGCCTGAACGGGGACCATTCCGGCTTCGACCTCGTGTGCCACGCCGACGGCCGCCTCCGCCTCTCCGTCAACGAGTGGCCCGACCGCGTGAAGAACGACAGCTCCCCGGGGAGGCTGGAGGCGGGGAAGTGGGTCTTCTTCGCCGTCGCCTACGACGCGTCGCGGCCGGACCGGAACGTCTCCTGGTATTTCGGCCTGCCGATGGAGGCGCCCGGGCCGGCGGAGGTGAGCCTGGACTGCCGGAGGTCCTACAACTCCGGCCCGGTGGGCCAGGACGTGGGCGCCCTGTCCGTGGGCAACTTCAACGAGTCGATGCGGGGCCACGGCCTGGACCGCCAGTTCCGCGGCGAGATCCGCGGGCTCCAGGTCTTCGGCAGCCGCATCGGCGGCCGGGGGGCCCTGGGGCTGGAGGACATCAGGAAGGCGGCTGTTAACCCCGTCGAGTCGCGACTGCGTTAACAGCGGAGGGGAGGCGGGAATTGGTGGAGGCGCGGCCCGGATCGGGTATATTAGCGGCCGATGCCCAAACAGGTCGTGATGGGGGCCATGCTGCAGTGCAGCTTCGGGATAGCGCCCAGCAGCCTCGTCGTCCTGCCCACCAAGATGGCCATGTGCGGGACCCCCGCCGCCACGATCATGGATCACATCCCCATGGTGAACATCCCGCCGTTCGGGATGTGCCAGAGCCCATCCAATCCGATGGTGGCGTCCGCCACCGCCGCCGCCTTCGGCGTGCTCACCCCGATGCCCTGCATCCCGGTGACGGCCGCCCCGTGGTTCCCGGGTTCCCCGACGGTGATGATCGGCAGCTTCCCGGCCCTGAACGACACCTGCAAGTGCATGTGCAACTGGGGGGGGGTGATCTCGATCACGAGCCCCGGCCAGGTGACGATGGACGTCCCTTGAGGCGGTAGGCTTCCATCGCGGCGTCCATCACCCGGGCGAGCGTGACATTGCATTTCTGCGCGGCGGCCCGGGCGTCCTCGTATTCCGGCGAGGCCTTGATCTCCTCTCCGCCCAGCGTCCCCACCTTGCAGCGGACGGCCCCGTAGCGGGTCTTCACGGCCACGGTGCGGCGGTCGAGCTTCGCGCGCTCCATGAGGACCCGCCGCACGCCGAAGGTGGGCGTCTCCCGGAGGATCGTCTCCTCCACCCGGGCCCGCGCGGAAGGCGGCACGAGCGCCGAGAGCTTCGTCGCGGGGCGCGACTTCTTCATCTGGATCGGCGTGGCGTAGACGTCCAGGGCCCCCGCCGCGAAGAGCTTTTCGTAGAGGTACCCCACGACCTCCCCCGGCGTGTCGTCCAGGTTGGTCTCGACGAGATAGACGAGGTCCGCCTCCTCCGGCGAGGCGGCGCGGCCCACCAGGAGCCGGACCACGTTGGGGCGCTCCGGGAGGTCCCAGCCGCCCGCCCCGTAGCCCTCGGCCTCCAGGGTCATCTCCGGGAACCGGCCCGGGTCCTCCGCGAGCGCCGCCAGGAGCGCCGCCCCCGTGGGGGTGACGACCTCCCGGTCCAGGTCGATGGGCGTCAGCGGGAATCCCTTCAGGAGGGCCGTCGTGGCGGGACCCGGATTGGGGATCGATCCGTGGTGGGCGCGGATCTCCCCGCGCGCCACGGGGACCTTCGAGCAGTGCAGCCTCCCGATCCCCAGGAGGTGCAGGCCCAGGCAGGATCCCGCGATGTCCACGATGGAGTCCACCGCGCCCACCTCGTGGAACTCGACCTTCAGGGGGTCCTTGCCGTGCACCTTCCCCTCGGCGCGGCCCAGCCGCAGGAAGACCTCCGAGGCCCGTTCCTTGACCGCGGCCGGGAGCCCGCTCTTCCGGATCAGCCCCAGGATCGCCTTGAGGGGGGTATGGTGATGGTGGTGGCGATGGTCGACGCGGACATCGACCTTCGTGGCGGCGATCGGGCCCTTCATCACGCGCCGCGCGGAGAGCGTGTATCCGCGGAGGGCGACCTTCGACAGCCCGCGCTTGAGCTCCGCCAGGGGGAGCCCCGCGTCCACGAGCGCGCCGAGCGTCATGTCCCCACTCAGGCCGCAGAAGAGGTCCAGGTAGGCGATCTTCATCGGGCTTCCAGCCTCATCTCCGGGAGTGGCGGACCCGGACGGCGTCGCCCACCTTCGCGCCCGTCCTTTTCCCGGCGTCCCCCTTGTTGACCGAGACCTCGATGTTCCCGGTCGAGCCCACCAGGGCGATCAGCCCGCCCTTCCTCCCCTCCGCGTACGAACGGGCCAGCCGGCCGATCACGGCCTTGCCGATCCGGATCTCCACGGCGTCGGCCGAGGCGAGCGGCTCCCCCGGGATGTTGGTCACGAGGTTCCCGAAGCGGTCGACCGAGACGATCTCGCCCAGGATGACGCCCTCGCGGGGGACGCGCGGGGCGGGGGCGGTGATCTTCTGCATTTGCGCCGCCTCCGGCCCCAGCTCCCGCAGGTCCACGCCGAGCGACAGGTGGGCGGCCGCCGGGGCGAAGATGTCGCGCCCGTGGAAGGTGTTGGAGACGGGGGCGAGGGCGTACTTCCGGTTCCGGACGAGGACGGCCCGCCGGATCCTCCCCTCCTTGTCCAGGAATCCCAGGACGCCGTTGTCGGGCGCCAGGAAGGTGTACCGGTCCGTCTGGACGGCGAGGACCTCCCGGTCGGAACCGACGCCGGGGTCCACGACCGCGGCGAAGATGGTGCCGTCGGGGAAGTAGGAGTAGGTGTTGGAGAGGAGGAAGTAGGCGTCCAGGATCCCCTGGGAGGGGATGTCGTGGGAGATGTCGACGATGCGGGCGTCCGGGTTGATGCGGAGGATCACGCCCTTCATGACCCCCACGTAGTGGTCCTTGAGCCCGAAGTCGGTCAGCAGGGCGATGACGCCGGAGGGTTGGGCCATGGCTGAGCTTGTCCCGGGGGCGCGGCGGCTCAATACTCCCGCTTCTTCTTTTTCTCCTCGGCCTTCTTCGGCGGCGCCTTGTCGTCCTTGTACTGAAGCTCCTTGCCGCACTTGGGGCAGGGGCCGGAGAAGGCCTCCTTGACGCCGTCCTTCTCGCAGACGAACAGCTTGAGGCGCTCGAATCCCGTCATCTCGCTCTTCCGGGCGGACTTCCAGACCGCGTCCGCCTTGAGGACCATGGCCGGGGTGGCGCCGTCGAGCACGAGGACGTCGGCGCCCCTCCGCTCCAGGTAGACCTCGCCGCCCTTGGTCTCCGCGGCCGCCTTGGGGTCCTCCAGGGGCTTGTCCTCGGGGATCGAGTGCTTCCGGGCCAGGGCCGCGGCGTACGCCTTGAAGAACTCCTTGGCGTCCGGCTCGGAGTCCCAGGTGGAGTACCACGCGTACATGACGCGGTTCCGGCCGTCCTCGAACACCACGTACCGGTCCCCGTCCCAGCCTTCCTGGGCGCGGCGGATGTCGGCGGAGGCGAGGTCGTCCCCCTTGAACTCCTTGAGGAGGATGCCGATGGCGAACTCGCCGTGGACGTTGTTGACGGTCTCCTTCCAGGGGGCGCCGAAGAGCTTCTCCAGCCCGGGGAGCGTCACGAGCGTCGGGTTGTCGCGCGCCTCCAGGTATTTCGCGGGGTGGAGGATCTGCTCGCTGGAGAGGGGGAAGTCCTTGAGGAGCCTGTAGGCGTC
>CAYNDR010000067.1:8060-12712 GCA_964395295.1 uncultured Planctomycetales bacterium
ATCGATGATGTATGCGGTCGAGTAACCGTGGAACCGGTTGGTGCCGTGCTTGGCAGAGCTCTTGATGATTTGCGGCGTCTCCTTCTTGGAACGACCTGCGAAAGGGACCAAGTGGAGGTCTACCGCCAGAGGGACAGGGCGACGGGGAATGTAACGTTTCACCTGTTTGCGGATGACCGTGGTAATGCGGGCCTGGAGGCGTCCTTGATCCCATCGGGGGAGCCCTTGATGCAGCGGACCACGAAGTCGCCGCCGTGGCCGTAGGGGAAGGTGAGCGAGTAGCGCAGGTAGGCCGGCAGGGAGGCCGCCTCGCCGGGGAGCTGGCCGGACTTGAACTGGGCGTTGATGATGCCGATCATGGCGTCGAACCGCTCCTTGAGGACGTACTTCCAGCCCACCAGGGAGGCGTCGCCCTCGAGGGCGGACTTGATCGCCAGGATGAGGTCGTCGTTGGTCTCGTCCTCCAGCGGGAGCGTGCAGAGCTCGAAGCTCTGGTCCTGGGCCGCGTGGGTGAGCTCGTGGACGAGGGTGATGGCCTCGGGGTCCATGCCGAGGGCCTTCATCGCCTCGGCCTCCGGGTCCTTGTCCTCCCCGGCCTTGATCAGGCGCAGTTCCTTGGTCTTGGGGTGGTAGAAGCCGGCGATGGAACTGCCGAAGAGCCTCATCAGCGCGTCGTAGAGGTCCATGTCCGCGGGGATGAGGCCGAACTTGGCGTAGGCGCGCTGGAACCGCTCGGCCTTCTCCCGGGGGAACTCGCGGTCCAGCTCCTCCTTCAGGAAGTCCATCAGCTCCTTCTTGGAGTACACGCCGACGGCGACGTCCTTCCTGAATTCGAGCCCGCGGAGGGAGGTGACGGCCTTCTTGTACTTCTCGGTCTTCCGGCGGAACTCCTCCTGCGGGTCTGTTTTCTCGTCCTGCGGGGCGCCGGGGGCGGAGGACAGCAGGAGGAGGGCGGCCGCGCCCAGCCCGCAGATCGTCCGTCGCATCGGTCTCTCCGGCATCGGTTCCCAGGGGTTATACGGCGGGGCGCGGGATAATATTTGTCACTTCGGCACGAGCACGGTATTATCGAGGGGCCCCGAAACCAAGTCAAGATGAATCTCCGGAAGAGGTCCAGTCCCGTCTTGCGGGAGGAGATCGTCTCCGCCACGCTGGCCTGCGGCCTGGGGGTCCACGTGGTCCCGAAGCGCGGGTTCGCCCGGAAGATCGCGATCTTCGCCGCGCGGTACGGGTCGGTCGACCTGGCCTTCTCGGACGGCGGCCCCGGGAGGCAGGAGACGCCCCCGGGGGTGGCCCACTTCCTGGAGCACCAGCTCTTCAAGAAGGAGGGCGGCGGGGACGCCCTCATGGAGTTCGGCCGGTACGGGGCCAGCTCGAACGCCTTCACCGACTACGGCGCCACCGCCTACTACTTCACCGCCAACGGGGAGTTCGAGAAGAACCTGGAGCTCCTGGCGGGCTTCGTCACCTCGCCCTACTTCTCGGACGAGAACGTGGCCAAGGAGCGGCTCATCATCGAGCAGGAGCTCCGGATGTACGAGGACTCCCCGGACTACCGGATCTTCAAGAACCTGATGGGGATCCTCTACACGGTCCATCCCGTGCGGATCGACATCGGCGGGACCGTCGAGAGCATCCGGAAGATCGACGCGGGGGTCCTGGAGCGGTGCTACCGCACGTTCTACAATCCCGCCAACATGGTGCTCCTGGCGGCCGGGGACCTGGATCCCGCGGCCGTGGTCCGCCGGGCGGAGGCGCTCCTGCCCCCGGACCGGTTCCGGCCCCTCGGCCCCATCGAGCGGCACGTGCCGGCGGAGCCCTCCGGGGTGGGCGAGCGCGTGGCGCGCCACGAGATGGCGATCTCGCGCCCGCGCGTGCTGGTGGGCTTCAAGGACCTCCGGGTGGGCCGCGAGAAGGCGCTGGAGCGCGAGCTGGAGGCGTCGGTGGTCCTGGACCTCCTCTTCGGGCGCGGGTCCGAATTCTACACGCGCGTCTACGAGGAGGGGCTCATCGACGAGACCTTCTCGTTCTCCTACAACAGCGACGACCCCTTCGGGTTCTCGCTCATCGGGGGCGAGACGGACGAGCCGGAGAGGCTGGCGGAGGCCGTCCTCCTGGAACTGCACGAGGCGCGCCGCCGCGGCCTGAAGGCGCGGGACGTGGAGCGGTCCAAGCGCAAGCGCCTGGGGCGGTACATCCGGTCGTTCGACTCGCCCGACGGGACGGCCTTCCTCGTCCTGGGCTGCGTCCTGCGGGGGATCGACCTCTTCTCGATCCCGAAGGCCGTCTCGAAGATGACGGCGCGGGCGCTGGAGCGGCGGCTGGCCGAGCACTTCGACGAGCGGAACTACGCGGTCTCGATCCTCAGCCCCAAGGCCTCGGGGAGTTCCGCCGGCCCCTCTCCCTCCTCGGGGGATGGGAAGGGGGAGGATTCGGCCGGGGCCTGAGGCCTCAGGACATCCTGGGCACTTCGGGCTCCGCGGAGGGAGGAGAGGGCGGGGCGGAGGCCGCCGCGGGATCGCCGTTTCCCTTGTCCTCCGGCGGCGCGGCCGGCGCCGGCGCGTCCGCTTCGGGCGGGGCGGGGGCGGCCTCGGGGCCGGAGGACAAGCCGGGGAGATAGACGGAGGCCTCCACGGAGTCCCCGCTCTCTCCGGCGGAGTTGGTGGCGGAGACCATGTAGGAGACGTTCGACCCGTCGAACGTCGGGTTGTCCGTGTAGGTCGTGGAGCTGAGCCCGGTGGCGAGCGTGGAGTACGAGCCCTCGGGGGGCGTCGATCGCTTGACGTTGTAGAATTCGGCCTGGGGGTCGATGTCCCAGGAGAGGACGACCTGGCTCCCTTCGAGGCGGGCGGTCAGGCCGGTGGGGGGCGGGGGCGGCGCCCCGCCGTAGGCGTAGGGGGACGGCGGGGAGGCGGAGGCGTCCAGGTTCAGCTCCTCCGCCGGGATCTGCCGCGAGATCTCGTCCTTGATGTCGTTGAGGTGGCGGCGGATCTTGGAGTAGAACTGGGCGGCCTTCCGCGCCACCTGCGGCAGGTCCTTCCCGTAGAGGAGGATCGCGATGATCCCGATGAGGATCAGCTCGCCGAATCCGATGTCTCCCATGGTCCCCGCTATATTACGACGCCGGGCGGCGCTCCACAAGGGCCCGCTGGCGGCCGGATTTTCCCTTTTACCCCCCGGGGGGGGCGGCGTCCTACCATGAGACGGGCGAGCGAGGGCGACGCGATGGTGGACGCCGAGCTTGTGCTCAAGTTCAAGGGCGGAGAGGAGTCGGCGTTCGAGGCCCTCGTCCGTAAGTACATGAAGGAAGCGTACGCGTTCTGCCTGAGGCTCACGCGCGATGCCGCGGAGGCCGAGGAGCTCTCCCAGCAGGGCTTCGTGAGCGCCTACCGGGCCCTGCGGAAGTTCCGGGGGGAGTCGACCTTCCGGTCGTGGCTCTACCAGATCCTCGTCAACCTCCACCGGGACTGGATCCGCCGGGGCCGGCGGGCGGAGGCGCGGCTGGCGGTGGTGCGGGAGGAAGCCGTGCGCCGGCAGTTCGCGCGCACGGAGGAGTCTGCGATCCACGCCTCGGAGCTGGAGGAGGTGGTCAAGGCGAAGGTCGAGCTCCTGCCCGGCCGCCAGAAGGAGGTGCTGGTCCTGCACCTCTACCAGGGGCTCTCCTACACGGAGATCGCGCAGGTGCTGGGCTGTTCCTACGACGACGTGAAGATGAACCTGTCCCTGGCGCGCAAGCATCTCAAGCAGGAACTCAAGGAGTACCTATGAGCTGTCCCGACGTCCGGCTGGAGGAGTACCTGGACGGCGAGCTGGAGGGCGCCGCGCGGGAGGCGGCCGAGGCGCACCTGGCCTCCTGCGGGGCCTGCCGCGGGGAGCTGGCGGGACTGCGCCGGCTGGAGGAGGTCCTGCGCGCGGCGCCGGCGGGGGCGGCCCCGGACGCGGAGGCGTTCGTGTCCCGCGTGGCGGCGCGCTCCCGGCGGCCGCGGTGGGGGGCGTGGGCCGCGGCGGCGGCGGTCCTCGCCGCGGCGGCGCTGGTCTTCGTGCTCTCGTCCCGGTCCGGCGCGGGGGACGTGCGGGACGCGCTGGCCCGCTACGCGCGGGCGCCGTCGCCGGAGGCGGAGCGGGCGATCCGCGCGGCGGGGCCCCGCGGCCTCGCGGTCCTGGAGGAGGCCCTGGAGAGCCCCGATCCGCGGGTCCAGTTCGCCGCGGCCTCGCTCCTGTTCCGCCTGGCGGACGACGCGGCGCGGGAGCGGCTGGTGGCGCGGTTCCAGGGCCCCGTGGACGTGCGCGCGGAGCTCGAGAAGTACGCGAAGGCGCCCTCGGCGGAGGCGGAGGTGAGGATCCGCGCGGCGGGCCCCGTGGGCCTGGCCGTGCTGGAGCGGGCCCTGGAGGACGCGGACGCCCGCGTCCGGTTCGCGGCGGCGGCCCTGCTTTTCCGCCACGCCGACGGGCCCACCCGCGACTGGGTGCTGGCCCACTTCCAGCAGAGGAAGGACCCCAACGGGGCGTGGACGCTCCTGGACCCGGGCGCGGAGGACGAGGACGTGGAGATCGTGCCGGCGGCCCTCACGGCGCTGGAGCGGGGAGGGGAGGCGCGGTGGGCGATGGGCGTCCTCCAGAAGATGAGCCGGCTCAGCCGCGCGGCCCAGGCG
>CAYNDR010000067.1:12722-16195 GCA_964395295.1 uncultured Planctomycetales bacterium
AGAAGCTGGCGCTTGATATCGTCAAGGAGTTGGACGTAAAATTCCCCTTGTCGGCCCTGGTGGACCTGATCGATTCCCCGGAGCTGGGGGACGAGGCGCTGAAGATGCTCCGGCAGGAGGTCGGGAAGGATTTCGGGAAGGACAAGGAGTCCTGGCGGAAGGCGATCGCGGTGAAGGAGAAGGGCCTATGAAGACGCTCGCGATGGTCCTGGCGGCGGCGCTCCCCGCCCTGGCGCAGGACAGCGCCCGCGAGGAGACCGAGAACAAGCTCAAGAACGTCCGGGTGACGCTGGACTTCAAGGACGCGCCGCTCGACACGGTGATGGACTACCTCCGCGAGATCTCGAACATCAACCTGGTCGTGGACGCCCGGGTCCGCGAGAAGAACATCGTGGTGACGATGAAGGTGAGCGAGATCTCGCTCAAGAGCGTCTTCAGCCTGATGCTCAAGCCGCACAACTGCGGGACGATGTTCAAGGACGGGGTGCTCCAGATCCTTCCCAGCGAGGTGATCGCCGACCGGACGGTCAAGATGGAGCTCTACGACTGCCGCGACATCCTCCATCCCATCCAGGACTTCCCGGGCGTGGACATCGCCCTGGACACGGTGGGAGTCCTTCTGGCGGAGCCCGCGAAGGACGCGGGCGGGGAGATGCCGATCGCGGAGCTCGTCAAGGCGCACACGGGGGGGAAGAGCTGGGACGAGAATCCCAAGGCCACCTGCGCGATGCAGAACGGCCTGCTCGTGGTCCGGCAGACGCCGGAGGTGCACGCCCAGATCGTCCGGCTGCTGAACCTGCTCCGGCGGCACAAGTAGGGCGGGAATCCCGTTGCAGGCCCCCGGCCCAGGACGTAGACTGGGGATCGAGATGCGCCGGCGACGCGATTCCCCCGAGGCCCGGAACCCGGTCCCGGCCCTTTACGAGGAGCCGTACCGCGAGTTCTGGAGATCCCTGACCCCCCGGGAGCGTCTCCGCCGCGTGTGGAAGCTCCGGAGGCGCGTCCCCGACATCCATCGCCTGCACGATGCGAAACTTCCTCAGCTCCCTTGAGAAGGAGGGAGTCCGGTACCTCCTCATCAGCGGCCAGGCCTGCGTCCTTTACGGAGCCTCCTCGTTCACGGAGGACATCGACCTGTGGGTGCGCCCGGCGCCTTCCGACTGGGGACCCTTCCTGAGGGCGCTGGCGAAGCTGGGCGCCCTCGTCCACAAGCTCACGCCTCCTCTTGACCTTCGCCTGATGCGCCGGGGCCATGGTTTCCATTTCCTGGCGCCTCCCGACGCCTATATCGATGTCATGGGCCGCCCTCCCCGGGTGGGGCGCTTCGCCGGCCCCTGGTCCCGGGCGAGGCTCATGAATACGGACTGGGGCCGGATCCGCGTCGCGGCGCCCGAGGACCTTGTCCTGCTCAAGCGGACCAACCGTCCCTCCGACTACGAGACGATCTCGAACCTTGTGAAGCTCCGGGTCGCGGAGGCGCCCGGCGACCTCGGGATTCTCCGGTGGGGACTGCTCAACACGTTCTCCGCGGAGGATCTGGCCTCTTTCGCCCTGTCGGCGGTGGGCCGTATTTCGGCATGGCCGAGGCGCCCCTCCCTTCAGGCGCTGACGCCCCTGGCGCCCGGGATGAAGTCCGTGCCCGCGGCGCGCCGCCGCGAGGCGGCCCGCCTGCTCGCCCTCGAGGCGGTCGAATGCCAGGAGCGGGGGCGTCGCTATTGGGTGCCGATCCTGCGCGAGCTGAGAGACCTTCACCGCGAAGGGAAGTTGATTCCTCCGGGCACCCCCGTCTCCTCGTTGCTGCGAAGGCCGAGGTGATCCATGAAGCGCGGAATTCGCCGATAGGGAAAGGAGGCGCCTCTGGGCAGGCAGATCGCCGCCGCCATGACCGAGGTTGACGAGAGAGATTTCCTGAAGTTCCTTCGCGAGTCGGCGCACGTCCAGCTCTTTGAGACTTTTTCTCCCACGGAGGCCGGACTGTGGGTTGACGCCTTTGCCCCCACCCGCCCCGGTCATTGGCAATATCGGATATGGAACAAGGCATTTCCGTTTACGCCTGATGTTCGCCAAACGACCCGGGAGGCCGGGAGCAGGGCCGGGCTGTATTACATGGCGAACACGCACGACACCCCTCTTCTCGAGTACGACCGTCACAACTTTGAGTCTTCCGGGGGGTATGGTCGTCTTTACTGGTCGAAGTATTTCAGCGCGCCGTCAGGATTGACGTACGACGTCGAGAAATTCGGCCGCTGGTATGAATCGATCGTTGGCTGGATCCGGAAGAACGGCCGCAGGAAAACTCGGGGAACTCTGGAGCCCTATTACTTACCCGACGCCTGGGCCAAGCACGGGGTTTCCTGAAGGTACTCAGGCGGAATCGGGGATGCGCGCCGCGCCGCGATCACCGGCGCGCGGAGATGCAAGCCACAGCCACAGGGCCGCCGCCAGAGCGAATCCCGCGTTCAAGAGCAGGGGGAGCCGCCCGGAACCGGTCGCGTCCCAGAGCCACCCCGTGGCGAGGCTCGAGGGGATGAGGAGCAGTCCTTCCGCCATGCCCAGCAGGCCGTACGCCCGGCCGCGCGATCCCGCCGGCACGAGGTCCGCCACGAACGCCTTGGCCACGCCCTCGGTGAGCCCGAAGAAGAGGCCGTAGGCCGCGAAGAGGATCCAGGCCGCCCACGCCCCCGAGGCCCATGCGAATCCGGCGTACACGGCGGCGTAGAGGAACCAGCCGCCCAGGAGCAGGGGCCTCCGCCCCACGCGGTCCGAGAGCTTGCCTCCGGCGTAAGACGTGGCGGTCTTCACCAAGTGCAGGAGCGCCCACGCCAGCGGCGCGTAGAGGACCGCCATCCCCAGCTCCTTGGCGCGCAGGAGGAGGAAGGCGTCGCTCGAATTCGCCAGGGCGAAGAGGACGGCGGCGACGAGGTAGAGGCGGAAGGGGCGGCCGAGGGCGGGCGTGGCGGGGACCGCCTCCGCCGCGGGGGGGGCCCCGGCGCGGTCAGGCCGGTCGTGCACGAAGAAGACGATCGTCAGGATGGCCAGGAGCCCGGGGACGGCCGCGGCCGCGATCGCCCAGGGGATGTCCCGGCGGAACTGGGAGAGGAGGAGGAAGGCGATGAGCCCGACGTCCTTCGCCCCCGCGTGGGCCATGGCGCGCTGGAAGCCGAAGGCCCGGCCGCGCGCCTCCCCCGCGAGGTCGGCCACGAGCGCGTCGCGCGGCGCCCCGCGGATCCCCTTGCCGACCTTGTCCAGGACGCGCAGGACGAGGACGAGGAAGGGGGCCAGCGCCACGGAGGCGACTTTCGCCAGCCCGATGAACGGCTTCACGGCGGACGAGATCGCGTAGCCCGCCAGGATGAGCCCCTTGCGGGACTTCGCGCGGTCGGCCAGCGCCCCGGCGAAGTACCGGATCAGGGCCGGGACGCCCTCCGCCAGCCCCTCGATCAGCCCGAAGAGCTTCTTGGCGGCCCCGAGCC
>CAYNDR010000067.1:16205-21211 GCA_964395295.1 uncultured Planctomycetales bacterium
GGCCCGTGACGAACTCGGGGAGCAGGGGGTAGATGATCTCACTGCCGAGGTCGGTGAAGAAGGAGACCCACCCGGTGGCCTTGACGACGGGGTGGAGGGGCGGAGGCGCGGCCTTCACACGAGATAGCCCCACGTCTGCAGGAGGTCGCCGTCGCGGTGCCACCGCTCGCCGATGTCGGTCCGGTAGAACAGGTTCGGGATCATGATGTTCCGGACCCGGCCGTAGGCCTCGCGGCGGGCCTCGTCCATGGTGGGGCCCGATCCGGTGACCACGAGCGCGTAGCCGGAGTTCCCCGCCAGCCGCCAGTCCCCGTCCACCAGCTTGATGTCGCAGGGATGGATGCCTTCCTTCGTCTCCTTCTTGAAGAGGACCACGGCCTCCTCCGAGTACTTCCGGAAGGCGTCGGGGTCCACGAAGGGGAAGGGCGGCACGGCCACCACCACGCAGATCTGGAAGCCGCGCTTGGTGCGGAGGTCGAAGGGCTCGCCCTTGGCCAGCGCCCAGAGGAAGTCGCCCCACTTGGAGAGCACCCCCTCGACCTGGAGGTTGATCGTGGGATAGCCGAAGCGCGTGGTGAACTCCAGAGGGTAGATCCCGCGCGCGTTGACGATGCAGTTGATGTCGATGTAGCCCGAGTAGCCCTGGAGGCGCTCCCTCATGCGGCCGAGCGTCTCGCGGTAAAGCCGGTTCGCGCCGGACCAGAAGCAGGACGTCCCCATCTCCCCCGTCGAGGGGCCGATGTCGTCGTTGAACATCCGCTTGTGCTCGAAGTTGACGCAGGCGGGGAGGATGAAGTCCTTCCCGTTGAAAAACGCCCCGACCGCCACCTCGACCCCCGAGACGTACTTCTGCAGTTCGAAGGTCTTGATCCGGGAGGCCCAGCTCTTCCGGTAGTGCTCCAGCATCGTGATGACGTCCCGCCCGTCGTCCTCCTGCCCCACGAACGAGAGCACCTTCTCGTTCTGGGCCTTGCCGCTCGGCTTGACGACGTAGCGCTCGGGGTTCTTCCGGATGAACTCGATCGCCGTGTCGAAGGAGTCGAAGCCCCAGCTCGGCAGGATGGTCATGCCGGCGGCCTTCATCTCGGACTGCCCGAAGTCCCGGTCGTCCTCGAGCCGGTCGCAGTACCGCGTGCCGCCGACGACGGCCTTGCCCTCGCGGCGCAGGCGGTCGCAGGCGTCGCCGAAGATCGAGTCGTCGAAGACCACGATGTCCGCCCAGTCCTTGTGGGCCTCCCAGGGGGCGGCCTTCTCCAGGAATCCGTCGGCCACGTCCTTGTCGGTCTTGGAAAGGATGGTGTAGCGGACGGCATGGCCCTCGTCCTGGACCTGGATCGCCAGGTCGTGGACGAGGCCCTGGTCGGAGACGAAGAGGAATTTCCGCGCGCCGTTCGTCATGTTCCCTCGAAGGTTGACCGCCGGTTCGCCCGCATGGTACACCTTTCTCCGGGAGAACGGGAGTATTCTGTGGCCGGGAGGATCGCGCCCATGCCGAAGACGCCCGCGAAGGACATCCTGGGACGCGCGGACCGCTTCGCGGAGGAGCGGCACGAGGGCCAGTTCCGCCGCGACGGCCGGACGCCCTACGTGGAGCACCCGCGGAACGTCATGGCCATCCTGCGCGACGAACTGGGGGTGGAGGACCCGGAGGTCCTCGCCGCGGCGCTCCTCCACGACACGATCGAGGACACCCGGACCGACCACGACGACCTCCAGGATCGGTTCGGGAGGCGCGTGGCGGACCTCGTGGCGGTCCTCACGAAGGACAAGCGGCTCCCCGAGCCGCGGCGGGAGCGGGAGTACTTCGCGCGGCTCGCCCGGGCCCCGCGGGAGGCCAAGCTCTGCAAGGCCGCCGACACGCTCCACAACCTGCGCGACACGGACGCCGCGCACCGCCCCAAGGCCCTCGGCAAGGCGCGGAAGCTCCTCCGCGTGCTCGGGGGGTCGGCCGGGCTGGGGAAGGCGGCGGAGCTCCTGGGGAGGGAGGCCGGCCGGTAGGCTACCGCTTCACGGCGGCGACGATCGCCTGCGCGTCGATCTCGGCGTACCGGAGGAGTTCCTCGGCCTTGCCGGAGCGCGGGATCTTCCGCACCGCCAGGATCGCCGGCGCCAGCCCCAGCCCCGCCACCGCCTCGCCGAGGCCGCCCGCCGGCGAGTGGTCCTCGACGGTGATCAGCCGCTTCGTCTCCGCCGCCGCCTTCCGGAGCGCCGCCTCGTCGAGCGGCTTCACGGAGTAGGCGTCGATCACCCGGATCGCGACGCCCTCCCGGGCCAGGATCTCGTGGGCCTTGAGGGCCTCGTGGAGGGTGACGCCGGCGGCCACCACGGTCGCGGCGTCCTTCGGAGAACTGCGCAGGGTCTTCGAGCCGCCCACGGAGAAGGTCTCCGCGTTCGGGTAGATCGTCTTCGTCTTCGGGCGCGAGGTGCGGAGGTAGACGATGCCCTCGGTCTGCGCCGCCAGCGCGGTGAGCCGCTCGGCGGAGACGGCGTCCGAGGGGTAGAGGACGGTGGTCCCGAAGACCGCGCGGAACATCGCCAGGTCCTCGAGGCCCATCTGGGAGGGGCCGTCCTCGCCGATGGAGACGCCCACGTGGCTCCCGCAGAAGACCAGGTGCCGCGGCCGCGAGTAGCCCGCCATGCGGATCTGGTCGTAGGCGCGCGTGAGGAAGCAGGCGAAGGTCGACAGGAACGGGATCTTGCCCTCGGTGGCCATCCCCAGGGCCACCCCCGCCATGTTCTGCTCCGCGATGAAGCACTCGACGTACCGGTCGGGGAAGGGGGCCTTGAACCTCTCCGCGAAGGTGGAGTTCTTGACGTCGCAGTCCAGGACCACGACGTCCGGGCAGGCCTTCCCGAGCTTGGCCAGCGCCGTGCCGTACGCCTCCCGCGTGGCCGTCTCCTGGCCGGGGGCGTAGGCGGGCGCCAGGGCCGGGTCGTCCAGGGAGAAGGACGCCGGCGGCCGCGGGGCGGGGCCCACGGGGCGGGCCGGGACGGCGATGCTCACGCCCGGGCCCGGGATCTCCGCGAGCGCCTTGTTCAGCTCGTCGCCCTTCTTGAGCGGCTTCCCGTGCCAGCCGTCCTTGTCCTCCAGGAACGACACGCCCCGGCCCTTCCGCGTGCGGGCGAGGATCGCCGTGGGGCGGCCCTTCACGGAGCGGGCCTTGTCGAGCGCGGCGACGATCTCGTCCACGCTGTGGCCGTCCACCGCGATCGCGTTCCAGTCGAAGGCCGCGAACTTGGCGAGGTACGAGTCCATGTTGTGCTGGGCCATCGTGGGGCCGGACTGGCCCAGGCGGTTGACGTCCACGATCGCGCAGAGGCTGTCGAGCTTGTTGAAGGAGGCCATCTGGGCGGCCTCCCAGACCGATCCCTCGGCGACCTCGCCGTCCCCCAGCAGGACGTAGACCCGCGCGGGGATGCCGTCCAGGCGCTTGGCGAGCGCCATGCCCACCGCGGCCGAGAGCCCCTGCCCGAGCGATCCCGTGGCGACCTTCACCCAGGGCGACAGCGGCGTGGGGTGGCCCTCGAGCGGGCTGTCGAACCGGCGCAGGGTCAGCAGGTCCTCGGGGATCCCGCCCGCCTCCTTGAGCGCCGCCCAGAGGATGGGGGCCGCGTGGCCCTTGGACATGACGAAGGTGTCCGCGTTGCGGGCGCGGGGATTCCTGGGGTCGTAGCGCATCTCGTGGAAGAAGAGGGCGGACATCACTTCCGCGCAGGACATGCAGGTGGTGGGGTGCCCGCTGGCGGCCTCGGCGGTCGAGACCATCGAGTGGCGGCGGAGCACCTGGGCCATGGACGCGAGCGTGGCGCTGTCGGGCATGTTTTCTCCAAGGAAAATCGGCGGGCCTATCATAGCCCAAGCCCCTCCCGATTCAAGCGAAAGGTGGGAGGGCCGGCCGGGGGAACCGAACCGCTTCTTCTTGCGGTCCGGCGGCCGTTCGTGCCTAATGGGCGGGACCGTCGCAAGGGGAGAGGCCCCTCGCGCGTCCGGGAAAGTGGAGGAGGAGATCGAGGCATGAGCCGTTCCGCGGATCCCGCGGCCACGGTCCTCACGGCGGGGGGATGGATCGGGCTGGTCTGCTTCCTCGTCTGGCAGGAGTTCTTCGCCGAGAAGTGGAGCACCGTCTGGTGGTTCCGCATCCCGGCCACGGTCGTCCTGGGGCTCGTGGTCCTGGTCTTCGCGCTGGAATGCCTGTCGCAGGAGATGACGGTTCGGCGGTGGGCCACGAGCGTCCTGGTCTTCGGGATCTTCGGGATCCTCTTCATCCTGGTGGGGATCTTCAATCCGGGGACGCTGGACCTCTCGCGCTGGGTGCTCCTGCCGGTGGGGGCGTACTACCTGCTGGCGGCGGCGGTGGCGGGCGCGGGGGCGCGCGACGTTTTCTAGCCTCCCCTGGGGTATAATTCCCTCATGGGAAAGACGATCCTGGCGGCCCTGGTCCTGGCCTCCTGCTCCAAGCCCGCCCCTCCCGTTTCCCCGGCGGCGGACGGCGGTCCGGAGAAGGTCAAGGTCGTTTCGCGGGGGGAGGGGTACTCGGTCGCCGATCACCTCGTCCCGGGCCACGTAACGGTCCTGTACTTCACCGCCGACTGGTGAGGGGCGTGCAAGCGGCTCTCGCCGCAGCTTGACCCGTGGGTCAAGGGGAAGGACAAGGTCCTCCTGCGCACGGTCGACATCCGGAGCTGGGAGTCGGCGGCGTGGGGGCAGGCCAAGCAGGAGTTCAAGCTTCGCGGCATCCCCGCCCTCTGCGTGTTTGACGGGAAGGGCGTCTACGTCGAAAAGGTCGTGGGCGGGGACCTTGCCGGTCTCGACAAGCTCGTGAAGCGGGCGCAGGCGAACTGAGCCTCAAACGACAACAATCTTCTCGCGCCGCGAAGATTCCCCGGCATCGTGCGGGAAGGGCTCCATCCCAACGGATGGCGTCATTTTCTGAGGGAGTTCGTGGCCGCGAGCGTCAATCGCTCAATGCGCGGCAACCGCCGCAACAATCCTTTTGGATGCGGCT
>CAYNDR010000068.1:0-13522 GCA_964395295.1 uncultured Planctomycetales bacterium
CATTCTCGATTCTTGATTCTCGATTCTGGCCACGACCAGGGACTGAACGCATACGTCATTGCTAATGCGTATTAGTCATAGAGATTCGCGGAGGGCCCCCGGATGACCGTCCTGGCGGCGCTGCTGATGGCCCTGCAGGGGGCCCCGTTCCCCCGGGAGAAGACCGGGGAGGCGCAGGCCGTCGCGTGGGAGTTCGAGGGCGCCGACGGATGGAAGGCCCTCCACGACTCCGCCGTCCAGCCCGCGGGCGGGTCGCTGGTCATCCAGTCCACCGGCAACGACCCGTACCTCGAGGGCCCGCCGATCCGCGTCCCCGGTCCCGTCCTCGTCCGCCTCCGCGTGAAATCCACCGGCGCCGGCCAGGGCGAGTTCTTCTGGGCCACGGAGAAGTCGCCCGGGATGAGCCCGGACCGGAGCGCCCGCTTCGAGATGGACCACGACGGGGCGTGGCATTCCTGCGAGGTCGCCCTCGACACCGCCGAGACGGTCACGCGCCTCCGGCTCGATCCGGGCGCGGCCCCCGGGCGCATCGAGGTGGACTGGATCCGCGTCTGCACCTACAAGCTCCACCCGATCGAGGTCGTCCGCCTCGCGCAGGACGGGCCGAACCTCCGCGCCACGGCGCGGAACCACGACGCCGGCGGCAAGGAAACGGAGTCCTCCTTCCCCATCGATCCGGCCGTCCCCTTCCCGCGGGTCCCGATCCTGATCCGCACCGAGGGCTTCCCCGACCTCAGGCGCACCGCGGTCGCCTACAATCCCGACGTGAAGCGCGACTGGGTCCCGCTCCGCGCGGGGGCGGGGGAACTGCTCCTCGATCCGGACGGCGCGGGCGCGGTCCTCCTGCTCGACGGCCGGCCCGCCGCGATCGTCGCGCCGCTCGTCGAGGGCGTGGAGGGCTGGAAGCGGGAGGGGACGGCGTTCCGGAGCGGCTCGGTGAGGGTCTCCTTCGCCGCCTCCGAGGCGTGGTTCGCCTGCACGGTGGAGGCGGACCGGACGGTCGAGGGGCCCGTGGTGCGGGCGCTCGGGCCTCTGGAAGCGGGGATCTTCGCGGGGATCGAGTGCCTGGGCCGCGGCGAGACCTCCTCCTCCAAACTGGACGTCGAGACCGCCGAGCACGTGCGCTTCGCCCCGGACCCGATGAAGGTGACGATGCCCCTCATGGCCTGCGCCACCGACCGCGGCCTGGTCACCGTCACCTGGAGCGACATGGCGCTCCAGCCCGTCTTCGCGGCGCCCAACGTCTTCGACGGGACGCCGGACCACCGGATGGCGCTCCGCGGCCGGAAGGTCGAGGCGGCCTTCCGGGCGGACAAGGGGGGCATGGACCTGGCGGTCCTCGAGACGCTGAAGCGCCGCGGGGGGCTCGCGCCCCTCCCGGAGGCGCCGCGGACCCGCAAGCAGACGGAGGACCTGTACGTCGCCGCGCTCAAGGGGCCCCTGCGGTCGCCCGCCGCCGAGGGATGGGGCCACTGCGCGGAGGCCAACTGGAACCGCGCGCCCTTCGGCGACCACGCCTCCACGTGGTGGCGGCTCACGGGGGAAATCCCCGACCTGAAGAAGATCCAGCCCGGCGGGGCGCACGTGGCGAACGACTCGATCTACTTCGTCACCGGGCGGGTCCAGGACTGGCTCAACTGGAGGCGCGGCCAGGCGGCGGGGATCCTCAAGGAGCAGAAGGAGGACGGATCGTTCCGCTACAACGGCCCCTACCGCCGCGGCCACTGGGAGGACACCGCCAGCGGCCTCTGCGCCCTGAAGGCGATGGTGCTCCTCGAGTTCGCGCGCTGGACGGGCGACGCGCCGGCGCTCGAAGGGGGAATCCGGACGCTGGAGTACATGAAGCGGTTCCAGGACCCGCGCGGGGCGCAGACGTGGGAGATGCCGCTCCACACGCCGGACATCCTGGGGTCGGCGTACCTGGTCTGGTCCTATGTCCGCGGCTTCGAGCTCACGGGGCGCCGCGAGTACCTCGACCGCGCCCGCTTCTGGGCGGTCACGGGGGCGCCCTTCGTCTACCAGTGGGGCAGCCGGCCCACGATGGCGTATTCGACGATCGCCGTCCTGGGGGCCACGAACTGGAAGGCCCCCAACTGGATCGGCCTGCCCGTGCAGTGGTGCGGCGGGACCTATGCCTACGCGCTCGGGCTCCTGGCGCCTCATGACAAGACGCTCGACTGGAAGCACCTGGCGCGGGGGATCCTCGTGGCCGGGGAGCGGATGATGGCCCCGGAGGGGGATCCGCTCGTGGGGTGCCTCCCGGACTCCTTCTCCCTGGCCGCCCAGCGGCGGAACGGCCCGTTCATCAACCCCTGCGCCTGGTACAGCATCCGGAAAGTCCTGGACGGCGAACTCGATTCGCTTTCGACGGCGATCGACGGCGGGACCCGCGCCGTGGCCCCCTTCCCCGTGGAGATCAAGGGCGGCAGGATCGTCGTGCGGGCCAAGGCGGGGGCGCGCTACTCGGTCCTGGTGAACGGCTCGCGGATCGTGGACGTCGTGTCCAAGGGCACCGACGAGATCGCCCCCTGACGCCTTCCTTCCTTGGATATTGGCCGGAAAGTCCCTATCATTCCTGTTGCCCATGACCCCGCGCGACGTCGTCCGCGCCGTCCTCGACGGCAAGCGGCCCCCCTACGTG
This sequence comes from uncultured Planctomycetales bacterium, assembly GCA_964395295.1. Taxonomy (GTDB): domain Bacteria; phylum Planctomycetota; class MHYJ01; order MHYJ01; family JACPRB01; genus CAYNDR01. The sequence goes on from CAYNDR010000068.1 coordinate 2,642, forward strand.
CCGTGGCAGATCGGCCTCACGCTGGAGGCGGAGGCGAAGCTCCAGGACCACTACGGGACGGGCGACCTTGACGGCCCCCTCGGCAACCACTTCGTCAAGCTCGGAAACGACTTCGGATTCTTCGAGGACCTCGGCCGCGGCCGCTTCCGCGACCACTTCGGGGTGGTCTGGAACCGGAGCGTGGACAAGGACATCGGAGTCGTGGAGGGCGCCGTCCTCCCCGAGCCCTCGCTCGCCGGCTGGCGGCCCCCCGATCCGCTGGACCGCCGCTTCTTCGACGACATCCCGGCGAAGATCGCCGCCCGCCCGGACGGCTTCCGCGTCTTCTCCATCGGATTCTCCCTCTACGAGCGCGCCTGGACGCTCCGGGGGATGGAAAACCTCCTGATGGACTTCATGGACAAGCCCGGTTTCGTGAGGGACCTGCTGGAGGCCATCGCCGACTACAACATCGCGCAGGTCCGCGAGGCGCTCCGTCACGACATCGATGCCGTCCGCTTCGGCGACGACTGGGGGCAGCAGCGCGGCCTGCAGATGGGCCCCAAGGCCTGGCGCGAGCTGATCCTCCCCGTCCTCCGCCGCATGTACGGGGCGGTCCGCTCCGCCGGGAAATACGTGATGATCCACTGCTGTGGCGACGTGGACGAGCTCTTCGACGACCTGATCGACGCGGGGGTGAACTGCTTCAACCCCTTCCAGCCGGAGGTGATGGACGTCTGGGCGCTCCTGCCGAGGTACCGCGGGCGGCTGGCCTTCCACGGCGGGCTCTCGACGCAGAAGACGCTCCCCTTCGGGACGGCCGAGGACGTGCGGCGGGAGGCGCGGCGCCTCCTGGAGCTCGGGCGGGAGGGCGGCTACATCTTCGCGCCCGCGCACGACGTGGAGGGGGACGTCCCGCTCGGGAACATGCTCGCGTTCATCGAGGCGGTGAAGGCGCAGGGGGGCCCGCCCACCCGCCCCGCCTCCGGTACGCCGCGGGGCTCATCCCCGTCTTTTTCTTGAACTGGAGGAGGGCCCGCCATGGACCGGATCCGCATCGCCCTCGGCGCCGCGATCCTGGCCCTCGCCGCCTCCGCCCCGGAGGCCCGCACGGACGTCCCCGTCGTGGTCGCCCCCGCGGCCGGCCCGGTCGAGCGCACGGCCGCGGAAGAGCTGGCCTCCTTCCTCTCGACGATGTTCCCCCGCTTCCGCTTCGCGGTCTCGGAGGCCCTGCCCCCCTCCGGCCCCGCCGTCCTCGTGGGGACGCGCGACGGGGGCGGCCCCGCCGCCGCCTACATCGACCGGGAGGCGCTCCGCCGGCCCGGGAGCTGCGCCGTCAAGGGCGTGAAGGAGGGCGGGCGGACCCTCGGCGTCGTCGCCGGCGCGGACCCGCGGGCCGCGCTCCACGGCGCCTACGCCCTGCTCGAAAGCCTCGGGTGCGCGTTCACCCTCTCGGACAGCCGCGTCCCCGTCCGCGCGGAGGCCGCCTTCGACCCGTCGTCGTGGGACCTCCGCGACGCGCCCGTGGTCGCCGACCGCGTCGTCTTCAACTGGCACAACTTCCTCAGCGGCTGTTCGGGCTGGGACTTCCCCGAGTGGCAGGCCTGGATCCGGGCGGCCGCGCGGATGCGCTTCTCCGCCGTCATGGTCCACGCCTACGGCAACAACCCGATGGCCTGCTTCAGCCACAACGGGAAGACCAAGCCCGTGGGCTGGCTCACCACGACCGCGCGGGGCCGCGACTGGGGGGCCCAGCACGTCAACGACGTCCGGCGCCTGGCGGGGGGGGACCTCTTCGACGCCCCCGTCTTCGGCTGTGCCGCGGCCCTCGTCCCCGACGGCGAGCGCGTCGCGGCCGCCAAGGCGCTCATGAAGAAGGTCTTCGCCGAGGCCCGGCGCCACGGCCTCGACGTCTTCTTCGCGCTCGACGTGGACACCGAGCCGGCCAACCCCGCCGAGATCGTCGGGACGCTCCCCGCCTCCGCCCGGTTCAAGTCCGGCCGCCTCCCCAACCCCGACGCGCCGGAAGGATACGCCTACTTCAAGGCGCAGGTCGAATCGCTCCTCTCGGACTACCCGGAGATCAACCGCCTCGTCGTCTGGTTCCGCACCGGGGGCACCCCCTGGCGGCAGGTCGCCGAGAAGGACCTGCCCGAGGCGTGGCGGGCCGACTTCGAGGCGATCGCGGAAAGGAATCCGAAGGCGAGGAACGCGGGCCTCTACGCGATCTCCCGGATCGTCCGCGCCTTCCGGAAGATCCTCGACGAGGGCGGGCGCGGGGGCGTGAAGCTCGACACGGGGACGTGGCAGTTCGGCCACATGCCGGCCCTCGACGCGTACGCGCCCCGCGGCGTGGGATTCATCGGCCTCGACTACGGCATCAAGTTCGACCAGCCCGAGGTCCAGGACGTCCTCAAGGCCGTGAGCCCCCGCCGGCCGGTCCTCCCGGTCGTCTGGGCGCACCACGACGACCACACCTACATCGGCCGGCCGTACGCGCCGTTCGCGAACTTCGCCCGTCAGCTCGAGGGCGCCGGCGCCTCGGGCTTCGGCATCATCCACTGGACGACGCGCCCCCTGGACCTCTACTTCCGGAGCCTCGCGGAGCAGACGTGGGAGGGGACGCGGGACGTCCCCTTCCGGGAGACCTGCGGCCGCATGGCCGGGCGGTTCTTCGGCCCCGCGCAGGGGGCGCGGCTGGGCGAGTACCTCCACCGCTGGGCCACGGAGGGGCCGATGTTCGGGCGCGAGACGACGGACCGCTTCGTCGACAAGGCCCTGCCGGTCGAGGAGACGGTCGACCGCGCGAGGAAGCGCCTGGAGGCGCTCGACGCCGTGGACGCCGCCGGGCTCGACGCCCCGGCGCGGGAGCGCCTGGAGTACTTCCGCCTCCTCGAGCGCTTCTTCATCGTCTTCCACGAGAGCCAGGGGGCGCTCGACGGGTCGATCCGGCGGCTCAAGGCGGGCGACCTGGAGGGCGCGCGGGAGGCGATCCGGGCGGCGCGGCCCGAGGAGGCGATCCGGGCCTACCGCGACGCCGCGCGTCGGGGCGGGCCCACGCGGGGCGAGCAGGCGATCGTGGTCTCCCTCAACCTGCGCTGGCGGCCGTACTTCGCGGCCCAGCGGCAGGCCCTGGGCCTGGAGCCCGTCCGCGTCCGGTTCCAGCCCACCCAGCACGACCCCCTCGCCCAGGGGGCCGGGACGCGGACGTTCTTCGCGGACGGGGACGGGGCGCTGTGGCTGGGGCTCGGGGAGCGCGAGACCCGCGGGGAGGCCTTCATCCTGCCGGCGGACGCGGGGGTCCGGTTCGGGAAGCCGTACACGTACGCGTCGCCCGTCCTGCCCGCGGGACGGTACCGCGTGCGCCTGCTCGCGGCCGGGCCGGGCGGCGTCTTCGACGTCTCGGTGGCGGGGGGGCCGCCGGACCGCGTCGACGCCGCGCGGGGGGCCCTCGATCGGGTCTACCCGGTCGAGCTGGGATCGCCCGGCGCGGTCCAAGTATCCGTCACGCCCGTCGAGGGGGAGGCCGTCCTGAGCGGCCTCGTCATCGAGCCGGCCGGACCGGGGCGGTAGCCTAACCCAGCCGCTTCCTCAGCCCCGCCAGCTCCCCGCGGAGCGCCTCCGGGAGGCGCGGCCCGAAGCGCGCGTAGTTCTTCTCGATGTCGTCCGCCTCGCCCTTCCAGCCCTCGACGTCCACCTTCAGGAGCATGTCCATGTTCCCGCGGGGGAGGTCCAGCCCGCCCACGTCCAGCGCGTCGGGCGGGGGCAGGTTGCCGATCGGCGTCGCCACCGCGCGCCCCGTGCCGTCCACCCGCTCGCAGATCCACTTGAGCACGCGGGCGTTCTCGCCGTAGCCGGGCCAGAGGAAGCGGTCGCGGTCGTCCTTGCGGAACCAGTTGACGAAGTAGATCCGCGGCAGTTTCGCGCGGTCCGCGCGCCCGGCCATGGAGAGCCAGTGGGCGAAGTAGTCGCCCATGTTGTAGCCGCAGAAGGGGAGCATCGCGAAGGGGTCTCGGCGGAGGATGCCGGCCTTCCCGAGGGCCGCCATCGTGGTCTCGGAGCCCGCGGCGGAGCCGAGGAACACCCCGTGCTCCCAGCTGAACGCCTCGTTCACCAGCGGGATCGTGGAGGGGCGCCGGCCGCCGAAGAGGAACGCGGAGATCGGGACGCCCGCGGGGCTCTCCCAGTCGGGGTCGATGACGGGGCACTGGGCGGCGGGGGCCGTGAAGCGCGAGTTGGGGTGGGCCGCCTTGCGGCCGCAGTCGGGCGTCCACTCCTTGCCTTCCCAGTCGACGGCCCGCGCCGGGGCGGGCACGCCCATGTCCTCCCACCAGACGTCGCCGTCCGGGGTCAGCGCCACGTTGGTGAAGATGCTGTTGCTCCGGAAGGTGGCCATGGCGTTGGGGTTGGACTTGTCCGACGTCCCCGGCGCCACGCCGAAGAAGCCGGTCTCCGGATTCATGGCGAAGAGGCGGCCGTCCTCGCCCACGCGGATCCAGGCGATGTCGTCGCCCAGGCAACGGACGTCCCAGCCGGGGAGCGACGGCCTCATCATGGCGAGGTTGGTCTTGCCGCAGGCGCTGGGGAACGCGGCGGCGATGCAGTGCTTCCTGCCCTGCGGCGAGGTGAGGCGGAGGATCAGCATGTGCTCCGCGAGCCACCCCTCGCGCCGCGCCACGACGGAGGCGATGCGCAGGGCCAGGCACTTCTTGCCGAGGAGGGCGTTGCCGCCGTATCCCGAGCCGTAGGACCAGATGGACGGGTCCTCCGGGAAGTGGACGATGTACTTCTTCAGCGGGTCGGGCTCGCAGGGCCAGGGCGCGTCGGGCTGTCCGGGCTTGAGGGGCGCGCCGATGGAGTGGAGGCAGGGGATGAACTCGCCGTCGGGACCGAGCTTGTCGAGGACGGCGCGGCCCATGCGCGTCATGATCCGCATGTTCACCACGACGTAGGCCGAGTCGGTGGCCTCGATGCCGACCTTGGCGATGGGGGACCCCAGCGGGCCCATGCAGAAGGGGATGACGTAGAGGGTGCGGCCGGCCATGCAGCCGGTGAAGAAGCCGGTGAGCTTGGCTTTCATCTCCTTCGGATCGGCCCAGTTGTTGTTGGGGCCGGCCTCTTCCTGGCGGCTGGAGCAGATGTAGGTGCGGTCCTCCACGCGGGCGACGTCGCTGGGGTGGGAGCGGGCCAGGAAGCTGGCGGGGCGGAGCTTCTCGTCGAGGCGGGTGAACGTCCCGTGGCGGACGAGCTCCTCGCAGAGGGCGTCGTATTCCGCCTGGGAGCCGTCGCACCAGTGGACGCGGGCGGGCCGGCAGAGGCGGGTGACCTCGTCGACCCAGTCGAGGAGCCTGCGGTTCCTGGTGGGCGCTTCCATAGAATCCCCCGGCAAACCTGTGGACGCAAAAAAAGCCGACGCGCTGCCTCCCCGGAGGTATCGTGTCGGCCCGTTTCGCCGCGCCTGGCCCGACGGAAGTCTAGCGGGGTTCCGGGCCAAGTCAACAGTTATCGGGGCCCGGGCAAGGCGTGAAGCGACCGGCCGAATCTGGTACACTCCCGCCCCATGAGCGTCGCCCCGGAGGATGCCCTGGCGCTGGCCCGCGCGGCGGTGGACCTCCGCTTCCTGACCCGGGAGCAGGTGGGGGAGTGCCTCCGGCTCCACCGCGAGATGTCCTCCCAGGGATTGGGCGTGCCGCTGGCGTCGATCCTGGTCAACAAGGGATACCTCACGCCCAAGCGGATCAAGATCGTCCTCGAGGCGCTCGGGCGGACGGCCCTCCGGCCCCCGCCCGCGCCGCACGGCTTCCCGGGGATCGGGGGGTACGATGTCCTCGGCGTCCTGGGGAAGGGCAGCATGGGGACGGTCTACCGGGCGCGCCAGCTCAGCGTGTACCGGATCGGGGCGCTCAAGGTGCCCAAGCAGGAGCCCGCCTCGGACCCGAAGTTCGTGGAGCGTTTCCTCCGCGAGGCGCGGGCGGCGGCCCGGCTCAACCACCGGAACATCGCCATGGTGTTCGACGCGGGGAAGTCGGGCGGGAACTACTACATGGCGATGGAGCACGTGGAGGGCGTCTCGCTCCGCGCGGTCATCCGAAAGAGGGGGCCGGTCGAGGAGATCGAGGCGGTCCGCATCGCGATCAAGGTGGCGCAGGCGCTCGACTACATCCACTCCCGGCGCATCATCCACCGCGACATCAAGCCCGGGAACATCCTGCTGACGGCGGCGGGGGCGCCCAAGCTCGTGGACCTGGGGCTGGCGCAGAACCTGGCGTCGCAGGAGGCCTCGATCTCCACCACGGGGATGACGGTGGGGACGCCCAACTACATCTCGCCGGAGCAGATCATGGGGCGGCGGGACCTCGACATCCGCTGCGACATTTACGCGCTGGGGGCCACCTTGTACGCGATGCTCGCGGGCCAGCCCCCCTTCCCGGGCCGGACGTCGGCGGTGGTCTACACGCGGCACCTCCGGGACCCGGTGCCCGATCCGCGGCGCCTGAACCCGCGCCTTTCGGAGGCGTCGGCGCGGATCGTGGCCCGCTGCATGGCGAAGGACCGCGGCGCGCGGTATCCCGATCCGCGGTCCCTGCTGGCGGACCTCACGGCGCTGTACCGCGCCCTCTACCGGGCCCGATCGCGCGCGGCCCGCCCCGCGGCCCCCCCGGCCGCGAAGGGGGCGCATCCCCCGAAGGGCCGGCCCTCGTAGGCGGCGCGGGCCCCGGGGCGGGGAGTTGCCGCGGAGATGTCCATAGGCCCTGTGCCGCGCGTCCCTGGTCGATTCGAGGTGTGGGGTGATCTTGAATGAGCGCGAATGACCTCCCTCCCGGAGCGGAAGCGCTGGCCGTCAAGCTTTTCCGCCACAAGACGGCCAAGGGGTCCTTCCGGACGCGCTTCTGGCTCATCGTCTGTCTCCAGGCCACCGCCCTGGCCGGGTGGCTCTGGTGCTGCAAGAACCGGCCCCCGTGGCTGCCCCCCTCTCTTCGCTTCCTCTTCCCTCAATGGTGATGGCATCTTCCTCCGCCGGTGAGGAGGGGTGACCCTTCTCGTGCAACGGAGGCCGCCCTCCCCTGCGACCCATCCCGCCCCCCCGGGACGCTCATCGCAAGGCAAAGGCGGCGGACGTGGACATTTCCTGGTGACGGATGGTCAAGCGGATCGGGGACACCCAGGACGACGCGACGCGCCGGGCCGTGGGCGCGCCCCGATATTCCTTGCAGCCCTCCCCCGCCCCTGATAGGACTGCACCCATTCCACCGGAGGAGAGGGCCATGGAGAGATCGGGAACCGCGATCGCCCCGGCGCGCGTCGAGCCGGAAGTCACCCCGCTGGAGGAGACGGAGGCCTGGCGGACGCTCCTCGACCGCGCCCATAAGAAGACGGGCTCCATCCCGGGAGAGGTCCTCGTCCGGCACGTCCTCTCCATCACCCGCGGGGCCGACTGGCCGGTCCAGCGCGAGGCCTTCGAGGCGCTCCTGCGGCGCTTCGCGTTCGGCCTGGCCGACAAGCTCCGCATCGCCCAGCGGCCCCCCAGCGGCCGGGTCCTGGGACTCTACGCCACCCGCCGCCAGGGATCGCACGTCCGGCCCTACCGGACCCGCGTCGAGAGCCTCGATCCGCCCGCGGGGAACTGCGACTGCGCCGACTTCCCGCGGAGCTCCCTGGGGCTCTGCAAGCACCTCCTCGTCATCCTCAACGACCTCTGGCCGCGGCCCCGCGCCGTCGAGGCCGCCCGCTTCGACCGCGCCGAACCGCGCGCGACCCTGGCCTGGGACCCCGTCCGGCCGCTGGCGGGCCGCGGGTGCTGGCTCGAAAGGATTTCCTGGATGCAGGGACCGCCGCCGGCAGACCTGCGGCGGTGGTTCCGTCCGGGGAGGGACGGGACCTGGCGCGTCGGCGAGGCGCACGCGGACCGGCCCGGGAAGCGGCTCGCCCTTGTCGAGGCCCTCCTCCCCGCCCTGGGCCACGGCGGACGCCACCCCGCCCTCCACGCCCTGCTCCTGAAGGAACAGCACCACCTCCAGCGGCGGCTCCGCGACGCCGAGGGGATCGAACGCCTCCACCATGGCCTGCGGACGCTCAAGCAGAAGCTCTATTCCTACCAGCGGGAGGCCGTGGAGCGGTTCCTCGGGACCGGCCGTCTCCTCCTGGCGGACGACATGGGGCTCGGCAAGACCGCCCAGGCGATCGCCTGCGCCCACGCCCTGTGGCACGGCGGCCGCGTGCGCCGCGGCCTCCTCGTCGTCCCGGCCGCCCTCAAGCCCCAGTGGCTCCGCGAGTGGCAGATCTTCACGGACGCCCCGGCCGCGATCGTGGAGGGCAGTCCGGAAGACCGCCGGAACGCCTTCCGCTCCTGCCGCCGCGGGTTCCTCATCGCCAACTACGAACAGCTCATCCGCGACCTCGAAGTCATGCACGCCTGGAACCCGGACCTCGTGGTCCTTGACGAGGCCCAGCGCCTCAAGAACTGGGCCACGAAGACGGCGCTGTTCGTGAAGAAGCTCGACCCGCCCTACCGGCTCGTCCTCACCGGAACGCCCATGGAGAACCGCATCGACGAGCTGGCCTCGATCGTGGAGTGGGTGGACGACCTGGCGCTGGAACCCAAGTGGCGCCTGGTCCCCTGGCACACCAAGCCCACGGACGGCAGAGCGGAGATCGGCGGCGCCCGGAACCTGGACACCCTGCGGGCCCGGCTGGAGCCCTGCATGATGCGGCGGATCCGGAAGGAGGTCCTCTCCCAGCTCCCGCCGCGGACGGACACCCGCGTGCCGGTGGAACTGACCCCGGAGCAGAGGGAGGAGCACGACGCCCTGAACCAGCCGATCCTCATCCTCGTCGCCCTGGCGAAGAAGCGGCCGCTCACGCAGGCGGAGTTCCTGCGCCTCATGAGCCTCCTCACGACCCAGCGGATCATCTCGAACGGGCTCGCCCAGCTCAACTTCGAGGAGGTCTGGCCGCAGGTCGAGCGGATCGACCGTCCCACGGAGGCGATTTTGAAGGGCCTGTCGAGCCCCAAACTGCTGGAACTGCGGGAGCTCCTGGGCCAGATCGCCGCGGAGCAGGACCGGAAGGTGGTGGTCTTCAGCCAGTGGCGGCGGATGCTGCGCCTGGCCCACTGGGCGGTCCGCGACGTCCTGGCGGACTCGGGCCTGCGGGCGGTCTTCTTCACCGGCCACGAAGGCCAGAAGCGCCGGACCCAGAACATCGTGGACCTCCACGACGATCCGTCGGTCCGCATCCTCTTCGCCAGCGACGCCGGCGGGGTGGGCCTGAACCTCCAGCGGGCCGCGAGCGCCTGCGTGAACCTGGAGCTCCCGTGGAACCCGGCGGTCCTGGAGCAGAGGATCTGGCGCATCCACCGCATCGGCCAGAAGCGGCCCATCGATGTCTATAACCTGGTGGCGGAGGAAGGGATCGAATCGAGGATCCTCCAGCTGGTGGGCGACAAGAGGGCGTTCTTCACGGGCCTCTTCGACGGGACGAGCGACGAGGTGAGCTTCGAGCGGTCGGGCTCGTTCCTCTCGCGGATCGAGAAGATCGTCACGCCCGCGGAGACGCCCCATCTCCCCCCGCGGGTGGAGGTCCCCGAGGAGCCCGATCCCGCGGAGGACCGCGAGGTCGAGCGCGTCCTCGAGGCCTCGGACGAGACGCGGGACGCGGGGGGCGAGGCCCCGCCGGCGGCGGCCGCTGCCGCGTCGCCCGAGGAGGTGAGGAGGCTTTTCTCCTCGCTCCAGGTGCGCCGGAGCGACCGCGGGGGGCTGGTCATCGAGGCGCCGCCCGAGACGGCCTCGTCGCTGGCGGCCCTCTTCCAGGGGATGGCCCAGATGCTCCAGTCCGCCGCCGGGGGGGCCAAGCCGTGAGCCGGAAGGGAAAACGTCCCTCGGAGATCCCGCCCTGGGAGGAGGAATTCAGCCGCAAGGCCGGCGATGCACTGCCGCTCATGAAACAGGTCCGCGACATCGCGGAGTCGGACTTGGCGCTGGAGCGGGATCTCACACGGGATGAACTCGCCGTCCGCCTCGAACTGGCCCGGCGGCTCCTCGAAGAGACGCCGCCGGAGGCCCTCCAGGAGGCCTGGATGGTGCTCGATCTCGATTACTCCATGACCCTGGATCCCTGGCTCCATGACCTGCCCCATGCGCTGGCCGCGGGAGGCCTGATCGACCCGGCCATCGACCTCGGGCGGCGGTTGACTCGATCCTTCCCTGAAGACGGTTTCGAGACCGACGTCGCCAGGGTTCTTGCTGAAGCCGGACGGCGCGAGGAGGCGATCAAGTCGGTCGGGGAACTGATGGACGGCCGCTGCACCGCCCCCGACCGGCTCGCCGCGGCCGGCGAGGCCATGACCGTCATCGGGGAGACGGAGAAGGCTTGCATCCTGTATCGCCAAGCCTCCTCATTGGAGGACGATCCCTGGCAACGCCGGGCCTACCTGGAGCAAGAGATCCCCCTCCTGCGTCGGCTCGGTCGCGCCGGCGAGGCGAGGGCGCTTGAGGCCATCCTGCCGGCCCTTGATCGCTCGCCGTTCGACGAGGGCGATCCGCCCCACGACGATTTCTGGGCCCTCGATCCGGGGGATCCGCCGCCCAAGCCCCGCCGGAACGACCCCTGCCCCTGCGGGAGCGGTAAGAAGCACAAGAAATGCTGCATGTAGGCAGGGTGCCTGGGGCGGGAGTCGAACCCGCACGGCCTTGCGGCCACCGGTTTTTGAAACCGGCGCGTATGCCAGTTCCGCCACCCAGGCGCGCTTGCGGCCCGATAGGTTACGCCTCCGGCTCCACGCGCGTCAAGCGTGCAGTACGCTCATAAGCCGGATTTCCGCCCAGGACAACAGAGCCATTCCCGCGGCCGGACGAATCCTTCGGGCCTGCCGGCCGATAAACCGCCGTGACGGCATCGCCGCGT
>CAYNDR010000068.1:13575-21161 GCA_964395295.1 uncultured Planctomycetales bacterium
GGAACGTCCACGGGCAGGGGCTGGACCCCGCCAGGGGAGTCGCCTGGAAGGCGTTCGCGGCGGCGGTCGGCCGGATCCGGAAGCGCCTTCGCGGCCGCGTCGCCTGAGGTCCGAGCCGCGGAAGTCCTGTGCCGGTTCCCGGAGGGAACTGGGACGGGACTTGCGCGTCGAGGCACTGAAGGAGGAGTCCTCCCATGACGTGCCTGATCCCGGCCGTGTGGCTTTGCGGGCTCGCGGCGGGCGCCGCGGCCGCCCAGGCGACGGGCCAGGAACCGCCGCCCCTCCGCCTCGTCCCCAAGCCGTCCGACGCCGGCCCCGAGCGGCGCGCCCGGACCCAGCCTCCCCTGCCGGAGAAGGCCGCGGAAATCCCCTTCGAGGAGACCGCCCCCGAACCGGCCCTCACGCCGGAGGAGCAGGCGCGCGGGTACCTCCTCTTCCAGCGCCCCATCACCGAGCCCGTCTACCCCAACACGCGCCCCCTCCCCCACGAGCGTCTCGAAGGGCTCGCGGCCTTCGCCGCCCCCGGCGAGGTCGAGCCCGTGACGTTCTGCCTCTACCCCCTCCGTCCGCTCCAGGACCTCCGGGTCCGGGCCTCGGCGCTGAAGTCCGCCTCCGGCGAGATCCCCGCCGACCGCGTGGACGTCCGCCTCGGGACGTACTGGAACGTGGGCTACCCGTCGTACACCACGACCGGGACGTACCGCCGCACGCCGGAGCTCCTGGAGCGCGCCACGGTCCACTCCTCGCCCGCCCGGGAGTGCCAGCGCTGGTGGCTGAGGATCCGCGTCCCCGAGGGCGCGAAGCCCGGCCTCTACCGCGGGACCGTCACCGCCTGGGACGACGGCTTCGACAGGGCCGTGGAGATCCCCCTCGCCCTGCGCGTCCTCGGGTTCCGCCTCGATAAGGATCCGCGCAAGCGCTACTCGGTCTACTTCTACGTCCGCAACCGCACCCTCTACAAGGGCCGCGACGAGGCGTTCATCCGGAAGGCCGCGGACAACGACTACCGGGCGATGGCCGAGGTCGGCCTGGACATGCTGCCCACGCTCTACCTGCGCTGTGAGGACGGGAAACGGATCACCCTGGCCGAGGCGGGCGAGCTGGAACGGATGCTGGCCGCCGGCCTGAAGGGCCCGGCGCCCGTCACCGCCGACAACGTCATCTCCCGGCTGTACGGCGACACCACGCCCGGCGGCAAGCGCGAGAGCCACTGGAAGGTCAACCCCCTGCCGCCGCCTGAATTCTACGCCCGGGTCACCGAGCTCTTCCGGGCCTTCGAGCAGGAGCGCAAGGCGAAGGGCTGGCCCGAGTTCGTCTGCTGTCCGATCGACGAGGTCGACGCGGCCTGCAAGGAGTTCGGCGCGAAGGTCTACGCGGCGGTCAAGGCCGCGGGGATCCGGACCTACGCGACCAAGGACCCCGCCGCGGCCGACGCCAGGGTCTACGAGCCCCACATCGACATCTGGTGCTCCCAGCCGTATTCCGTCCCCTACGACCGGATCGTCTCCCAGAAGCGCTGGGAGTACTGGTGCTACCCGAACCACAACGCCTGCGAAATCAAGGACCGCCGGACCATGTGCAAGGGCGGGCGGATGACCTACGGCTTCGGCTCCTGGCGGAGCGGCTACACCACGCTCATCCCCTGGCACTGGAGCTGGACGCCGGAGCCGGACGCCTTCGACTACCTGCGCGGGCGGCACTCCGGGTGCGGGCAGAGGGTGGACGACGAGGGCGAGGTCATGCCCGCGGTCTACTGGGAATGCTTCCGCGAGGGCTGGGACGACGCGCGCTACCTCTACACCCTCCAGCAGGCGATCGCGGAGCGCGAGGGCTCGGCCGATCCGGCGTGCGCCGCGGCCGTCCGCGAGGGGCGGCGGCTCCTCGAGGAGACGTGGGGCGCCATCCGCGTCCAGCCCAAGTATCTCGCCGCCGGCATGTGGCCCTCCGAGGAGTTCCAGGCCGTCCGGTGGCTCCTGGCGGTCCAGACCGGGAAGCTCCTCAAGCATCCCGCGGCGAGAAAGGCGACGGCGCCTTCGGTCCTGGTGGACGCGAAGGCGTCCAAGCCCGCCGCGGAACCTCCGTCGGCCCTCGACCGGGCCGCGCAGGCGGGGACCCTCGAGGCGCTCGACCTCGGCGGGGACTTCTCGGGCTGGAAGAGCGGCACCGCCGAGGGGAAAACGGAGGCCACGGCCGCCGCCCGGCGCGAGGGGGGGAAGGCGGGACTCCGCTGGACGGTCGAGGTCGACCACCAGAAGGACGGCGGCGAGGGCGGCAAGTACCCGGTGGGCTGGCCCCGGCTCTCCCGGAGCTTCGGCCCGGGCGAGATCGACATGAGCCGGTACGACAGCCTCTCGTTCTGGATCCGGGTCGACTCGAACCGCGACGAGGTGGCCGACGACCGCACGCCGATCGGGATCACCGTCGCGTCGCACGCGAAGGGCAGGCTGTTCGAGAAGACGGTGGACCTCGGGGACGCGCCGCGCGCGTGGGTCCCCGTGCGCTTCTCCGTGAAGGAGATGATGGAGGCGGCCGGGGCGGGGCCGGGGCCGTGGAAATCGGTCAGCCGGGTGCAGATCCACGTCTCCGAGCACGACTACGCCCACGGCGCGCGGCTCGTCTTCGACGTGGGGGAGGCGGCCCTCCAGCGGCTCACGGCGCCGGCGATCGCGGGCGTGGACGCGCCGCGCTATGCGCTCCTCCCGCGCGCGAACCTGGCCTTCGAGTTCGAGGCGATGGGGACGGCGTCCGTCGCGAAGGGGAGCCACCAGGCCGCGGCTTCGCTGGAAGACGCCGGGGGCAGGACCGTGGCGGAGGCCGGCCAGGACCTGGCCGAGCCTCATCGAATCGTGCTGGCCGCGTCCTCTCTCGCCCCCGGGGCCTGCACCCTGCGCCTGCGGATCCGGGACGCGGGAGGCAAGCCGTGCTCCACGTGGACCCAGCCGCTGACGCTGGTGGCGGGCCCTCTGCGCTGATCCCGCGCTGGAACCTTGCAGTCTCGCGGAGATTTCAATGAACGCGGCCCTTCGGCCTCGATTCCAAAGGCCTGCGCGGATTTCCACTTCCCTTGCGCTCCTCGATCCACTCCGCCGCCCTCGCGGCGAAGGCATCGGCGGTGTGGAAATCCAAGCCCCCGGGGCGCGGACGGATTCCGCGAGTCCGTGAAGGGACGGCGGCTGCGCGCGACCGAGCCCGAGGACGGCCCGCTTATCGAGAGGATCGAAGGCTCCGTCACGGAAGCGATCGGCCTGCCGATGGAGCGGGAACGCCCCACCCCCCCGAGATCCGCAGGCTCCCGGCTCACCATGCCCTCACGCCGACCGCCAAGGCGCCCAAGCCATGGGGGAACCACGTCTCCAGCAGTCTCAAGGGCAACGGGCCATATCCAGCAGGGCGACTCGCCGACATAAGAATGGATGACGCGCCCCCCCAGGGCCCCGTCCTCCCGCGTTACGACACGAAGCCGAATACCGATGGAGGGGGGATGTTGCCGTTTACGGCGGTTTTCAGGCTTTCCGTGAAGTCCAGGGGGACGGCGTGATGTGGCTCCTGTCCTCATCAATTCTCGTCGGTGGGAAGGTAGGCACTCCACAAGACTTGATGCGAGGAGGGTCGGAGGTATAAAGGGTCTAAGAGACTCCCCCATACCTCCTGGACTTAAGCATGTTAGCCGGTCAATCGGTGCCTCGGGATGCGCCCCATGCGCGCGGGGTCCGCCGCCCTAGGCCACCATCACTTCCTTGCAGAGGCACACGTCCTGGATCGGATTGAGGTGCTCGATCCCCTCCTTCATCGGTCTCTGGAAGGCCTTCCGTCCAGAGATGAGCCCTGCCCCGCCCACGCGCTTGTTGATCAAGGCCGTCGCCTCGGCGAGGTGGAGAGGTCTCTCTGTGTGCCAGTTGACCCCCCACTTGTCCGTGGGGGCTCCAGCGGCCCCGAGGTGGTTGAACATCTGGCGGGCCCATTGGCGATGGCGGCGGGATAATCTGTTGACACTCTGAGGCCTCACAACCGGGTTCCTCGGAACCCAGGAAGGAGGCTGTGGAGTGGCCAAGGCAAAGGTCTGTGCAGCGGGAGAGGGGGGACGCTACAAGCCGCTGGAACTGAAAGTGGCCGTAGCGAAGGCGTACATCGAGGGGGAGTCGACCGCGGCGGAACTGGCCAAGGTCTACGGGATCTCTGCGTCCACGATCTACGGTTGGGCGGAGCTTTATCGGAAGCACGGCGAGAAGGGCCTGGCGGAAATGCGGGGAACGCCCCGCGCGCCCAAGCCCGACCCCGTGCGGGAAAAGCTCGCGCCGGAGATCCTCCAAGCCAAGAAAGAGTTCTCCTGGTTCGGCATCCCCCGGATCACGCAATGGCTTCGCCGGACGAAACTCCTGCCCGTCACGGAGAACCAGGTCAAGAAGACGCTCAAGGAAGCCAACCTCGTCCCCAAGAAGCCCAAGAAACGCCGGCGCGCCGAGGTCGTCCGCTTCTTCGAGCGGGCGGAACCCAATCAGCTCTGGCAGACGGACATCACGATGTGGACCGTCGCCCGGGGGCAGAAGGCGTACCTCATCGGATTCCTCGACGACTACTCGCGCTACATGGTGGGATGGGGCCTCTTCGCCGCGCAGGGATCGGCCCAGGTCCTTGAAGTGCTCCGCAACGCGATCGCGCAGTACGGGGCCCCCAAGGAAATCCTCTCCGACCAGGGCCGGCAGTTCTACGCGTGGCGCGGGAAGTGCCCCTTCCAGAGGGAACTGGCGCGGGAAGGAATCCATCACATCGTCTCGCGGTCGCATCACCCGCAGACGCTCGGGAAGATCGAGGCGTTCTGGAAACATCTCAAGGAGGAATTCCTGGATCGCGTCGTCTCCGGGTCGATCAACGATCTTCGGGAACGGCTCCGGCTCTGGATTGACTCCTTCTACAACTTCCAGCGTCCGCACCAGGGGATCGAAGGGGCCGCGCCGGCGGACCGCTTCTTCAAGATGTCCGATGCGGTCAGGGCAACGATCGAGAAAGGCGTCCGCGAGAACGCGGAGCGCCTCGCGGTCGGGAAGGAACCGATCAAACCCTTCTACATGATCGGCCGCATGGGCGACCAGTCGGTGGTGATCCAGCAGCAAGGAACGGAAGTCGTCGTCAACGTGGGGAACCGGGAACTCGATAAGATCAACCTTTCGGAGGACGGGCATGCCCAGAAGAAAGAACCTCATGGGGAAGATGGAAGTGCAAAAGCCGGAAGTGAAGGCGCGGGTGATCGCGGTGCTGCAGGCACTCTCCGGCGAGAAGACGATCAGCGAGATCTGCCAGGAGACCGGCCTCAAGCAGGTCCAGTACTACAAGCTGGAAGGCCAGCTCCTCAAGGGGATGGTGATGGCCGCGGAGGCGAGCCTGGCCGGGGGACGTCGGCGGAATCCGCTGCTGGAGTCGCAGGACCTGGAGGAGCGCAACCGCCGGCTCCGGCAGGAGGTGCTGCGGTCGCAGGCGATGCTGCGCCTGACGCGCAAACTCTTCAAAACGGGCTCCCGGGGCCCGAAAAACGGTCCCCGGCGGGGGAGGCCCCCCAAGGCGATCGCGCCGGCGAAGCCGGAGCCGACGCCGGTGAGCGTTCCTAATAAATAGTGGATAGTGGCGGGAGGCCCCGCCCCAGAGGAGGGGCGGGGCACCTTCCCGCGCCGGAGATGGAAACATGAGAGCGATCTGGAGTCGGGCGGACCTGAACGATCGCGGCCGGATTTTCCTGGCCGCCAGCGTGGGCGAGATGTCGGTCGAAGAGGCCTGCGAGAAACTGGGGATCAGCCGGCAGCGGTTCTACAAGCTGGAGGATCGGGCGGTGGGAGACTTTCTCCGCGCTCTAAAGCCTCGACCGGCGGGAAGGCCTCCGGGGCCCCGGGATACCGAGACGCCTTTGCAGGGACGGATCGCGGCCCTGGAGAAGGAGAACAAGAAGCTGTGGCTCTACGTGAAGGTGCTTCGGAAGCTCGCGGGCATCGAGGATCGGGGGAAAAAATCCGGACGAGGGACGAAGGAACCTGGACGCGGAGGTCAAACGCATGGTCGTTGAAACCGGTCGAGAGATCCAGGCGCTGGGGAGCGACCTCCTGGGGTACTTGGGGACGATGGGCGTCTCTCCCAGCACGTTCGGCTTCTGGGCCAGGGAGTTCGCCGCCGGGAGACTCACCGACGTTCCCCCCCGGCCGCCCACTCAGGAGGAGCTCAAGCTCTGGGCGGATGTCCGCGCCAAGATGAAGGACCTCGCCCACCGGAGGCACTACACGTTCGGGCTGACGCCGCTGTGGACGGAGTTCCGCGGCAGGATCGGGCGGGAGAAATTCCGGGAGATCGCGCGCGAGGTCCGCGCTGAAGTAAACCGGGAGAAACGCAAGAATCTCCTCCGGTACGAGTTCACGCACCCGGACGTGGCCCATTCATTGGACTTCGTGCAGTTGCCGCCGGGGACCCAGTACCCCGGGCGCCGGTACATGATCCGAATCCTCGACGACTGCACCCGATACACGATCTACAAAGCGATCACGGAGCACAAGGGGATGTACGTCGGCGCCGCGGCGGTCCGGAAGAACTTCGAGACCGGCTGCGTGCCGGTCGTCTTCAAGTTCGATCTGGAGTTCGCGCATCCGGAGTTTGAGAGGCTGCTCCTGGCGCACCAAGTGGTGCCGCTTCCGAATCCGCCCCGCTATCCGCAGGCCAACGGGAAGAACGAGCGGGCCAATGCCGACGTGCAAGGGTGGCTCAAGGCGTTCGGACCGGCTTTTGAACTTCCTTCCTATCCCCACAATCCTTTCACGCGCGCTCGGGGGGCGTCTGGCGCGTATGGGCACTAGCTTCTCCTTTTCCGCCTGGATACTTTACCTGCAACTGTCCGCCCTTTTGGCCTTCCAAGTGTGAACTCAGTCCAAGGCCACCACCAAGCCCTTTAGCAAAATATAGATATATACCATCCTTAATCCGTGTAATAGTCTCCATTTGCCCTACTTTGATGCCATATCCTTCAATATTCTGATAATGCTCTTTTATCCTTTCATGAGGAGTGAATATAACGCGATCGCCTACAGAATAAGGACATCCTCTGTTATTCATTGACTACTCATAATAACGCGCTAGAAGAGGGCCGTTGGCACGCATAAGATAGCCGCTTTACGAGAATAGCCCCAGCAGATAGCTAAGAAACATAAGTATGGCAGGTATAACAATAAACCACCACAGGATAATACGCATAGGCTTAGCAAGCGCATTTCCTTCTCTAACCATTCATCCACACGCATGCGGGGGCAACGCGCTCAAAGGGGGCGGAGAACATATGCCTCCATAGGCCGCCAATCAGCATTGCTAATCTCACACGATGAGGAACTGAAGAATCATGGATACGACTACGATTGCAAGGTAATAAAAGACATACCTCCTGGGCTCTTTCCTGATTATAGCTACTAACCATAAAAGGAACGAGATTCCGCATAATATCATGGATGCCTTCCTAGCAACATCAGCTAGGCTCGCGTTCTTGTAAGAATCGAGATCTATATCATAGCTAGTTCCTGTTGAATAAGCCGGCTGCGAGCCAGTGTTGCAAGCAATTACGG
>CAYNDR010000069.1:0-6669 GCA_964395295.1 uncultured Planctomycetales bacterium
GGTCCTGCGCCCCCCCGGGCGGGGCGAGGAGCCCGCAGGCCGCGAGCGCGAAGATTGCCGCGAACCGGCGACGCATGGCGTCCTCCTATCTGCCGCCCTTGATCCTCTCGTTCACGCGCTTCTGCATCTCGAGGATCTCGCGGGTGATGCGGATGACCTCCTGGTAGCTGGACCACTTGTCCAGGAAGTCGATCGCCTTCTGGATGTCCGCCGCGACCACGTTCTGGAGGGCCTGGGCCTCGCGGAGACCCGCCGTGCGGGCCGCGCCCCCCTTGATCCGGGCCGACTGGTCGAGCCGGGCGGCCGCCTCCCGGGAGGTCCCCGCCTTGGTGACGTCCCCGGGGTCCCCCACGCATCCCGCCAGCACGTCGATCGCCCCCTGGAGCTTGGCCGCGGCGCTCTCGTTGTAGATCCGGTTGTAGACGCCGCGGCGCATGACCTGGCGGATATCCCGGCGGGCGGTGTCGAGCCGGGAGGTGACGTCGTTCTGCTCCAGGCCCGCCTGGCGGACCTCGCCCTGCTGTTCCTGGGAGAGCTGGTCGAGCCGCCCGTACCGCTCGATGAGGCTGGCGGTGCGGTTCCAGCCGGCCTCCTGGCGGACCTTCTGGTTCCGGAGGACCTGCTTGATCTTCTCGATCGCGTCCTGCAGTTCCTTCTCCAGGGTCCCGAAAGGCACGACCGAGAGCTTGTAGGTCCGGGTGGTGCGGACGTTGCGGGGCCCGATGTCCTTGTAGTCCTCGGCGCGGAAGCGGAACTCCACGTGGTCGCCGGCCTGGAGCCCCATGGAGGCGACGCTGAGCTCGTGGCGGCTGCGGATCAAGGCCTCGCCGTAGTCGCGCGAGTTCTGCTCGCGGTTGAAGATCGTGGCGGTCCAGTCGAGGGCCTTCTCCTTCTGCTGGGCCAGGGCGCGGCACTCCAGCGCGATGCGGGCAACGCCGTGGTCGTCCTTCGTCTCGATCTCGAGCGGCCGCTCGCAGAGTTCGGTGACGAACTCGTCGCCCAGCGGGTCCTGGACGGTGACGTCCGGCGGGCGGTCCTCGATGCCCTTGATGGTGAAGCGGACGGGGTCGCGGTTGGGCAGGCCGTTCAAGGCGAGGAGCTGGATGGAGTACTCGCCGTAGGCCTCGGCGACCTCGAAGGAGCCGGCGACGCGGCGCGGCTTCCCTTCCGCCGCGGGCTCGACCTTGAGGTCGCCCGTCTTCTCCTTGCCCCGGACGCCCAGGGTCATCGAGGCGGACTTGAGGTCCTCGTTGGAGACCGCCTCGAAGCGCACCTTCGTGTGGAAGGGGACGACCACGTTGCCGGACGTCTCGGGACGGTCGGGCGGGGTGTTGGCCTTACGCAGGTAGGGCGGGTACTCGTGGAAGACGGCCATGGACTCGACCGCCGGGGGGGTGAGGGTCTCGACGAAGTGCCTCTCCGTCGTGTCGTCGCCGCCCGTCACGGTGAACTCGAACGGGCCGGCCACGCGGGTGAAGACGTACTGGAAGCGCCGTCCCTGGAGCGGGCTCATCCGCTCCTGCCCCCGGTCGCCGGTCCGGTACTCGTACCTGAGGACGACCTTGGAGGGCTCGATGCCGCCGACCTCCACGGCCACGGTGAGGTCGTCGCCCCGGGCGATGACGCGCCGGTGGTCCGTGAAGTCGAGGACCTTGAGGTGCGTCCGCTGGGGCCACTTGCGGGAGCCCCCCAGGGCCCGGTTGAAGTAGATGGAGGCGTAGGCGGGGGAGGCGAGGGCGCCGGCGGCCAGGACCACGGCCGCGAGCGCGGCCCAGAACGCCACCCAGCCCACGTGCCGGCGGACGACGACCTGGCCGAAGTCCACGGCGGAGGCGGCCTGCGCGGCGTCGCCCACGAGGGCCTCGACGAGCTCGGGGGAGTTGAAGGAGCCGCCGCGGGCGCCTTCGCCGCCGGGCTCGCGGGCCAGCTGGATGGCGGAGATCAGCCGGTCGTTGAGTTCGGGATAGTGCCGCTCCACGAAGACCGCCAGGTCGTCGTCGGTGACGCGCACCGCCAGGGGGCGGAGGATCTTCCTCAGGAGGATCCAGGAGAAGAGGGCCAGGCCGGCCGCCAGCACGACGAGGCGCGCCTCCGCCGGCAGGATGAACGTCCAGTCGATCGCGAAGGTCGCCGCGACGAAGGCCGCGGCGGGCAGGGCCAGCCGGGAGAGTCCGTCGAGGGCGAAGAGGGCGCGGAAGGCGCCGCGGAGGCGCCCGAGGCGGGAGGCGAGGGGGGCGACTTTCTCGGCGAGGGGGCTCACGATTCACCACAAAGACACAAAGAGCACAAAGACCCAGGAAAGAGGGGATCAACTATCGTCCCCTCTTGATTCCCTCCCGGGGAGAAAGGCGGGAGAACCCCGGATAATATCGTCCTTGCAGGTCTCTGTGGCCTTTGTGCCTTTGTGGTAAAGGCCATTACCGGACCTCGACGACAATCGGATCCGATTTCACGATGCCCACCCAGGCCTTCTCCGGGGCGTTCTGCCCGCTGGTGAAGATGGCGCGGACGGCGGCGCGGCCCTTCTCACGGAAGAGGACGGGGTCCACGGCGCACTCGATCACGCACGGATGTGATACGTCCAGGCGGGCCAGGCCGTTGGGGGCGCGGGCGGCCTTGAGTTCCGCGCGGCTCGGGTCCAGGCTCGCGGAATGGCCGTTGATGTCGAGGACGAGGAACTGGGAGGCGTCGCGGGGATCGGGGAGGTACAGCGGGGCGAGGGCGTCGGTCTCGAGGACCAGGCGCCACCGGAGGGGGGCGCCGGGGGTGACGACCGTCTGTTCCCGCGGGTCGAGCGTGAGGCGGACGGCGGGGCGCTCGTGCTCGGCCAGCCACCGCAGGTAGTCCTCGGCGCTCACCTGGGCGAAGGCGTCCCCCACGGCGACTTGGTTGGGCCCCAGGTCGAGGCGCCCCCGGGGCGAGCGGACCTCGACCCGCCCTTCCATCACGTAGACGGTCGAGGGGGCGCGGACGCCGAAGCGGGTCCCCCGGACGCGCGCGGCGGTGTCGCCCGTGCGGATCTCGAAGCCCAGGCCCGAGGGGGCGATCTCGGCGAAGACCTCTCCGGATTCGAGGAGGACGGTGCGCAGGTCGAGGAAGCGGAGGATCGCGCCGCGGTCGACTTTGAGGGTGCCGACGTCGGGGATGGCGAGGGTGGAGAACTGGCCGGCCTGGAAGGATTCATTCGGTTTCAGGGCCTTGCGGGTCTCCAGGACGACCGGCAAGGCCCCGGATCGGGGCATTCCGATCAGGAGCGCGAAGGAGGCCAGGGCGGCGAGGACGCCGGCCGCGGCGGCCGCGCGGGCCCAGAAGACGGGCGAGGCGGCGCGGCGGGGGGCGATTTGGGCCTTGATCCGGTTCCAGGTTTCGGGGGCGGGTTCGATCTCGGGAAGGATCTGAAGGAGGGAGAGGCTGGATCGGGCGGACCGGATTTCGGCCTGGCAATCGGGGCAACCGGATAAATGGGCCTCGACGGCGCCGGCCTCTTCGGGCCCGCACCAGCCTTTCAGGTACTCGTAGAGGGCTTCCCGAGTCCCGCGGCAATCCATCTACCCCGCTTTAACCGGCCACTCCCCGGAAGGTTCACTCCTTTCTCGGGGAACCCGGCGGGCGGGCGCGCCAGAGGCGCCGGCCGGCGGCCGCCACCAGGCCCGCGAGGAGCGCCGTTGCCGGCCAGCACAGCCACGGCCGGGCGCGGTAGGCCTCGCCCACGTGGCCCAGGGCCAGGTGCTCCCAGTTCGCCCCGATGCCGTGCACCGGCGGGAGATCGATCCGCCGGTCCGCGATCGCCGTTCCATCGATCTCCAGGATCGTGACGACCGCCTTCTGCCCGAGTTGCCAGGACTCGTAGTCGCCCCCCACGCCGTTGGCGATGACCACGGTCCGGCCGATCGGGTGGCGGATGTAGTCGTGGATCTGGCCGCAAAGGAGGTAGCGTACCCGGCTTTTCTCGAGCCAGTTCACGAAGGGCAGGAAAGCGGGAAGGACGTCCCCCTTCACGCCGAAGGGAGGGACGTGCATCGCCAGGACGACGGCATCGTCGCGCGCCGCCGCGACCCGCTCCTCAAGGCGCGCGAGGTCGGGGGGATCCCCGAAGGCGTTGTTCACGACCATGAAGGTGACCTGGCCCCTCCGGAAGGTCCATTCCAGGGGGCCCAGGATCCGCTCGAACCGCGCGGGGCCGCCCTTGACGTCATGGTTGCCCGGGACGACCGCCATCGGGACGCGGAGGGCCGAGCGGCGGAAGGTCAGCGCCGCCAGCCGGTAGTGGCCCTCGTCGTTGGAGGCCACGAGGTCCCCCGTCTGCAGGATGAGATCGACCTTCTCCTTGGCCGCCGCGTCGAGGATGTTCGCCAGGTTGCCGATCCCCTTCTGGGCGTCGCCCAGGACGGCCACGCGGAATCGGGGCCCGGCGGTGTCGGGCGCGGGACGGGGCATGGGCCAGGGCGGGTCGCCCGCGAGGAGGTCCACGGCCCCGCAGACCCCCAGGAGCGCCAGGACGAGCGTCCCCAGGACGGCGGCGATCCAGGCGGCGATCCTCATCACGGGGGCATCCTGCCGCAAGCGGCGCTACGCCTTCTTCTGGGTCACCCCCGGGATCTTGGAGATCAGGTCCTTGAGGTTGACGCCGCTCACCCCCTCCAGGATGGGCGGGAGCTGGGCCACGATGTCCACGATGTCCTTGGTGACCTTCGAGGCGCCGATGCCCTCGCCGCCCGAGGAGATGATCGTGATCTTCTCCGTGCGCCCGAGGGGCTCGGCGATCGCCCGCGCCAGCTCGGGCAGTTTCTCGATGAACATCTGGGCGATGGCCGCCTCGTTGTAGGTGCGCCACGCCTCGGCCTTCTTCCTCATGGCCTCGGCCTCGGCCTGGCCCTTGGCCAGGATCACTTCCGCCTCCGCGAGGCCCTTGGCCCGGATGGCCTCGGCCTCGCCCAGGCCCCGGGCCTTGACCGCCTCCGCTTCGCCGCGGCCGATGTTCTGGGCCGAGAGCGCCTGGCCCTCGGCGACGGCGATCGTGTTGTACTTGTTGGCGTCGGCGATCTGCTCGATGCGGTACTTCTCCGCCTCGGCGGGCCGCTGGACGGTGGCCTGGAGCTCCTTCTGCTTGATGTCGATCTGGCGCTCCTTCTCGATCTCCAGGACCTTCATCTCTTCGAGTTTCACGCCCTGCTGGGACTTGTACTTCTGGAGGTCGTAGGCGAGGTCGCTCTCGGCCTTCCTCTGGTTGATCGAGGCCTGGTAGTCCGCCCGCTTCATCTCGTAGTTCCGCTGGGCCTCGGCCACCGCCGTCTCCGCCTCGTAGCGGCGCTGTTGGGCCTCCTGGTGGGCCTTGGCGCTCTGGATCGTGGCCTCCCGGTCGGCGTTGGCCTGGCCCACGATGGCGTCCTTCTTGACCTCCGCGGTCCTGGGCTTGCCCAGGGCGTCCAGGTACCCCTGGTCGTCCTGGATCTCCTTGATCGTAAAGGAAATGATCTGGAGACCCATGTTCGCAAAGTCCCCCGCGGACTCGGACTGCACGTTCTGGGCGAACTTGTCGCGGTCCTTGTAGAGCTCCTCGACGGTCATCTTGCCGATGATGGCGCGCAGGTGCCCTTCCAGGGTCTGGTGGGCGATCGACATGATCTCGGTAGGGGTCTTGGAGAGGAACTGCTCGGACGCGGTCCGGATGGCCACGTCCTCGCCCTTCACCTTGATCTGCGCCACGCCGTCCACCCGGACGGGCACGCCCGTGATGGAATAGACGGACGGCGTCTTGATGTCAATCGTGAGGAGTTCCAGGGAGAGGACCTCCGCTTTCTCCAGCACCGGCCAGACGAACGTGCCGCCGCCCTTGACGATCCGGAAGCCCACCATCTTCTCGCGCCCCGATGGATCCGCGACGCGGTGCTTCATGCCCGAGACGATAAGCACCTCGTTGGGACCGACCTTCACGTAGCGCGCGGCATAGATGAGCAGGAAGATCACGACGATCGCCATGAGGCCGGCCGCGATGACGCCCGCGATCCACAAGACGCTGCTGTCCTGGGCCTTCTGGGCCAGGAACGCCAGGTTCGTGATGTTCATTCCTTTCCTTCCTCCCTTGTCACTGGGATTTCTGGACGATGTACGTGTTCCCCACGAGCTTCACGACCTTGACCATCGCGTGGGCCGGCAATTCCTTGCCGTCCGCCGTCCGGGCGGGATTCGTGTACCGCGATCCGGAGACCGTGTACGCGACCTCCCCGAGCCCCCCGTTCGGAATGGGGACGGTCACTTCGGCCTCCATCCCGACCACCTCCGTCACATGGGCCTCGCTGGAGGACTGGCTGACGGCGAAGATCTTGTAGAAGAGGTAGAAGACCGCGGCCGCGACCCCGAGCGCCGAGACGAGCGCCAGGGGGATGTGGGCGGCGGTGGGCAGGGCCAGCACCTTCTTGAAGATGATCCCCGACCCCCCGAAGGTCGCGATGAACATGGCCAGGACCACGGGGGACAATGGAGAGAAATGCACGGTCCCGTCCATCGAACCCCCGTGCCCCGCGTCCCCATGGCCGCCCGCGTCGACGTGCACGCCCCCCACGTCCACGTGCGCCTCGGCGCCGCCCGAGAAGACCCCCGAGAGGAGCCCGCTGAGGATGGCGAACCCCAGCCCCATCGAGCCGCCGTTGCGGGTGTAAATCTGCGAAT
>CAYNDR010000069.1:6679-8680 GCA_964395295.1 uncultured Planctomycetales bacterium
TATACGACCTCAATGATTTCCATGCCGCCCATGGGTTTCGCCTCCTGCCGCGACCAACCCGATCATAGCACCGCGCGGGGGCCGGTCAAACCATTCAAGCCCGGCCCCGCGGGCGGGGATGGTCGTCGCGCGACAGGGACTCGCGCCCCACACACCGCTTTTCCCGACTCATGCCCATCATCGTTTAGACAGGCGCCGCCCCCTGACGTTACGCGGATCCGGCCGAACCTTAAGAATGCGGCGGCGTGGTTTTCTTGACAGACCTATGCTATCATAAGAGTACAGCTCACCCGGAAAGGAACCATGGTTCCAGCCTTCTTTTTCCTCGTCGTCCTGTCCTCTCCCCAGGACGAGTACACGATCGCGGCCGCGCTCCGCGAGGCGCCCGACGCCGGGGGCGGGAAGCGCCCCGCCCTCGTCTGCGAAGGGACGACCAACCTTCCCCAGCGGGCCCGGCTCGACCTGGTGTTCTTCTTCGACGACCCCAAGCTGAGGGTCGAGATGGGCCGCGACGCCATCGAGGTCCGCGAAGGCCGGTTCTCCTGCGAGGTCGCCCTCTACACGCCCCCCCGGAACCTCGCGGGCCTGCACTCGGCCCGCGTGGTCTTCGATCCCCACCTCCAGGGGCCTGCGCTCCAGCAGGCCCGCCGGCTCCAGGTCGAGGCCCGGCTCCAGGCCGGGAGCCCCGACGACGCCGAGAACGACCGCCGGACGTGGGGCCGGAAGCTGATCGGCGAGATCGAGGCCGTGACGGCCCCCGCCGAGACCGAGGCGCTGACCCGCTATAGCCGGGACAAGGCCGCCGGCAAGCACGACCGGAAGGAGTGGGGCCGTTTCATCGAGGAGGTGGAGGAGCGCACCCACGAGATCCTGCACCGTGTCGTCCGGGTGCCGGAATACAAGGCCCTGCGCTTCGGGGACGGGGCCGACGCGGGGCTGGAAGAGCTGCGGAACCTCTCTCTGCACTACATCCACTCATGCCTGAGGGTCCTGAACAATCCCGACCATCCCCAGGCGGCCAGCGTGCTGCGCGAGGCGTGGAACCTCCTGAAGCGGGCCAAGCAGAGGAGGATCCATTCCGTCTTCCCCCCCCAGGGGGACGCGAAGCTCCTGACGGGGCTCGGGGAGGAGGCCCTCAAGGTCCTCAAGGACTCGATGGAGGCGGACGAGCCGGGCCGCGCCCGGGCCTGGTCGAAGTTCCGGGAGACGATCGTCGCGCTCGACAGCCGCGCCCCGGGCACGTTCCACGAGGACATCATCGGGCTGGCCGCCGAGGCGGGCCCCTTCTTCGAGGCGCTGGGCGCCGACCGCGAGAAGGCGCGGCCGCTCCTCGAGGCGCTGGAACGCCGGTTCCAGGAGATCTTCGAGGACTTCAAGAAGATGAAATGATCGGCGCGGCGTCGGCCCCGGCCCCGGATTTCCTCCTGGCGGCGGTCCTTGCCGGCGGGATGCTGGCCATCATGTTCGTCTTCCTCGTCGTCTATGCGTCCCGCTACGCGAAGGTGGGGCCCAACGAGGTCCTCATCGTCTCGGGCAAGAGCCACCGGATGGTGGACGCCTCGGGGCGCGAGAGGACCGTGGGCTTCCGCATCGTCAAGGGCGGCGGCACGTTCGTCTGGCCCGTGATCGAGAAAGCCGAGGTCCTCTCCCTGGAGGCGATCCCGGCAAGGGTCTCCATCCTCGGATTCGAGGCCTCGGCCTGCGTGCGGATCAAGGGGGACCCCGCCTCGATCCTTGCCGCCTCGGAACGTTTTCTCTCCAAGAAGCCCGAGGAAATCGCTACCATCGCGGGGGACGTCCTGGAGCGCCACGCCCGCCGGGCGATCTCCGGCGGGAAGCCGGACCGCGAGGCGGTCGAGCGGCAGGTGGCGGAGGGCGCGGGGGCCGACCTGGCGCCGATGGGCCTCGAACTGGCGCCCTTCACCGTGAAGGAGAGTCGCGATGGCCTCGGAAGGTGATCACGCCGTCCTCATCGCGGCGGCGGGGGCCTTGGGGCTGTTC
>CAYNDR010000069.1:8690-21022 GCA_964395295.1 uncultured Planctomycetales bacterium
GTCCTCATCGCGGCGTCCATTATCTTCGCGGCCCTGGTGATCGTGGCCGGGATGATCTACCTCCACTTCCTGAAATGAGCCCCCCGCCCCTCATCGGGATCGCCTGCGGGCTCGTCGAGGAGGAGGGGGACGCGGTCTACAGGCTCGACCGCGACTACGTGGGGGCGGTCGAGCGGGCGGGCGGCGTCCCGGTCCTCATGCCCTTCTGCCGCTCCGCGGGGGCGGCGCGCGCGTTCCTGGGGCGCCTGGGCGGCGTGGTCTTCACGGGGGGGACGGACATCGATCCGCGCCGATGGGGCGAGCGGAAGCACCCCAGGGCGGTGCTCCTCCACCCGGAGCGCGAGGAGAGCGACTTCCTGGCGATCGCCGAGGCGCTCCGGCGGGACCTGCCCCTCCTGGGGATCTGCTGTGGGTGCCAGGAGCTCAACGTGGCGCTCGGCGGATCGATCCACCAGCACCTCCCCGACCTGCCCGGTACCCGCCGCCACTCCGGCGGGATCCGCCACCTCGCGGGGATCGCCAACGGATCCCGCCTGCAGACGATCCTGGGCGTCCCCCGCGCGATGGTCAACTCCTACCACCACCAGGCGTGCGGGAGGCTGGGGAGGGGCCTTTACATGGCGGCGCTCAGCCCGGACGGCGTCCTCGAGGCGATCGAGAGCGCGCGCCACCGGTTCGTCATCGGCGTCCAGTGGCACCCGGAGCGCATGCCCGCCGACCGCCGCCAGCAGGCGATCTTCAGGGCGCTGGTGGCCCAGGCCCACTGTTAACTCTGTCGAGTCGCGACAGAGTTAACAGCGTGTTAACGCAGTGGCGACTCGACAGAGTTAACAGTGGTCGGGATCGTCCAGGCCGAACTCGTCCATCCAGTAGTCGACCTCCCCCGGGGAGAGGGCCCCCCCCGCCTTGGGGTCCTCCGCGGGCCCGGGCGCCAGGAGGAGCCGCGCGAAGTCCCCGCTCGGGATCACCTTGACCCCCCGCCGCCCGGCCTCCCGCGTCAACTCGCGGTCGTCCGACACCAGCGTGTGGGCCGTCCGATCCACCGTGGAGGAGAGGGCCTCGATGATCTCTTCGTCGGCCGACCGCCCCCGGGCCACGTTCCGGATCTCCACCTCCCCGCGCCGCCGGCGGCGGGGCAGGTCCCCCGTGGCGTCGAAGACAATCCGGGCCCGGTAGCCCCCCCTCCGGCAGAAGTCCACGATCAGGTCGACCAGGCGGTCACGGGCCCCGCGGGTGGCCCGCCCGGGAAACGCGGCGTGAAGGAGGTTGTACCCGTCGATCAGGAACATGCGCGGCCGCCCACGAGGACGCGGACGGCGCGGCCGACGAGCTTCATCCCCTCGAAGGGCGTGGAACGGCCCCGCGAGCGGAACTTCGAGGAGTCCACGGTCCAGGCCGCCTTCGGGTCGATGACCGTCACGTCCGCGTCCGCCCCCGGCTCCAGGCGCCCCTTGGACTTGAGCCCCAGGATCCTCGCCGGCGCGGCCGTGAGCGCGTCGATCAGCCGCTCGCGGGAGATCCCCTTGACGCCGAGGACTACCCCCAGCGCGGTCTCCAGCCCCACCACGCCGTTCGGGCAGGCGGCCAGCTCCTGCTCCTTCTCCTCCATCGTGTGGGGCGCGTGGTCGGTGGCGATCGCGTCGATCGTGCCGTCCGCCACGCCCTCCACCACGGCCTCCACGTCCGCCTTCGCGCGGAGCGGCGGGCACATCTTGTACCGCGACTCGTAGTCCCGCAGGCGCTCGTCCGTGAGCGTCAGGTGATGCGGCGCGGCCTCGGCCGTCACCCGGATCCCCAGCTTCTTGGCCCGCCGGATCACGTCCACGGTCTCCCGCGCACTCACGTGCTGGACGTGGAGATGGCCCCCGGTGAGCGCGGCCAGGTAGACATCCCGCGCGGCCATGGCCGCCTCCGCCGCGTTGGGCCACCCGCGCAGGCCGAGCTCGGCGGAGATCCGCCCCTCGTTCATGACGGCGCCCCGCGTGAGAGAGGCGTCCTCGCAGTGGCTGATGATGGGCCTTTCCAGCATCCTCGAATACTCGAGGGCGCGGCGCATGAGGTCGGAGTTCATGATGGGATTGCCGTCGTCCGAGAAGGCCACCGCCCCCGCCTCGGCCATCTTGCCGAGCTCGGCCAGCTCCTCGCCCTTGAGGCCCTTGGAGACGGCCCCCACCGGGAAGACGTTCGCCAGCCCCGCCTCCCGGGATTTTGCCAGGACGTAGACGACCCCGACCGCGCTGTCGCACGGGACGCCGGAGTTGGCCATGGCGGCCACGCTCGTGAAGCCGCCCGCCACGGCGGCGGCGGCGCCCGAGGCGATCGTCTCCTTGTCCTCGCGGCCCGGCTCGCGGAGGTGGACGTGCAGGTCGATGAGCCCGGGGACGACGAGCAGGCCCTTGGCGTCGATCGTCGTCTCGGCCTTGCCGGCCTTGGCGATCTTCCCGCCCTCGATGAGGACGTCTCCGGGCTTGCCGCCCTTGATCAGGATCACCGGGACACCTGGGAAAGCAGGAGGAGGACCGCCATCCGCACGAGGACGCCGTTGGCCACCTGGTGGAGCACCACGGACCGCCCGCTGTCGGCCGCCTCGCCGCTGATCTCGAGCCCGCGGTTCATGGGCCCGGGGTGCATGATGATCGCGTCCTCCCGGAGCAGGCCCAGCCGCTCCCGCGTGAGCCCGAAGAAGCGGACGTACTCGGCGGCCGAGGGGAAGAGCCCGCCCTGCATGCGCTCGAGCTGGAGGCGAAGCATCATGACGACGTCGTGCTCGCGGAGGGCGCGGTCGAAGTCCCAGGTGACCGCGGCGTCCAGGTCGCGCGGGACGAGGGTGGGAGGGCCCACGAGGGTCACCTCGTTCCCGAGCTTCTTGAGCGCCCAGAGGTTGGAGCGGGCCACGCGGCTGTGGGCGATGTCCCCCACGAGGGCCACCTTGAGGCCCGTCACGCGGCCGAGCCGCTTCTTCATGGTGAGCAGGTCGAGCATCGCCTGGGTGGGGTGCTCGTTGGCCCCGTCCCCGGCGTTGATGACCGAGCTCTCCACGAGCCTGGAGAGGAAGTGCGGCGCGCCCGAGGCGCCGTGGCGGATGACGGTGAAGGAGACGCCCATCGACTCGATGGTCCGCGCCGTGTCCTTGAGGCTCTCCCCCTTGGTGAGGCTGGAGGCGGAGGGGGAGAAATCGATCACCTCGCCCCCGAGCCGCCGGGCGGCCAGGCCGAAGGAGGTCTTGGTGCGGGTGGAGGGCTCCACGAAGAAGTTGAAGAGCCGGCGCCCCTTGAGGGGATGCTCGTCGCGGAGGGCCTCGCACTCCTCGGCGATGGAGAGGACGAGGAGGATATCGTCCTTGGAGAGGTCTTTCGTCCCGAGCAGGTGCCGGTGCTTCCACGCCCGGCACCGGGAAAGGAGGGCGTCGAGCGCCATCGGGGCGGGAGTGTATCACAACGGCGGGGGGCCCGCAAGGAAGATACTTTTCCCGGGCGACTCGGGTATGATAGGCCGGGTATGAGCGACGCCCCTCCCCCGCCGGCGGACCCCGGCGGCCTCCAGTTCGACCGCGCCGAGTCCCGCGAGCCCGCGGCCGGCGGGCTCTCCTGCGCCGCCTGCAAGCGGCCGGTCTCCGGCGAGTACTACACGGCCGGGGACAAGGCAGTGTGCGCCGACTGCCGCGGAGCGATCCTCGCCTCGCTCCAGGGCGGGTCCGGCCTCGCGCGCTTCGTGAAGGCCACGTTCTTCGGCCTCCTGGCCGCGGCCCTGGGCGCGGGGATCTATTACGGCGTGAGGGCCGCCACCGGGTACGAGATCGGCCTCGTGGCCATCATCGTGGGCTTCATGGTCGGGGCGGCCGTCAAGAAGGGCTCGGAGGGGCGCGGCGGGTGGCGCTACCAGCTCCTGGCGGTGTTCCTCACCTACTGTGCCATCGTGGCGACGTACGTGCCGGCGATCATCGAGGGAATCCGCCAGCACCCGGCCGTGCAGGAGAGCCTGAGCAGTCCATTGGGACTCATCAAGCTCGCCGGGTACATCCTGGCGATCCCCTTCCTGGCGGGATTCGAGAACATCATCGGCCTCCTCATCATCGGGTTCGCCCTCTACGAGGCCTGGGTCATCAACCGGAAGATGCGCGTGTCGCTGGCCGGGCCCTTCCGCGCCCCGGGGAGCCCGGCGGCGAGCTGACATGGACCCCGCCGAGGCCGTCCCCTCGTGCCCCGAGTGCGGCGCCGAGATACCCCCCGGCTTCCTGAGCTGTCCGGGGTGCCGGAGGCTGGTCCACGCGGAGGACCTCAAGTCCCTGGCCGCGGAGGCGGAGGAGGCCGAGCGGGCCGGCGACCTCGCCCGCGCGCTCGGGGCCTGGCGGAGCGCCCTGGAGCGCCTGCCGCGCGACTCCCGCCAGTTCGAGGCCGTGTTCGGGAAGGTCAACGCCCTCAGCCGCCGGGTGGACGTCCCGCCGGCGCCCGCCGGCGCCAAAGGCTCCCGGTGGGGCCAGGGCGCCCTGGGCGCGGGGATCGTGGCGCTCATCTCGGGGCTCACCAAGCTGAGCACGTTCCTCTCGATGTTCCTGGCCTTCGGCGTCTACTGGAGCCTCTGGGGGTGGAAGTTCGCCCTGGGGCTGGTGCTGTCGATGTACGTCCACGAGATGGGCCACGTGGTGATGCTCCGGCGCTACGGCATCCGGGCCACGGCGCCCATGTTCATCCCCGGGCTGGGCGCCTACGTGCGGCTCAACCAGTACCCAACGAACCCGCGCGAGGACTCCCGGGTGGGGCTGGCGGGGCCGATGTGGGGCCTGGGGGCGGCAGTGGCGGCCTACGGGATCTACCTGGCCACGGACTCGGGCATCTGGGGGGCGATCGCGCGCATCGGCGCGTGGCTCAACCTCTTCAACCTCATCCCCATCTGGCAGCTCGACGGCGGCCGCGGCTTCCGCTCCCTCACCCTCCCGCACCGCTGGCTGGCCGCGCTGACGATCGGGGGGATGTACACCCTGAGCCGGGAGGGGATGCTCGTGATGCTCCTGGTGTTCGCGGTCCTCCAGGGATTCGACCGCGACGCCCCCAAGGAGCCGGACGCGATGGGACTGATCCAGTACATGTTCCTCATCATCGCCCTTTCGGCGCTCTGCATGGCCAAGGTGCCCGGAATGCCCTGACGAGTTCCCTGGCCCCCCTGCCCCCCGGACGTTATATTGACGCCCCATAATGGGAGACGACGAATGAACCAGCCCGCGCGGGACGTGCCCCGGCCGCCGAGGCCGGACTTCCACCCCTACTTCATGGGATTCGCCTTCGCCGCCCGCAGGCGCGCCAACTGCAAGGGCTACAAGGTGGGCGCCGTGCTGGTGTTGGAGAAGCGCGTCGTCTCCACGGGATACAACGGCGTCCCCGAGGGCATGACCAACTGCCTGGACGGCGGCTGTGACCGCTGCAACCACCCCGAGAAGTACAAGTCCGGCGCGGGGTACGACATCTGCATCTGCGTGCACGCCGAGGAGAACGCCCTGCTCTCCGCGGCGCGGCTGGGGATCCGGACCGCCGGGGCGTTCGTGTACACGACCGTCCGGCCGTGCTTCGGCTGCATGAAGGCGCTCCACCAGGCGGGGGTCAAGGGCGTGTACTACCACCACGAGTGGAAGCACCCCGACGAGGGCCTGCTGAGCCAGTACCGGGCGATCGAGAACCGGTTCCCCGAGGGGGTCAAGCGGATCGAGATGGAGGACCCGGACGACCCGGACTGGCTCTACCCCAAGAAGGCCGCCGCGCCCGAGGCGCCGTAGCCCGCTACCGCCGCGGCGCCTGCCGGCGCCCCGCGTTGAAGAAGATGTAGGTCCCCGACTTCCCCGGCGTCACGAGGTCCGGGCGCCCGTCGCCATCCAGGTCCGCCACCCGGACCTGCATCCCCACCCCCGCCCCGCCGAGGTCGATCGCGTGGCGCGCGAAGGACGGCCTCCGTCCGCGCTCCACCGCGTAGTAGTACAGGCACGGCGGGTCGTCGTTGCCGGGATCGCCCTTGTCGTGCGCGCGGACGCGCTTACCGGCGATCAGCTCGGGCCGGCCGTCGCCGTCGAGGTCCGTCCACTCCAGGACGTGCGGCTGGGACCAGCTCTTGTCGATCAGGTGCGGCTCCCAGCCCCGCTTCCCGTCCGGCCGCGCCTCCTGCTCCATCCAGTAGAGGCCGTAGTCGTGGGCCTTCCCCCAGAAAAAGTCGTTGCGCCCGTCGCCGTTGACGTCCGCCACGATCATCGGACAGCTCGCGTGGAGGTCCCAGTCCTGGTGGAACTCCCAGGGGCGCGCGAAGACGGCCCCCGCGGGCCGCTCGTACCAGCCGCGGCCCACCAGGATGTCCTCGCGGCCGTCGCCGTTGAGGTCGCCGAAGCCCATCCCGTGGCCGCTCCCCTTGGTCCCGAGGACGATCTTCTCGAGGGTCGGCTGTCCGGAGGCGTCCCTGGCCAGCTTCCACGCCAGGAACGGCGCGTCCTTGATCCAGCTGTTCACGATCCACTCGGGCACGCCGTCGCCGTCGAGGTCGCGGAGGAAGGCGACCTCGTTGTTCACGGTCCCCGTGTCCTTGAGGAGGTGCGGCTTCCAGAGCCGCCCCCGGGCCAGCTCGCGCGCGCCGGGATTCTCGTACCAGAAGACCTCGCCCTGCATCCAGGAGCCGCTGATCACGTCCACCCAGCCGTCGCCGTTCACGTCCCAGGCGAACTCCCCGTTGCTCCTGAGGTAGCTGTCCCACTCCTCCAGGAGGCGCAGGGGGCGGGGCACGAAGCCGGGCGCGGCGTACCAGTGGCGCCCGGCGATGACGTCGGGCCGGCCGTCCCGGTCCACGTCGGCCACGGCGCACCCCTCGTTGGGGTCGAGGACGAGCATCCTGCGGGAGAACTTGACGGAGCCCATCGGCGGCAGGACCGCGCAGGCCGCCCCCGCCGCCAGGAGCAGGGCAACAGACCACCGTGCCGGGGACTGGATCATCTCCGGACCCGTTCGAGCTCCGCCGCGGCCGCCTGCCGGACTAGGGGCCCTTCCCCGCGGGCGTGTACTTGGGATCCATGGTGAGGACGATCCGGTCCAGGATGAAGCCGTCCTCCCGCATCCAGACGTTGAGGACGTGCTTGCCCGGCGCGGCGACCTTGATCACGGCGTCCTCGCCGTCCTTGGTGTCCTTGATCCAGAGCCACTCCGCGCTGAACTCCGCGATGCGGTCGGAGGTCTCCACTTCCTTGCCGTCGAGGCCCACGTGGCAGGAGTTGTCCTCCTCCGTCTCGCCCCAGCCGCGGACCCACACGATATAGGTGCCGGCCTTGGGGAAGTCGACCTCGTAGTCGAGGCGGGGGCTGTCCTCGACGAAGCCGGTGTCGTTGTTGACGTTGTCGTTGGGCATGGCCTGCATGGCGCCCTTGCCGGAGAATCCCTCCGGCTTGGTCACCGGGACCCATGCGAGGGCGCCCTTCTTGACGTTGTTCTTGCAATCCTCCGCCTCGATGGCGATGGGGGCCGGGGCCGTTCCGGGGGCCGGGGCCGGGGCCTTCGCCGACGCGTCGGCGGGGGGCTTGGCCGCGGGCGCCGGCGCGGCCTGCTCCTTGGACTTGCAGCCGAGGGCGAAGGCCACCAGCCTATCGCAACCCGCGGGATCGTCAACAGATATCGGCATGCGGGCCCCGCAGGAGATCCCGCCGCGACTCCTCGACCGGGGCGCGCCCCGTGGCCGCCCCGAGCAGAAGCCTCTGCTGGCGTCCCGTGAAGACGACCGGCGCGCCCGGCGCGTGCCGGGGCCGGATCTCGAGCGCCTTCAGGATCATGCGCCGGACCTCGTCCAGCCCCTGCCCCGTCCGGGCCGAGACGGGGACGGCATGGAGGAGCGGCCTCTTCGTCCCCGCATCCGCCTTGTTCACCAGCAGGAGCACCCGCCGGTCCGCCAGCCGCTCCAGGAACCGCAGTTCGTCCCCCCGGGCCCCCGCCTCCGCGTCGAAGAGGAACAGGACCAGGTCCGCCCCGCGGAGCGCCCGGGCGGCCCTCTCCTCCGAGAGCTGTTCCAGGAGCCCCTGGGGGCCGCCCATCCCCGCGGTGTCCACGATCTCCAGGGGCACCTGTTCGATCGCGATCACTTCCCGCACGGGGTCCCGCGTGGTCCCCGGCTCGGGGGAGACGATCGCCCGGTCGGCGCGCACGAGCGCGTTGAAGAGCGTGGACTTCCCCACGTTGGGGGCGCCCGCGAGGACGACCTTCGGGGGCGAGGCCAGGGCGATCCCGAGCACGCTCGTGGCCAGGAGCCGCTCCGCCTGCGCGATCGAGTCCATGGCCTCCACCGCCCGGGAGAGCGCCCCCTCCGCCTGGTCCGCGAGCACCCGCGCGGCCAGCTCGGTGAGCGCGCGGGGGAGGAGGGCCCACGCCTCCGCCCGGACCCGGTCCAGCCGCCCCGTCTCCACGCCCCGTTCCAGGAGCTCCGCGGCTCCCGCGCGCCGGGCGCCGAGCGTCTCGAAGGCCTTCATCACCCGCTCGACGGACGCGGCCCCGCCGTGGCAGGAGACCTCCACCGTCTCGTCGCCCGTGAAGCCCTCCGCCGACCGCACGAGGACCTCGTCCAGGACCTCCCCCTCCAGTTCGAGGCGGCCGGGGACGGGACGTTCGCCGAACTCCCGGGAGAAGAGGCGCCGCACCAGGGCCTTCGCCCCGTCCCCGCAGACGTGCAGGACGGCGATCGCCCCGCGGCCGGGAGGGGTCAGGAGCGAGACGAGCATAGGTAGGAAAGGGCGATCCCCTCGAGGGACAAACCCGGGACGAGTTCGTCGAAGAGATCCCGAAAGAGCGGGGCGTCCCCGCCGGTCCCGAAGACGCGGCCGCGGCGCCGCCGGAGGGCCAGGCGGATCAGCCCCTCCGCGGCGAGGGAGATCCCGCACTCGATCGCCTCCCGCGTGCGGCGACCCACCGCGTTCCGTCTCCGGACGGGCCTGACCTCGGGCAGGAGGGAACTCCCCGCGGGCGTTCACGACGTCCACCGTGATCGCCGTCCCCATCGAGACCACGACGCACGGCCCTTCCGCGCGGGCCCAGGCGGCCGAGGCCTGCGCCAGCCGGTCGGCGCCGACCGTCCGCGCGCGGTTCCGCACCAGGGGCGGGAAGTCGCGCCCCAGGAGGAGGGTGCCGGGCGGGACGCGGCCGCGCCCGACGCGCGCGCCGACCCAGAGGTCCACGGGCCGGCCGTCGAACGGCCGGAGGCGTTTCCCGTCGAAGACCGCGCGGTGGACGCGCGTGTTGCCGACGTCGATCACGCCGATCCGCATCGGGGGCCATTCTACCACACGGCCCTTCTCTGTTTGACAAAAGACCCCTGCCGTGTAGGATACCTCGGACCATGATCCTCCACTGCGTCGCCTGCGGCGCCCGATCCCCGCTGGACCCGATGCTCCACTCCTGCCGGGCGTGCGCCTCCCCCCTCGAGGTGCTCCTGGAGGACAAGGACTTCGCCCGGGCGCGCCGGTTCGAGGGCCGCGGGGTGTGGCGCTACGGGCCCCTCCTCCCGGTGAAACGCTCCGTGACCCTCGGGGAGGGCGACACGGGCCTGCACCTCTGCGAACGCCTCGGGCGCGAGCTCGGCATCCCGCGCCTCTACGTCAAGAACGAGGGGGAGCCTCCCACGGGCGCCTTCAAGGACCGCGGGATGAACGCGGGGCTCGGGATGGCCCACGCCGCGGCAGCCCGCGCGGTCGCCTGCGCCTCGACCGGGAACACCTCGGCCTCCATGGCCGCCTACGCCGCCCGGGCCGGCCTCCCCGCCCTGGTGCTCCTGCCCGCGGGCAAGGTGGCCGGCGGGAAGCTCGCCCAGGCCGTGATGCACGGCGCGCGCATCGCCCAGATCGAGGGCAACTTCGACGACGCCATGAGGCTCGTCGTGGAGCTCTCCAGCCGGGAACGGAGCGTCTACCTGCTCAACTCCCTCAACCCCTACCGGCTGGAGGGGCAGAAGACGCTGGCCTTCGAGGTCTGCGAGGCGCTCGGGGGCACCCCCGACGCGCTCGTCCTCCCCATGGGCAACGCCGGGAACGTCAGCGCGATCTGGAAGGGCTTCCGGGAGTGGCGCCGCCTGGGCCGCATCCCGCGCCTCCCGCGTATGGTGGGGGTGCAGGCCGAGAAGGCGGCGCCCATCGTCCGGACGCTCCGGGAGAAGTCCGGGACGTGCAAGGTGGAGAATCCCGAGACGATCGCCACCGCGATCCGCATCGGGGCCCCGGTCAACTGGAGGAAGGCCGTGGCGGCGGTCGCGGACTCGGGCGGCGAGGCGGGGACCGTGACGGACCGCGAGATCCTGGAGGCCCAGCAGATCCTGGCGCGGACCGAGGGGCTCTTCGTCGAGCCGGCCTCGGCGACGCCCATCGCGTACCTCCGCAAGCGCCGGCTCAAGGGCGTCCGGACCGTCGTCTGCGTCGCCACGGGGCACGGCCTGAAGGACCCGGACGCGGCGAGCCATGCCCCCGCGAAGATGAGGCGGATCAAGCCCACCCTCTCCGCCCTCCGCCGGCTCCTCGACGGGTAAGGCGCCATGAGGATCGTGATGAAGTTCGGCGGCTCCTCGGTCGCGGACCTGGAGCGTCTGCGCCTCTGCGCGCGCATCGTCCGGGAGCGGTCCGCGCAGGACCGCGTGGCGGCGGTGGTCTCGGCCCTCGACGGGGTGACGGAGGATCTGCTGGCGCTGGCGGACGAGGCGGGGGCGGCGGACCTTCCGGCAACGGAGGCGCGGCTCCGGGCGATCCGCCGCCGGCACGAGGAGATGGCGCGCGGGCTCGGGGAGCCGGGACTGCTCTCGCCGCTCCTCGAGGGCCTGGAGCGCCTGGCGCTGGGGATCTCCGCGGTGGGGGAATGCACCGCCCGCTCGCGCGACGCGGTGGTCTCCCACGGCGAGCGGCTCTCCGTGCTCCTCTTCCGCAGGGCCCTGGAGGCCGAGGGCGCCCGGGCGCGCGCCTTCACGGGCCGGGAGGCCGGGCTCGTCACGGACGACCGCTTCGGCGAGGCGGAGCCGCTGATGGACCTCTCCCTCCGGCAGATCGCCGGGACGCTGGAGGGCCCGCTCCAGGACGGCGAGGTCCCCGTGGTGGCGGGTTTCATCGCGGCCACCCGGCAGGGGGTCGCCACCACGATCGGCCGCGGCGGCAGCGACTACACCGCGACCATCGTAGGCGCGGCCGTGAAGGCGGACGAGGTCTGGCTCTGGAGCGACGTGGAAGGGCTCATGAGCGCCGACCCGCGGATCGTCCCCGCGGCGCGCCGGCTGGACCGGATCTCCTTCGCCGAGGCGCTGGAGATGGGGATGTTCGGGGCCAAGTCGATGCACCCGAGGGCGCTGGAGCCCGCGTCGGAGCGCCGGCTCCCCGTCCGCATGAAGAACACCTTCAATCCCTCCGGCGAGGGGACGCTCATCGCGGACGAGGGCCCCGCCGCGGGGGAGGCCGTCCGCTCGGTGCTCCTGGTGAAGGACGCGGGGCTGATCACGGTGACGGGCGCGGCGATGATGGGGCACCCGGGCACGGCGGCGCGGATCTTCAAGGCGCTGGGCGACGAGGGGATCAACATCCGGATGATCGTCGAGTCGGTCGCGGAGGCCGGGATGACGTTCGCCGTCCCGGGGGCCCAGCTCGCGCGGGCCCGCGCGGCGCTGGAGGCCTCGGTGCTCCGGGCGGGGGAGGCCCGCCGCCTCCAGGCGGAGGAGAAGGCCGGGATCGTGGCGGTGGTGGGGTCCGCCATGAAGGGGGTGCCGGGGGTGGCGGCGCGCGCCTTCTCCGCGGTGGCCCGGCGGGGCGTGAACGTGATCGCGATCGCCCAGGGGTCAAGCGAGCTCTCGATCTCGATCGTCGTCCAGGGGGAATCGGGGGCGGAGGCGGTCCGGGCGCTCCACGAGGAGTTCCTGCCCGCGAAGCCCTGACGGTCCTACTGCCGGAGCGGCTGGTACACGATCACCATGGGCTTGCCGGCC
The DNA here is from genome assembly GCA_964395295.1 of uncultured Planctomycetales bacterium. Lineage (GTDB taxonomy): Bacteria > Planctomycetota > MHYJ01 > MHYJ01 > JACPRB01 > CAYNDR01. The sequence goes on from CAYNDR010000069.1 coordinate 20,646, forward strand.
CGCTCCACCGTGAGGCGCATGTTGGTCTGGCGCCGCATCGAGGGGTTCTGGGTGAGGTTCTTGAGGTCCGCCAGGCTGTTGAGCGGGACGCCGTTGACGTTCTTGACGATGTCTCCCGCCATGAGACCGCGGACGGCGCCGATCGATCCCGCCTGGACGTTCTCGATCTTGAGCCCCCCGCCCGGGATGGGGGTGACCTGGAAGTCCTGGTCGATGATCCGGTCCTGGTTCTGGAAGGCCCAGTCGATCTCCTGCGGATCCACGGCCCACACCTGCTGGTTGTTGTTCGAGGACAGCACCTGGCTCTTGAAGCCCTCGGGCTGGTAGCCCTGCCCCGAGCGGAGGACGCGCGCCCCGAGCGCCCCCGGTCCGGCGGC
>CAYNDR010000070.1:0-20818 GCA_964395295.1 uncultured Planctomycetales bacterium
GCTCTTCCGATCTCAGGGGGGTGGGTTGCGGAACTGCTGGCCGCGCCGGCGGTTCAATGATTTGGAGCCCGGCCGCCGGGGCCCCGGCCCCGCCGCCGGCCGGTCCCGGAGATAAACCTTGAATCCGCGCGGGAGGGATTTAGAATGGTCCGCGGGGGCGGCAGCCTGGTTTATGCCTGAAGAGAAAGAGAACCTCCACTTCGGCGCCATCGCCATCAAGCTCGGCTTCACCACCCTGGAGAAGGTCGACGAGTGCCTGCGCCTCCAGGAGAAGATGAAGGAGCTCGGGGTGGCCCCCAAGAAGCTGGGCGAGATCATGCTGGCCAAGGGCTACCTCACCGAGGCCCAGGCCCGCGAGATCTTCAAGTACCAGGGATTGCGCGGCGGGCACACCTCGATCTCCGGCTACAAGATCCTCACCAAGATCGGCCAGGGCTCGATGGGCTCGATCTACAAGGCCCTGCAGATCTCCATGGACCGGATCGTGGCGATCAAGTGCCTCTCCTCCAAGCACGCCGCCAACGAGCGGTTCCGGGAGCGGTTCCTGCGCGAGGCCCGGGCGGTGGCGCGCCTGAACCACCCGAACATCATCCAGGGCATCGACGTCGGCGAGTCCAACGGCGTCCACTACTTCGCCATGGAGTACATCGACGGGCCCACCGTGGGCGAGCTCCTCAAGCGCGGCGGCGCGCTCGACGAGAGGCGGGCCCTCAACATCGTCACCCAGATCACCCGGGCGCTCAACCACGCCTTCAACCACGGGATCATCCACCGGGACATCAAGCCGGACAACATCATGCTCACCCGGGAGGGCGTGGCCAAGCTCTGCGACCTGGGGCTGGCCAAGCTCCCCTCCCAGGAGGGCGACGCCTCCGGCACCAAGCCCGGGGCCTCCATGGGGACGCCCTACTACATCGCCCCCGAGCAGGCGCGGGGCGAGCATGACGTGGACACGCGGTCGGACATCTACTCGCTGGGGGCGAGCTTCTACCACATGGTCGCCGGCGAGGTGCCCTTCCCCGGCCAGAGCGCCGCGGACGTCATCTCCAAGCACCTCACCGAGCCGCTCTCGCCGCCGCGGCACCGGAACCCCATGGTCAGCCCGCAGGCGGAGTACGTGATCCTCAAGATGATGCAGAAGGCGCGCGAGGACCGCTACCAGACGCCCGCGGAGGTCCTGCGGGACCTGGAGGCCATCAGCCAGGGCGGGCAACCGGAGGGCTTCGCGCCGCCGCCGTCCATCCAGCCCACGACCTCGTCCATCCCCAAACTGCGCCGCTCGCGCATCCTCCGGAGCGCGCGCCGCCTGCGCCGCCGGTAGGCTACTTGTCCTTCCAGTCCGCGGGCTCGAAGGAGCCCAGGACCACCGTCCTGGCCGCCGAGAGGGTCCCGCGGATCAGGAAGCGGTTCTTGCCGCCGAGCGCGCGGCGGAGGCCTTCGAGCCGGTCCCCGGCCTCGGGCTTCTCGGGATTGACCAGCGAGAGCGCCTCGCCGCTGCCGCGGGCCACGAGCGTGGACTTCTTGTCCGAGAAGCTCACCGTGCCGGCGATCTCCACCGTGACCTCCTTGAGCCGGAGATCCTTCGGGACGCGGCTGAAGGCGGGGATCGGCGCCTTCTCCTCGAACGTCAGGATCACGCGGTTCTCCTCCGTCGCGACCGCCTTGAAGCCCCGGACCTTCTTGAGGACGGCCTCGATCTCGATCCGGCACTCGTCGCAGTGCATCGCCTCGAAGACCAGGGTCGCCTTGTGGACGTACTCGGGGGCCGCCTGGCCGAGGACCGCGAGGAGGGCGGCGAGCCGGATCATGAACCTTCCTGCCTGGATGAGTTTGGCGCCCCCCACGGGGCCCGACACAAAAAGATACACGGAAGGCCCGCAAAAAACAAAGGTCTTGCGGTTCTTCTACAAGACCGGGGAGGCAGTGAAGGTCCGGTAAGCCGGCCCGGACAGGCCGGCGGCCATGGTCGACCGGGTCCCCCCGAGCATAGTCGTGGGGGGCCGACGCCCGAAGTTCGGGGGTGGAGGGGAGAGGACGAGAAGCGGCCCTTCTCGGAATCAACCCTCCGGCCCCGATCGGGCCCCGATAGGGGCCAGGGGGCCTGAAGGAGCCCCCGGGCGTCAGCCTCCCGCGCTACAACCTGTTGACCTTTTCAGGGCTTCCTGGGCTCTCCTGGACGTTGCCTTCCGCAGTAGGGCCATAAGAGATGCGTAAATAGGCAAACCAACAATACCAAGAATCACGATGGCCAAAAAGATGACGATCCACGGGTGATGAAACATTATTCGAGCACACCCTTCACGGTAATGACACGCGGGTTCTTGCGCTCCACGACGATCCATGGCTATGCACTCACTCAATGGATATCCGCATTCGGATCCTGAACGTACATCCAATCATCAACAAGTGGATGGAGGATATCCACCCTGGGCAAGTGCAGCATGCTATCGCGTGATACCTGTTCTGCAATAATCCCTACCCGAGGGCCTGCACCAATCACTGGCGGGGAAGTAAAACCGATCCGATTGCCCGATCCCAACGATCTGCGCGATTACGGGCTTCCCGATCCGCGGCCCGTCGATGCGGGGAAGCGTGAGTCCGGGCCTGCGCGAGGGCGAAGAAGGGATCGCAGTAGAAGATGGAACAGAAAATAAGGATGAAGGATAAGGCTTTAGAAAGGCGGGCCATGGGGCGCCCTCCAACTCCGGAGAGCCCGCACTACCGGTTCTTTGCGTCCCGGACGCCGCGCTTCCCGTTCCTCAGAAGCTCGTCGGCCTCGCGCTCCCGGCGACGGAGAACCTCGTCGAGGCGGTTCTCCTTCAGCGCCTTCCACAGCTCCCGGGAAATCCGGTGCCGGATCCGCTTCACTTCCGCCACGACGGGATCTTTATACCGAGCCATTCGTCCAGCACCTCTTCGGGGGTGGCGATGTCCAGAGGCTCCCAGCCTCGCCGGCGACACAGGGCCCGGACCAGCCGGCGCGTCTTGTCCCGCGCCAGGTCCGCCTCGTCCCAAGTCACCAGAACATCCGCCCCCGACACAATAGCGTAGCCGATATGGAGCGTGTCCTCAATCTCTTTTGCTCCCCACCCGCCCTGGAGGAGCAGCTCTTCCGCGATTTCCCGCACCAGCGGCCTATAGGTCACCCTCTCCACCTCGGTCCGGCGGAACCGGTCTTGGGCAGGGGCTTCTATTTCATCGGCGGCAGGCCGTGGCGCTTCAGGCTTTCGTCCAGAAGCTCCCCCTTGATCCGCGCCGGCGTCCCGGCCAGTCTCCGGTACACCGACGCGAGGTCCTTGATCAGCCCGCGCTCGTGCGACCACTCGAGGACGCGCAGCGTCCCGGCCAACTTCAGCCCCTCCGCCCGCGCGGCCGACCGAGCCTGCTTGTCGTCCAGGATCACCAGGTCCGCCCCCGCCTCCTTCGCCAGGACCAGCGTGGACGCCTCCCCCAACCCTATCTGGTGGGCGGCCTGCACTTCCGCGATCCGTCTTGCCTCCGACACGGGCTGGACCCTGAAAAACGTCGCCGCCGCCAACTCCGCCGAGCCGGGCCGCCCCCGGCCCCGCGTCGCCACCTCTTCGTAGATCTCCGGCGTGATCCGGACGCTCCCGAAAAGTTCCTGGAGGCGACCGAGTTCGCGGATCATCGACAGGATGATTATCGGCGAGGCGTTGGAGACGATGACGGACAAGCGACCCTCTCCCTCCTCGGCGACTCTTCCTCAGGGAAGGTCCCGGCGGTCCTCCGCCAGGTCGTCGGAGGAATAGTTGAGATACGTGCCGTGCTCCCCCATCCGCTCCAGGAGTTCCGCCTGCGAAAGCCCCGCCAGCTCGGAAAACCTCCCCAACGAGAGCCGTCCCTCACGGTAGAGCTCCAGGAGAAGGAGGAAACGGGCCCGCTCCGCAGCCGCGTCCCCGACCAGGCCTGCCGCTCGAGCCAGCTCCTCCGGCAACTGCAGGTTGAGTTCCATTTCCATCGCCATTATATCATCTCCTCCCGCCTGGGCAAGGCGGCGTTTTCAGGGTCATCCGGGCCCGCGGATGCCGCCGCTCCAGGACCCGCCTCAGCTCCGCCCGGTCGAACCCCGTGTACCGCGCCGTGTTCCGGAGGTCCGCGTGCCCCAGCAGCTCCTGGATCTCCCTCAGGTTCATCCCCCGCGCCTGGCAGTGCGCCGCCGCAGCGCGTGCGCCGTGAGCGGCCAGAGGCGCGCCCGGATCCCCGGCACCCCCAGCGCCTTCCCCCGCTCCCCCACGAATGCGCCTCGTCCCTGGGCCCGAGGAACGGGCGGGATTCCGAGAGACACTTCATCAGCCACTCCGCCGCCGGCCGCCCGAAGGGCACCACCCGCTCCCGCCCGCCCTTGCCCCGCACCCTGAGCGTCCTCTCGACGAAATCCACGTCCTCAAGCTTCAGCCGCGCCACCTCGCACGCCCTCAGGCCCGACGAGTACGCCAGCTCCGCCAGCGCCCGGTCCCGCAGCGATATCGGCGTCCGGCCATCAAGCGACACCAGAAGCCTCCGGACCTCCTCCAGGCTGGGGGGCCTCCGTGGGAGAGGAGTCGGGGCCCGCGGGAGCCGGATCGCCCCGGCCTCCTTGTCCCTCCCCGCGAAGAGGAGGAAGTCCCTGAGGTGCGAAAGCTCCTGCCTCGCCCGGTGCGGCCCCCGGGAGAGGCGCTTCCGGAACCGCCCTGTCGAGAATCCCGCCGCCTCGAAGACCGCCAGGGCCTCCCTCCTCGACCGGATCGTCGAGGCCGCGTACCCCTCCCGCGCGAGAGCGGCCAGGTACGCCCCGATCTTCCTCCTCACAGCTCCATCTTCTCCCGCGGGTGGTGCTTCGCCTGGGCGGCCTTGAGGTCTCCGATCGAGACGTGGGTGTAGATCTGGGTGGACGAGAGCGAGCGGTGGCCCAGGAACTTCTGGATGTGGCGGATCCCGGCGCCCCGCTGGAGGAGGTGAGTGGCGACCGAGTGCCTGAACGTGCGAAAATGAGCATTTCGCGGAGGGCCTGAAGGTGAACGGCGCGGAAGGGTGGGTGGAGGCGGCCTTCTTCGAGCGACCGCAGTTGCCCGTATCTTTTTGTATGGCGCCCCCCAGGGGCCATGGACCGAGGGGGGCCGTGAATCAACGCAACCCACACGCATTCTGGGACTATTGGACACGAAGTCAAGCCTCTCCTGCCCCCTTCGAGGGCAAGAGGCGGTCAATTCGGGGATCTCACCGTCCGAGGCGGCCGAACCGGCGGCCGGACGCGCGGGGCTCTCCTCCCCTTTCCCGTCGGCGCCCCGTGCCCCATTCCCCCTCAATCCTGGGCCATCCGCCCGCTAATCGAGGAACAGGGCGGCGATGTTCGAACAGTCGTAACTGTCCACCGGTCCCCTGCCCACCTGTTTCACGCCCAGCGTGATCGTCCCCCGGAACGCGAACTGGATGACGGAAACGTGGACAGGTCCCTCCAGCTCGGCCAGGGCCCACGACGCTTTGCCCTCGGCGTCGCTGACCGTGAAGCGCGTGGGTGCCGCGCCGTTCCCGAACCGCTCCGTCGTCATCAGCGTCAGGAGGTGCGGCTCGCCGTCCCGGGCCTCTATCCGCACCCTCCCCTCATGCCCCTCCCCCGGCACCTTCCATCCGTCCGCCATGACTTCCTTCCCGTCCACGATGAACTTGGTCGGCGTGTAGCCCATCCCCTCGCGGGCAAAACCCGGGCCTGTCCCGGCAAAGGTGTCCGCGAACGGCGCTTTCACGCTTCGCAGGGCGGCCTGGCCACCCGCGTTGAACAGGACGTAGCCGTGCCGGCCCACGGCACGCTGGGCGAGCGCCCCCTTCCCCGACCCTCCCAGCGCCGTCGCGGGCCTCCCCCCGGCGCCGTCCGCCGGCAGGTCCGAGGCAATCCTGACCTGCCGGACGTCCGCATTGGCCACGATGTGGGCCTGGACCCCGTAGGCGTCGACGGGCACGGGGGCGATCGTCACGTCGAAGGCACGCCCCTGATCCGAGAGCTTCACCGGGAACGTTTCACCAGGCCTGGCGGTCGGGGACGCGGCCACCATCAACGCCCACAGCCCGGCCGCCCGCTTCTTCGCCCTCACGGTCACCCCCGGCGAGGCTTCGGCCCGAAGCCCGTCCACCGGCGCCGCGACGTTGACAAGCACGGTCGAGCCGGGGTAGACGGAAATCCCGGGGATGCGCCCGATCGGGTACGGCGGCAGGGATTTCGCGACGGCGAAGCTCGCCACCCCCTCCCGCGCCTGCATCGGTCCCTGCCACTGGCCCTCGCGGCCGCCGTCCACGGCGGCCAGCCAGTAATAGAACGTCCCGAGGCCCGGCATGTCGGTCGCGGCGGTGTCCGCCACCTTCTCCAGGGCGACCGCGGCCTCCGCGGGATCGGGGCCGGCGCTCCGGTAGAGGGTGTACGTCTGCGCGCCGTCGATCTCCGGCCATGAGAGCGCCACCTGGACGTTGGCCCATCCCCAGGCCGAGGGATTCATGGCCCTGGGATCGGCCCCCGCCGCACCGTCGTTCACCCACGCGATCCGCCGCACGCCGCCGTCGGCGTTCACCCACGCCGCGGCATTGAAGCGGAACGGTCCCGCCAGATCGGGCCGCGTCTCGGTCCTGTTGACTCCGTGCTGTCGCAGGATCTGGACCGGCGCCTCGGCCGCCAGTTCCGGAAGGAAAGCCAGGGGAATCTCCGCCTCCAGGCGGTAGCCGTGGCCGTCGAAACGCTCCATGACGGCGACGGACGCGCCGGGGATCGGGGCCAGCCCGGCCGCGAAGTCGACTCCGGCCCCCGGCGGGGCCCCCTCGTACTCGCCCTTGTTGTTCATCCGCCGCATGAAGGCGGCGGGGATCAGAGGCTTCGACGCGGGCCGGCAGGCATAGGCCGCTCCCAAGAACCGGCCGCCTTCCTTCTTCGCCGTCATGAAGATCCGCGTGTCGCCCGGCGCGGGGGCCTTGCGGTCGACGGGCACCGCCGGGCCGATCAGGATCTCGATCCCGACGGACTTGCCGAACGATTCCGGGCCGATGCTTGCGGGGAAGGCGGGCTTGTCCAGGACATGCGCGAAAACGCACAGCGCGCCCGCATCGCGGCGGAGGCGCACCTCGGCGGACGGCGTCGATCCCGGGCCCAGCCGGATCGCCGGCAGGTCCCTGGACCACTCCCAATCGTACCCCTCAATCCCGACGTATCGTCCCCCGCCCGTCTGCGCCCACGAGCGATACGGGATGGATATCCGCCCCGCCGCCGGCTCCGGGCGCGGGGGGGCCGGCGCCAGGACGACCTTCCCGTCCAGGCGCGTGATCTCGCTGCCGAAGACTCCGGCGATCTCCAGCACGCGCACGTCCTCGGTGCTGGCGCCGAAGAGAAGGCGCTTCCCCGTCTTCGGGTCCTTCAGGAAAATCCCCGGCTGGACGTTCTCCACGTACCACGCCAGCGGCCCGTCGTCGGGGATGCGCCCCTGGGCATCCTTGGAAATCCATCCCAAAGTCAGCCCGTCCGCCGTGTAGGCGGTGAACTCGCCCCAGACTTCCGCGCCGAGCACCACGCCGTCCACCTCGCCGGCCAGGTTGATCAGCATCTGGTTGTCGCCGTCCCTCAGCATGCGCCCATCATGATGGCCGATGATCCACTGCGGCCGGCCGTCCTTCATCCGGATCAGGCGCGTCTCGGAGGCCCGGTCCCAGAACCCCTGCCCCCTCTCCGGTCCGATGTTCGAGACGCAGTACCGCGCCCCGTCCGGTGCCGGGGGCGATACGGCATAGCCATAGTTCTCCTGGTCGAGATAGAACGCGATCGGCCTCGCGTCGGGAGGGAAGAAGGGCGAGAACGCCCCCCCGTCGTAGCGCGGAACGCCGCGCTCGTCCACCGCGGCCGGCTTCCAGCTTCCGGCCAATCCGTGGAGGGTCAGGTCGCGGTCGATCCAGGCGAATCCGCCGGTGGGCGGGGCCTTCGCGGAAACCTCCGCGTCCTGCACCAGGCCGTCCCCGCCGGCATCGGACCACACGGCCCATGACTCGGCATTCCCGGCCCTGACCTTCCGCGCCGCGGCGGCGGAAACCCAGCGCCCCCCCTCCTGCCGCCAGAGCGCGAAGGAGTCCCCCGCCGGCTTCCAGAAGTACCGCTTGCCGTTCGTCCCGGTGAAGATGAGGGCCTTGCCGTACGACGCCGTCGCGGTTTCGGACATGAGGTCCGGCCGGGCGGATTGGTCCGTGCCGTTCTGGCTCATCAGATGCAGGGCCTCGACCTTCCAGGCCCCCACCGGGTCCCCCGGGCGCCGCGCGTAGGCCGCATAGTCGATCTTCGTCTTCACATACGCCGGTCCGTACTGGGTCGCCTGGTAATAGACCTGGGAGAAATCATCCAGGTCGATCCCGACCGTGATGTAACCGGTCGGCCCGTAGAAGTCCTCGAGCCACCGGCCGTCGGGAGCGAGCTTGGCGAACCGGCGCGGCGAGGCCGACTCGACCAGCCACAGGTTCCCGTCGGGACCGAACGCCAGGCCGGCGACGTCGCGGAAGGCCAGGGGATCGTAGGGGATCGCGGTTTCCCCGCGGCCGCCCTCCTTCCCGAAGGCCGCCAGCCGCCGTCCCTGGGGGCAGAACTTCTTGATCTGCTGGCTCGGTCCCTGGTCGGCCACGAAGATGTTCCCCTGCGGGTCCACCGCAACCGCGCGCGGCGAGGCGAGGCCCTGGATCAGCGGGGCGGCCCGCCCGGACTCGGCGTGGACCTTGAGGATCCCCTGGCCGGAACAGGCCAGCAGGTTCCCGTCGTCGAGCTTGCAGAGCCCCCTGGGCGAGGGGACGGCGACGTCCTGGCCCGCGTTGCCCGTCTTCAGGTCCACCACCCCCAGGCGGTTCCCGGCGGGATCGCTGAAGAAGGCCTTCTCGCCGACGACGGCCAGGCCCTGGGGCTTGACCTTCCCGAGCGGCACGGGATGTCTTTTCCCGCTCGGGACGCCCTCGCCCGTGGCCGCCTTGAAGCGGATGAGGTTCGCGCCGTCGTCCTTTCCGAAGATCATGAAGACGAAGGCGCCCTCCTGGATCACGGCGAATCCGTTCCCGAAGGTGCCCGTGCTGGCCCACCACTTGGCCCGGCCCGTGGCGGGGTCGATGAGGCGCATGCACTTCTGGCCCTCCTCGCCGGAGTTCAGCATGGCGATGCCGTCCGCGCCGGCGCCCACGGCGCTCGGGCCGCCGTGCGTCCCGCCGATCGAGCCGTGGCCGTCCGGCGTGCGGTAGACGGGGCGTCCCGAGTTCCCGACGCTGCCGCAGAAGCTCGTCTTGATGCCGTCGAAGATCCCCAGCCGGTACCCGTACTCCCCGGGGGGCATGGGCTGGCCGGTCCGGTCTCGGCCGTCCCAGTAGACGGTGTGCCGGCCCTTCCGCCGCCGGACCGCCCGCAGGAGCTCCCGGACGACCCAGCCGCGCCCCTCGGTGATGATCAGGCTCACCGCCGCATCGCGCGGGAGGTCGAAGGCGATCGGCACGCCCGGCCCTGTGAACACATCTTCCTCGTCGCGCGCGCGGCGCTCCCGGCGCGGACCGGGATCGCGGGCATACAGCCGGGCGCGCCCCCAGGCCTCCGGGTAGAGTTTCGCCTCGGTCGCGATGTCCATCGTGGAGGCAGGCCCCTGGCCGGTGCTGCGCCACCAGCGCGTATCCACGTTCGCCGTCCCCGCCGCGTTCGAAAAGATCACCTGGACGTCGAAGGGGAACTCCATCCCCTCGGCGGGATCGTATCCCAGCGCGCTCCAGGGAATCCTGGCCTCGAGGGCATAGCCGCCTTCCCTCGCCTTGAATGCGGCCTGGACCTCCGCCAGAGGGGCCACGAAATCCATCTTCACGTCCCCGACGGCGTCGGTGTGGTACGTATAGGGCTTCTTCTCCGGCCACGCCGGCCGCAGGGCGACGTGGACCGGCTTGTCCCCGACCTGGGCTACCAGGAGGCGCTGGTTCGCGCTCTTCCCCCCTGCCGGACCGAAGCAGAATCCGACGGCGTCGCCGCCCTTGAGCAGTTCGGGAAGGATCTGGCTGGTGTTGCGGAGGGGGCTGTCGTCCTGGACCTGGACGAGGGCGTAGAGGTTCTGCCCGTCGTAGGCGATCTTGAACCGGGCGGCCTCGCCGTCGGGACCCGCGATGACCTGCTCGGCCTTGAGGTCCGCCCAGTCGGCCGCATCGCCGTCGATCGTCTTGGGGGCGGCGGCCTTCACGACGGCGGCGGGACGGTCCTGCCCGGCGGCGGGAAGCCTTGCCGGCCACCCGGCAAGGGACAGGATCGCCCCTATCGCTCCCGCGGCGCACCGCTGTTTCATGGCTTCCCTCCGGGAATTCCCATGGGGCCCGAGGCCGCCCTCGCGGGAGATGCCCGCCCCCCCTGGATATGGTTCCCGCGGCCGGAAATATTGCACGGATTGATGAGGCAGTTGGCAGCCGTTCAGGAGCGGCATGGAATCAAGGAATCACCCCCCGTAGCCCCCCAGGCGAATCCTTGATTCCCTGATACCTGGACGCATACGAATTATTGTTGTTGCGGCGGGCGTCGCGTATCATGGGCCGTTCGGAGAGGGGAGAACCGTGGGCGTCCGGGAGGAAAGGAGAGCGTCATGAAGCGATCCCTGGTGCAAGCCGGCTGGCTGTTGGCGGTGGGTTGTGGGACGTGCCTGCTGGGCGCGGGCTGCAAGTCGGACGGGCAGGTCGGGGCGGCCTCGCCGGCCCCGCCGGGCTGGACGCAGGTCTATGCGATGGACTTCCAGGGCGTCCAGAAGGCGCCGGCGGAGTGGCTGGCGGTGTCCGGGGAGGTCCGCGTCGCCGGCGGCGCGCTGGAGCTCAAGGGCGAGTCGGGAGGCGACGGGCAAATCGTCCTGAAGGCGCCCAAGTGCCCCGGCAGTGTCCGGATGGAGGCGGTCGCCTGCCTGGTGGGCGACGACGTGGTCGACCTCAGCCCCTTCATCAACTCCGACGACTCGGGCTACGCCGCGGGATACCTCTTCCAGTTCGGCGGCGAGGGGAACCAGGTGAACCGCCTCCGGCGCGCCGGCGACATCATCGACGAAACCGTCAACACGAAGATGCTGGTCAAGGCCGGCAAGAAGTACCAGGTGGTGGCCGAGAACGACGGCGGCAAGGTGCGCCTGCTCATCGACGGCCAGGAACTGCTGGCGTTCAAGGACCCCTCCCCGCTGAAGGGTCCCGAGAACGGGCTGATCGGCTTCTATACGTGGGGCAGCACGCTGAGGATCGAGAAGATCGCGGTGTACTCGAAATAGGGGAGCCCGTTTGCCTGGGGCGCGCGGGGGCGTCTTCATCGCCGGGGTGATGGAGCCGGACCGGGTCGTGCATCAGCCCGACGCCTTCCTCTATCGAAGCACCCTGGCCGATCTCGTCGACGGCCTGCGGCTCCGCCTCGACCACCTGAAGCAGGAGCGGGATTCCCGGGACAAGGACGAAGAGCCTCCTGGCCCTCGCCGGCCGGCGCGCGGATTATTTCATAAAGGAATCCTCGGGAATTGCAGCTAGGGGGGCATGAAGAAGACGACGGCCGCCCTCGCCCCCCTGATCTTCGCCGCCCTCGCCGCCCAGGCCAGGGCCGCCGACATCATCGTGGGCGACACCCCCGGCGAGACCTATACCGTCCCCGCCGGCACCGTCCTCGAACACACCGGCAACATCGCCGTCATCGGCACCGGCTCCTTCGTCCTCCAGGGCCAGCTCCGCCTCACCGGGCACCTCTACGTCACCGGCTCCGGCGCCTTCACCGCCGACGGCGGCACGCTCCATATCCAGGGGAACGATACCCATATCCTCGTGGACTCCGACGGGCGCCTCGCCTTCCGGAACGGCGCCGCCCTGCACTACGTCCAGACCTACGTGGGCCAGCACTACCTCACCGCCTGGGGCCGCGGGCGCATCGAGATGGACAACGCCTCCGTGGACTGCGACGGCTCCAGCGAGACCATCGTCGTCCGCGAAAACGCCGCCTACGCCGCCCGGGACGTCTCCGCCCCGGACTGGAAGACGTGGTACCTCTACGACTCCTCCACCCTCTCGCTCGAAAACTTCACGATCGGCGGCGACATCGTCTACTACGACCGCCCCGCGATGACCTTCGTCAACTGCACCGGCATCATGCCCTGGATGCACTTCGACGCCGGCGCCGTCGTGGACGCCTCCTTCCCCGCCCCCTCCTCCCCCGCCGATCCCGTCACGCGGACCATCGACGGGGCCCAGCCCGGCTTCTCCGGCATCCCCTGGAGCCTCTCCATCCGGAACTGCACCTACGTGGCCTGGGGGATCAATCCCTACCCCGGGAGCTCCGTCACGATCCGCGACTCGTGGCTCCAGATGATCCTCTTCCGCTTCGCGGGGCCCGGCCAGCAAAGCATCCAGGGGACCTTCCGCAACGGGTCCTTCTGCGACGACACCACCGTCCCCGTGGCCGACCGCACCCTCCGCCTCGTCCGCACCCGGGTCCAGTGGTGGAAGGTCGACGTCATGGACGGCTTCCAGCTCGCGGCCGACTCCATCTCCTTCAGCGAGATGATGGTCTTCGGCGCGAGCACGGCCCGCCTGACGAACTCGACCTGCGAGGGCCAGACCATCCACCTCGGCGCCGTGGACCAGGCGTATGTGGAGTTCGAGCGCGGCGAGGTCTGGACCTACGTCTCCGCCTGGGACGACGCCGTGATGGTCCTCCGCGACAGCCTCGTGGACTTCCGCAAGGGCGCCTACCGCTACCAGACCCGCAACATCGCCCACCATCGCGCCCGGCTTTACGCCCTGAACACCGCCTTCGGCTACGAGACCGACCCTTCGGAGTCGGAGCCCGAGGCGCAGGACGAGGCCCTCGCGATGTTCCTGTTCATCGACGCGCCGGCCGCGGCCGCGGCGGGCGCCGCCGTCGAAGTCCGCGGCTCGGCGTGGATCAAGTCCGGCCCCTCGAGCCCGGTCCTGCTCTCCCAGTGGCGCCTCGAGGCGGCCCCCGCGGGGACGTCCGACTGGACCCTCCTGCGCGAATCGAGCACTTCCGAGCGCGACGCCGTCCTCAAGACCTGGGACACCGCGGGCCTCGCCCCCGGCGACTACCGCCTGCGCCTCACGCTCTGGACGAACGGGGATACGGGCAACCGCCCCACGCACGACTACCCCGCCGAGCGCGCGATCACGCTCGCGGCCCCGGGGGACGGCGGCCATTCGGGCGGGCACTGCGGCGCCACGGGCGCCGAAGTCCTGCCCCTCCTCCTCTACGGGCTCTTCCGGAGCCTCCGCAGGCGCTCCTCCAGGGCTCGCCCCAGCGACGGATTCAGCCGGACCGCGCGCCCGTAGTCCTCCAGCGCCCCGGCGGCGTCGCCCCGCGCCTCCCTCGCGTTCCCGCGCCGCACCCAGACGTCCGTCTTCTCCGGCCCCAGCCGCGCCGCCTCGTCGAGGTCGCGCAGGGCCTCCGCCAGGCGGGCCGGCTCGCGGCCGGCGCGCAGAAGATGGGCCGTGCCCCGCCACATCCAGGCGTCCCCCTCCGCGGGATTCCTCCTCACGGCCTCGTCCAGGTCCGCGAACGCCTGCGTCCACAGGGGCTCGACGTCCTCCTTCAGGACGGCGCGATAGGCCGCCCAGCTCGCGCGGACGGCGCCCCGCCACATCCGGGCATCCGCCGCCTGGGGGATCAGCCGGACCGCCTCGTCGAGGTCCTCGAACGCCGACTTGAACGCCTCCGTCCCGTCCGCGCCGGCGAGCAGGAGCCGGCGGCCCTCGCTCGCCCGCGTGACGCCGCGCCACATCCAGGCCTTGCCCCGCCCGGGATCCGCCCGGATGGCGGCCGTGAAGTCCTGGACCGCCCCGCGGTAGTCCTCCCGCGGGTCCCGGCCCCGCTCCGCGCCGTGGAATCCCCTCATGAACCGCACGAGGCCGCGCCGCGCGAGCGCCTGCGCCTCGGTGCAGTCCTTCTCGGCCTCGTCGAACCGCGGGTCCGGGTCCTCTCCCCGGTTGGCCGCCTCGATCCCCCACGCCAGGTTCGCCAGCGCCCTCCCTTCGAGGTGCGGGACGTATCCCCGGTCGCGCCGGATCCCTTCGGTGAAGAGCCGGACCGATTCCTCGTGCCTGTGCCCTTCGAGGGCGATCGTCGCGAGCGCGTGTCGCGCCTCCTCGAGATCCGGGTCGCGGCGGAGCGCGGCCGACAGGAGGGATCTCGCGTCGTTCCCCGAGACCCACGCCGCGAACCCTTCCGCGATCTCGCGCTCCGGCCCCGCGGGGAGGGCGGCGAAATCCCCCTTCACCCGTTCGCGGGATGCGATCGCGTCGCCCCCGTCTTCCACACGCCGTCGAACCTGCCCGGCCGAGAGGAGGATGCGCTCGCAGAGCGCGGGGGCGAAGCCCGGCTCCCGGGCGAGGGCGAGGTCCTGTTCCTCGATCGCCCGCGCGTCGTCCATGAGAATCCGGCACATCCGGCCCAGGCGCCAGTGCGGCTCGGCGAGGCCGGGCATCCGTCCGGAGGCCGCCCGGCAGGCGGCCTCGGTCTCGCGCGCGAACGGCCCCGCCGCGTCGAGCTTCCCCGCGCGGCGCCGCTCCAGGGCCGCGGCGAGGGAGGCGTCGGTCCGCTCCCGGAGGCGGCCGATCGCCCGCGACCGGCCCGTAAGGAGCCAGGGGAGGAGGAGCACAACCGGCGCAGAGAGGAGGAGCCATTTCCACCGCCGCCGCGGCGGGGCGGCCTTCGCGGGGGGGGCGAAGAGATCCCGCTTGAGGCGGTCGTACGCGTCGGGCGGGATTGCAGGCATGGTCGGGACCTGCTAGGGTATACACCCGCTTGCCGGGAGCGGTTTCCTGATGAATCCGAGCGGCCAGACGAGCCTGGGCGGACCTTCCGCCGAGTTCCCGAACACCACATGGATCCGGATCCGCGCCGCGGCCCGCCCCGGCACCCCTTCCTACCGGCAGGCGCTGGACGACCTCTGCCGCCTCTACTGGAAGCCGGCCTACGCCTACTTCCGGTCCCTGCGCGGCCTGGGGAACGAGGAGGCGAAGGACCTGACGCAGGAGTTCCTCCTGGAGGCGATCGAGGGGAACCTGTTCGCGCGGGTGCCGCCCTCGGGGGTGAGTTTCCGCGCGTACCTGCGCGGCGCCCTGCGGCTGTTCCTGCTGGAGCGCCGGCGGGACGCCGCCGCGCTCAAGCGGGGGGGCGGCCGGGCGCCGGTCAGCCTGGATGACGCGGACCTGCGGCTGGTGGAGACGCTCTCGGTCCGGCCGGGCCGGAGCCCCGAGGAGGCCTTCGACGGCCAGTGGGCCAACGCGGTGCTGGACCAGGCGGTGGAGGACCTGCGCCGCGAGCTGGAGGGCTCGGGCAAGGCGGCGCACTTCCGGGCGTTCGAGCTCTACGATCTGCGCCCGTCGGCCGGGGCGCCCACGTACGCGGGGGTGGCGGCCGAGCTGGGCCTGAAGGAGACGGACGTGACGAACTACCTGAGCTCCTGCCGCCGGCGCCTGCGCCAGATCGTGGAGGCCCGGATCCGCGACACCGTCTCGGACGACGCGGGGCTGGCCGCCGAGCTGAAGCGGCTGTTCTCCTGAGCGCGGGCCTATCCCGCCTTGCGCTCCATCCAGAGCGGCGTCGCGGCGAACCAGGCGATCACCGCAGCGACGTGTATGCGCTCGGCGCGGATCACCACGCTGAGGAGGACGTAGAGCAGGGCCGCGGCGAACCAGCCCGGCAGGCTCACGAAGAAGATCTCCAGGGTCCCCGAGAGCGCCAGGGCCACGCACCCGCACAGCGTGACGATCCACGCCAGGGCCGCCGCCCAGTTGACGGGCTTCCCGCTGGCCTCCGCGTAGAAGGGCTGGAGCCCCAGCCTCTTCATCAGCCAGAAGTCCACGAAGACCACCGCCCCCATCGGCACGAGGATCAGCCCGTAGAGCGCCACGAATCCGAGGAGCTTCATGGCGATGGCCGGGAAGAGCCCGATCACGGCCGCGATCATGCCCGTGGCCAGGGTCACCTTGAAGCGCGAGACCCTGGGCACTACCGCCTGGAAGGCGAGCCCCGCGCGGTAGATCGTGGGGTTGGCCGTGGTCCAGCTGGCGAGGATGACGCAGAGGATGCCCGCGGCGCCCAGGACGCCGTAGGCCAGCGGGCCGGGGAGAGGCGGGGGACACTCGTCGATGAGCTTCAGCTTCATCAGCTCCCCGATCAGCCCCGCCGTCAGCGGCGCGTTCAGCAGGGCCTCCTTCGCGTACTTCCCGGTCCCGGCCAATCCGTCGATCTGGGCCGGCGTCAGCTTCGTCGAATGGAGCTGGTAGGCGTACAGCATCGAGGCCGAGAGCCACGCCATGAAGTGGCCCACGTACATCCCCGCCGCGGAGGCGATGGCGTACCAGGACTTCTTCGCGTAGCGGAAGACGGAGAGGTCCGCCATCCCCACGTGCATCGCCAGGTTGCAGAACCAGGCGAAAAACATGACGTGCCAGAAGGTGAACTTGGACTGGCCCGGCATCGGATCGCCGCCCTTCCAGATCTTGGTGCTGCACAGCTCCCAGAATCCCAGCCCCGGATTCGCCGCCCAGAACTGCCTGAGGGAGATGATCCCGAAGACGAGGAAGATCAGCACCATCCAGGGGGCCGAGTAGTTGGCCACGCGGGAGACCATCTTGTAGCCGTAGGCCGCCACGAAGGCGATCGTGCCGCCGATGGCCAGGCACCCGATGATCCAGCCGAGGCTGTTCGGGTAGCTGTCGCCCAGGCCGGGCATCCGGATCCCGAACACGCTCAAGGCGGTGGCCGAGACCGTGACCATCGACCCGGCCAGGAAGCAGAACATGACGCCGTTGGCCAGGTTGTAGAGGGTCACGAGCTTGCGGCCGCAGATCTTCTCGAGCTGGTAGTAGAGGGTCATGCGCGCGCGCGTGGCGATCGGCGCGCAGAGGAGCATCCAGCTCAGGACCGCCAGCAGGTTCCCCGCGAAGAGGCCGCCCACCACGGCGGCGGCGCTGACGCCGTGGACGATGAAGAGCGGGCCGATCATGAGCTCCGTGCCGGCCACGTGCTCCCCGGCGTACTGCCCCACGAAGCTCTTCAGCCCCAGCAGGGCCGATTCCGGCACCGGCTCGCGCTCGTACTCGTTGATCTCCTGGGCCTTCGGCTCCTCGGCCATGGTCGATCCTCCCTCCTCGCTCACCGCAAAGACACGAAGCCCGCAAAGAGACAATCCCGGTCGAGCGCGCCGGACCCTTGAGCCCCGGGAATTCCCCTCCTCTCCTCCTTTTCCTGCCGCATTATTATTTCCTCTTCGACAGGACTTCGCGCTCGTAGCGGCGGACCTCGTCGAGCCACTCCGTCCCCGCGGGCGCGCCCTTCGACAGGCAATAATAGTCCCACACCGCCCCGGCGGGAAGCGTCTTGGCCTCCTCCAGGAGCGCCAGGCGCCCCGTGTTGTCCCCCGCCGCCTCCATCGCCCGCAGGCGCTCGGCGGGCTCCAGAAGGGCCAGCAGGAGCGCCTTCAGCAGGCACCGCGCCCCGATGGCCCACGCCGCCACGCGGTTGATGCTCGCGTCGAAGTAGTCCAGCCCCACGTGCACCCGGTCCAGGAATCCGCCGCGCACCAGCTCCTGCGCCAGCGCCTCCAGCTCGTCGGTGAGCGTCACCACATGGTCGCTGTCCCAGCGCACCCCGCGGCTGACGTGGAGGAGCGCCTCGTCCAGCCACAGGAGGACGGCCGAGATCTTGTCGGCCACCGACTCCGTGGGGTGGAAGTGGCCCGTGTCGAGGGTCAGGAGCTTCCGGCGGCTCACGGCGTAGCCCAGGTAGTACTCGTGGGACCCGACCACGTAGCACTCCGAGCCGATGCCGAAGAGCTTGGACTCGACCGCGTCGAGGTTGAAGCGGCCGTCGATGCGGGCGGCGAAGACGGCGTCGAGCGACTCCGTGAGGCGCTCGCGCGGCCCCTTGCGGTCGGCGGGGGTGTCCTTGGAGCCGTCCGGGATCCAGACGTTGGTGACGCAGGGCGTCCCGAGGGCCCTGCCGATCGCCGCGCCGATGCGCCGGCAGGCGATCCCGTGGTCCACCCAGAAGCGGCGGACCGCGGGGTCGCGGTGGGAGAGCGTCCAGCCGTCGGCGGCCTTCGGGTGGGCGAAGTAGGTGGGGTTGAAGTCCATCCCCATGCGCCGGTCCTTCGCCCAGGCGATCCAGGCGCGGAAGTGCTCGGGGCCGAGGGCGTCGCGGTCCACGCGCCGGCCGCCGGTCTCGGCGTAGAAGGCGTGGAGGTTGAGGCGGTGGCGCCCGGGCAGGAGGGAGAGGACCTTGTCGAGGTCGGCCCGGAGCTCGTCGGGGGTGCGCGCCTTGCCGGGGTAGTTTCCCGTGACGGCGAGGCCGCCGCCGGCGCCGGCGATCCCCCGGCGCTCGACGCCCCCCACGTCGTCCCCCTGCCAGCAGTGGAGCGAGACCGGCACGCGGGCCAGCCGCTTCATCGCGGCCTCCGTGTCCACGCCCAGCTCCGCGTACCGCGCGCGGGCCAGGCCGTACGCCTTCTCGATCGACCTCGACGGGCCGGCCATTTTTCGCCTCCGGGACACCGGACAATCAGGACAGGTCCCCCCGCTCCGGGGGTCCATCATGCCCGTCGCGCCCCCCGGATTGCCTTGACGATCGGGCCGAAAAGTAGCACGATTGGGCCATCTCCAAGGGGGCGTCGCGTGGTCCGCAGGCTGAAGACCGGCGAGTGGTTCCACCCGGACGGGTTTCCCCTGGCGGTGGAGCGCCGCGAGCCCCAGCAGCCCTTCCCCCCGCACACGCACGAGTTCTCGGAGCTGGTCCTCGTCACCGGCGGGCGCGGGCTCCATGTCACGGGGACCGAGAGCTGGGAGCTCCAGGCGGGGGACGCCTTCGTCATCGCCGGGCCCCGGCCCCACCACTACCGGGACCTGCGCGGCCTGCGCCTGGTGAACCTCATGTACCAGCCGGAGAAGCTGGAGCTGGCCCTGCGGGACCTGCCCACGCTCCCGGGGTACCACGTCCTCTTCACGATGCGGGGCTCGTGGCGCCGGCGGCCCTTCCGCAGCCGCCTGCACCTTTCCGCGCAGGAGCTGGCGCGCGTGACGGGGCTGGTGGACGAGCTGGACGCCGAGATCCGGTCCCGGGCGCCGGGCTTCGGCTTCATGGCCGTGGCGGCGTTCATGAGGATCATGGGATTCCTTTCCCGCTGTGCCGGCCGCCCGCGGAGCCCCGACGACCGGGCGCTCCTGCGGATCGCCGAGGCGCTCTCCCACGAGGAGCGCCACTTCGACCAGCCCGTCACGGTCGCGGAGCTCGCCCGGATCGCCGCGATGTCGCGGCGGAACTTCGCGCGGGTCTTCCGGAAGGCCACGGGGAGCTCGCCGGCGGCGCACCTCATCCAGCTCCGCCTCAACCGCGCCGCGGCCCTCCTGCGGAACACGGACCGGAGGATCACCGACATCGCCTTCGACGTGGGCTTCAATGACAGCAACTACTTCGCCCGCCAGTTCCGCCGGGTCCTGGGGGTCCCGCCGCGGCAGTACCGCCGCCTCCACGCGCGGGTGTGAACCGCCTCCCAGCCCGCGCGCCGCGCCTTCGAAGGTCAGGGGGCATCCTCGCCGGGAAGGGAGCTTGTCGCCTCTTTCAGGCTTCGCGTCAACATCAGTCTCAATACCCGCTTGCCTGCGGAGGTCTTGAAGTACCCCTCCCTCCTCAAAGCGTCCGCCTTTGAGAAATAGTATTCGCACAACAAGAGCCGAAAGGGCCTCCGTGGAGCGGTTGCGGCGGAGCGGCCCTCTTCATGTTCGGTGAGACGACGGCCCAAGTTCGAAGTGAAGCCGATATAGAACTGTCCGTCCTTCAGGCTGTAGAGCACATACACGCAATGGGTGAGCATCTCCACCCGGCTTCCTCCCGCGAAGAATTGTACACCGGCATCGGCTGAGGGTGAAGCGGCCCTGAAGCAGAGCCGCACGGCTTGGGGATTGCGCGGCACGCTTCAGGGCCATGAACCGTGCCGACGCCGCAGGCGTCGGCTCTGGTTCATGGCTCCCCGGGGGCTACACTGCGCGCAACGCTAGGTCCTTGGGAACCAAGGACGGCGTCCGGGCCCTGGACCTTCGGAATCCATACTACCTCCACTGGCAGGATCATGCCATAGACTTCGCTTGGGGCGAGCGGCCCCCACTGTTGGAAGGAAGCAGGCCTCTCACCCGGCGCCAATTGGCGGCGTACCGGAACCACACGTCGCGAGTCTCTCCCCTGAATGAGGCCCGCCGCTACCAAGCCGAACTGAACCACCTGTCCGTCCGGACCAAGGCCCAGGTCGCCCGGCGATTCGGCGTCTCCCGGGTCCGCATCGTCCAGTACATGAACCTGTTGTCGCTGGACCCGAGGATCATCGAGTTCCTGGACGCCCATTTCGCCGATCCCCTCGTGGCGGCCACGTTCACAGAACGCCGGCTCCGCGACCTCCTGGCCACGACGGCACCGGCGGATCAGTGGGATCGGTTCCAGAAGATCCTCGAACAGGCTCGGTCGGAGCCGGGTGTCTGGGCCACCCTGGCTCCCGAGGGGTGCGAGAAAAATTAGCGGTCGTACCGTTCTTTGGAAAATGGTCGAGCCATCCAGCCGTGCCCTGGGGGGCGGGGTCCCCGCGGTGGCGCGGCAGGGTCGGGGCCGAGGCGTGGAGCGGCCGAACGGGGTTGAGAGGGGAACCTCTCGATGACCGGTCGGCCGCGCCGCGCCCGATCCCCTCCGGGGTCGCGGCTCCACCCGGAGCCGGGCCCCGACCCTGTCGCGCCTGTCCTTGTCCGTACCCTTTTTCCCTTCCCTTTCCCTTCGCCTTTT
>CAYNDR010000071.1:0-15103 GCA_964395295.1 uncultured Planctomycetales bacterium
GGCGCTGTTCCAGGGCGGTTCGGAAGGCGGCGGGCGTCCTATATCGCACGGAATTTCTCCACCGCCAGGGCCAGCACCCGCCGGGCGCGGTCTCGTTGAGCCATGTCGAGCTTCGAAATACCGGCATCGAGCGCCGGGCGGCGGACCGCTCCCCGTTCGATCGCGTCCCGGACGATGGCCGCGAGCCGATCGGATTCCATGCCGAAAAGCAGGAGGTCGATAATCGTCCTCAGGGGAGAAGTGATCCGGAATCCATCCCCCTGGATGACCTCGTCCTCTCCCAGTCGCGCTCGATGAAGCGCGATGGACGGCGGAATCGCCTTGCGGAAGCCGGGAGGGACGGTCAGATGGATGCGGGCGGGCATCACGTCGCCCAGCTCGTGAACGGCGGCCGCGGTATCGTGCGATACAACGGCCTTGCCGCGGCTCCACAGGCACCAGCGGACCAGGTCTTCGTGCGGGCTGGACGGGAACTCGCGGAGCCGATAGAGTCCGCGCTCGATGCGAAGCCAGTGGCCGCGTGCCGCATGGTAATGCTGGAGCCTCCAGGAATACCCGGCACCCAGGGCCTGCCTGGAGGTGAAGCAGCCGGCTTGGGTCTGGACGACCTCATAGAGCCGGCTTCGCGCCTCCTCCGGATCGCGCCATTTCACGCATTTACCTTACAGTTTATGTAAGTATATTGCAAGCATAAGTTCTCAAGCTTCCAATGAACGTAATCAGGCTACTAGAGCATCCGCTGGTGCTTAAGGTGGCTCAGGAACGCCTCTGGAGGCTGCAGAGAGCGGCTGTACGTCCGAGAGCGAATTTCGAGATCTGGTACGGGGACGGAGTCCGCTTCGATCTGCCGCCCGTCACCACTTGCGCCTATCGGCTTCGCGGGCGGCCTCTGCGAATCGAAACGCCCGGCAAGAACCACCGCGTCGGCGTCTGTGGAGCATTTCGCTGCCCTGACGGGCCGTTCCTGTTCACGTACCGATTAAAGCCCGGTGCTCTTCGCCGAGCCCTCAAATCCCTGCGGCAAGCAAGGGGGTGCGGGAATTCAACTCGGGTCGCTCAGTGCCGCTCCGGCGTACCCCGCGTCCGCAAGGCGCCGGATGGATGACTTCCTCGCGGACCGGGGATATACTCCTTCCCCATGCCCTTCGACGTCCTGGATCTCTTCCGCCGCCGGCTCGGGGAGAACTACAAGCTCCACGAGAAGTACATCAATCCGGCCTGGGCGAAGGTCACCCAGCTCATCGGGTACGACAAGGTGTATGCCCGGGCGGAGGGCTGTTCGCTCTACGACACGGACGGGAACCGGTACCTGGACTGCGTCTCGGGATTCTGCGTCTCCAACATCGGCCACAACCACCCCACCGTCCGCAAGGCGCTCGCGGACGCCCTGGGGGAGTGCCTCCCGAACCTCGTCCAGCTCGACTGCTCGCTCCTGCCCGGCCTCCTGGCCGAGGAGCTGGTCAAGCGCATCCCGTGGCTGGAGATGGTCTTCTTCGCCAACTCCGGCTCCGAGGCGATCGAGGGGTCCATCAAGTTCGCCCGGTGCGCCACGGTCCGCCGGCGCATCCTCTGCGCGGACGGGGCGTACCACGGCGTGACCTACGGCGCCCTCTCGGTGACGGGCCACGCGATGTGGCGCGAGGGCTTCGAGCCCCTCCTGCCGGACATCTCCGCCGTCCCCTTCAACGACGCGGCCGCCCTGGAGCGCGAGCTGGCCCGCGGCGACGTGGCCGGCTTCGTGGTGGAGCCCATCCAGGTCGGGGCCGGCATCATCGTCCCCTCGGACGACTACTTCCCCCGCGTCCAGGAGCTCTGCCGGAAGCACGGCACCCTCCTGGTCTTCGACGAGATCCACACCGGTTTCGGGCGCACGGGGACGTTCCTGGCGGCGGAGCACTGGAAGGCCCAGCCCGACATCGTCTGCCTGTCCAAGGGGCTCAGCGGCGCCCAGGTGCCCGTCTCCGCCATCGTCACCCGGCGCGACATCATCCGCGGGGTCTACTCCCGGCTGGACCGGTCCTTCGTCCACGCCACCACCTTCGGCGGCAACAACCTCGCCATGATCGCCGGCCTGGCCACCCTGCACGTGCTGGACGAGGAGCGCCTCGTGGAGCGGTGCCGGGAGATGGGAGAGTATCTCATGAAGGCGCTCCGGCCCTTCAAGGACAAGTACGAGCTGGTCAAGGACGTCCGGGGCATGGGCTTGCTGGCGGGCATCGAGTTCGGGGAGCCCCGCTCCTTCATGCTCCGCAACGCCTGGAAGATGATGCACAAGATCAACAGCGGCCTGTTCACCCAGTGCATCACGCTCCCCCTCATGGAGAAGCACCGCATCCTCACCCAGGTGACCGGCCACAACGAGGACGTGGTCAAGGTCGCCCCGGCCTTCGTCGTGGCGCGCGAGGACATCGACATGCTCGTCCGCGCGCTGGACGACGTCCTCGCCTCGGCGCACAGCTTCCCGGGGCCTTTCTGGGAAGTGGGCTCGCGCCTGGCCAAGAACGCGATCTTCTGAGCCGTCACTCGTACGAGATCGCCTCGAGCACGTTCAACCGGGCGGCATGCCGGGCGGGCAGATAACCGGCCAGGACGCCGGTCAGCGCCGCCGCCCCCAGCGCCCCCAGCACCGTCCCCCAGGGCACTACGAGAGGGACTCGGTACCCGCTGATCTCCAGGACGTAGTCCGACAGCGGGCCCCCCGCGGCCGCCAGCCCCAGGACCGTCCCCAGCGCGCCCCCCAGGAGCGCCAGGAGCACGGACTCCAGGACCACCATCCGGGCCGCCTGCCCGCGGGACATGCCCATCGCGCGCAGGAGGCCGATCTCGCGGCGGCGCCTCAGCACCGAGATGAAGAGCGTGTTCACGATGCCCATGAAGCCGATCAGGACGGCCACCGCCACCTGGACGTGCGTGAAGCGGAGCGTCCGGTCCAGGACCGCCCCGCTCAGGCGCTTGAGGTCCTTCGCGTCGTAGACCGGACAACTGCCCCGCTCGGCCGTGAGCCGGGCCAGGCGGCGGCGGACGTCCGCCTGCGCGGCGCCCGGGCGGAACCGGATCTCCAGGTCCGACAGCAGGGGGTCCTTCCACAGGTCCCGATAGGCCGCCCGGTCGAGGAACACGGTCCCCTGGGGCCAGCGGTAGTCCTCCACCGCCGCCAGCACCCGGAACCGCCGCGGGCCCTCCCGCGTGGAGAGTTCGACCTCGCTCCCCGTGGATCTCCGCGAAGTTCCTCGACACCACCACGCCCCGCCCGGCCGCCAGCCCCTCCCGCGCGCCCGGGGGAACGAACCCCGTCCGCCCCCGCGGCTCCTGCATCCGCGCGTAGGCCTCCACGTCGAACGCCACGAGCATGACGTCCCGCTTCCCGAACTCCTGCAGGGCGGACCGCAGGCCGCAGACCCGCTCCACGCCCTCCATGCCCCCGACTTCCTCCAGCAGGCCTTCCGGCAGGGCGGCCCCCGAGAAGGCCCCCCCGGCGAAATCCCCGGCCGTCACCAGGACGTCGAAGGCCAGGGTCTCCTCCATCCAGGCGTCGTTGCGGACCTTGAAGCTCAGGATGACGGCCGCGGCGCTGACCATCATGGCGATGGCCCCGGCCAGCGCCGCGATCGCCAGCGCCGCCCGCTGGGGGAATTTCACGACGTCGTCGGCGGCGAGGTGCCCCTCCATCCCAAAGAGGCGGCGGAGGGCCCGGCGCGCCCCGCGGGCGATCCAGAGGGTGGCCTGGGGGAGGACCAGCGCCGTGCCCAGGAAGAGGAGGAGCGCCCCGATCAGCCCCTGCCCGCCGATCCACGCCGGCCCCGCCGTGCCCAGCGCCGCCAGCGCCAGCGTCCCCAGCCCCAGGCCGAAGCTCCGCCGGAACCGGTCGGACGACCGGATGGTCAGGGCCCCGTGGCGCAGCATCTCGACGGGCGTGACCGCCATGGCCTGCCGGGCCGGGAAGGCCGCCGCGAGGACCGTGGCCAGCGTCCCCAGGAGCAGGGCCCCGGCCACGGTGCGCGGGAGGAGCGTCATCTCGCCGACGTCGACGATGACCGCGGCCTGGTTCACCGCCGCGGCCGTCATCCGGATGAGGAAGTCCGCCAGCGCCGCCCCGCCCGCGATCCCCGCGGCCGACGCCGCGATCCCCAGGATCGCCCACTCGCCGAGGACGGCGGCGCCGATCTGGCCGCGGGTGGCCCCCACGGCCCGCAGGCATCCGATCTCCCGGATCCGCTCGATCACGGAGACCGAGACCGAGTTGTAGATGATGAACATCGCCACGAGGAGCGCCACCAGGCTGATCCCCCCCAGGGCGCGGATCCGCGTGAGGGCCTCCTCCAGCACGGAGTTGCCGCGGGGCGGCGGGCGGACCTCGTAGCCAGGTCCCAGCGCGGCGCGGAGCCGGCGGGCCGCCTCCTCCGCGTCGCCGTCCATCCCGACGTCGATCCGGTCCAGCCGCCCTTCCCGGAGGAAGAGGCGCTGGAGCGACCGGAGCGGCATCGCGGCGACGTTGCCGTCGAAGGCGGCGGCCGGGCCTTCGTCCTTGACGATCGCGCCCACGAGGACCCGCCGGGGCCCCCGCGGGGTGTGGATCGGGAGCGTCCCCCCGGGGACCAGGCCGTGCCGCCGGGCGAAGCTCCGGGTGACGATGACCGCGTCGCCGAAGAGGAATGCCAGGGGATTGATCTGGGGCTTCCTGTCGCCGGCGACGTTCCAGGACCGGAGCCCGCCTTCCCGCTTGAGGTCGAGGCCGAGGAGGAGCAGGGGCGGCTCCGACTCCCGTCCCGCCAGGGAGGCGCTCACCTGGAGGACGGGGGCGGCGCGGATCCCCCCGACCGCCTCGACCCGCGCGAGGGCCGCCTCGTCCACGCCGAGGCCGCGCCCGCGGACGACCTGGAGCCGGGCGTTCCCGGAGAGCTGGTCGACGCCGCGCTGGAACGCGGCCCGGGTGCTCGTGTTGGCGGCGTCCACGGAGACGAAGAGCGCGACGCCCAGGGCCACGGTCAGCCCGCTGAGGAGGACCCGGAAGGGATGGCGGCGGGCGTGGCGGAGGGAGAAGAAGCGGAAGAGGGCCCTCACGCCAGTCTCCCGTCGCGGAGGCGGATGATCCGTCCGGCGCGGGCGGCGGCCTTCTCGTCGTGGGTGACGATGACCACCGTCCGTTCCCGGGCGACCTCCTGGAGGATATCGAGGATCGCGGCCCCGGCGGCGGAGTCGAGGTTTCCGGTGGGCTCGTCGCCGAGGAGGATGGGGGGATCGGCGACGAGCGCGCGGGCGATGGCCGCGCGCTGCATCTCGCCGCCGGAGATCTCCTCGGGGAGGTGGTCGAGGCGCGCCTCCAGGCCCACCCGCCGCAGGAGGTCTCCGGCGCGGCCGCGGACTTCGTCCATCCGGCGGCCGTCGAGCAGGAGGGGCAGGCAGACGTTCTCCACGAGGGTGAGGGAGGGGACGAGGTGGAAGAACTGGAAGACGAAGCCCACGGTCCGGCGCCGCAGGAGCGTGAGTTCCCGGTCGCCCATCCCGCGGGAGGACCTCCCGCCGATGAGGACCTCGCCGCCCGTCGGGAGGTCCAGGCCCCCCGCCAGGTGCAGGAGGGTCGACTTTCCCGATCCGCTGGGCCCCGTGACGGCCGCGAACTCGCCGGAACGGATGGAGAGGGTCACCCCCTGGAGGGCCGCCACCTGGCGGCGGCCCTGCGGGTAGGCCTTGCTCACGTCGCGGAACTCGATGGCGGCGCCCCGGGGCAGACCTTCCCCGCGCGCCTCCATCGATGGCGAGTTTCCGCAGTCCTGTTCCACGCTTTTCCTCTCGCGGCGCCGAAGGGCAGGGATCAGGACGCAAGATAGCACCCGGGGCGGGGCGATTCCAGCATGATCCCAGGCGCCCCGACGGGGAAAGGAGGCCCGCCTCTCCCGTCCCCGCCTCCCGGATGGAGAACAATTAATGCTCCCTTCAAGCTATCTTCATGATCCCCGGTGCACTCTGGTCCGGCCTGGCCATGGGGCCTGCCGGTGGAATGCCCGACGCCGGGCCGGCCAGGCCCCGGGATCCGCGGGCGCGGATCGAATGCAAGGAAATGGATGGGCGCGGCCTTCTTCTTGTTATTATGGTATCCTTCTGTCGGGCTCGAAGCCTTGGGCCCTGGTCCTGCCGGCGGCTTCTCTTGGGGAGGTCTTCTCCCTGCCGCCCGCGGGCCTGATCCAGGGAGGACCATGAAGGGAGTGTTCTTGCCTTTCGCGGCGCGCGCCGTGCTCGCGGCGGGAGAGACGGACCGCTCCCGCCGGCTCATCGGGCCCCGGGTGGAGGCCGCCCTGGACGCGGCCCGGAGCTACCTGGAGGGGAGGCAGTCCCCGTCCGGGTGCTGGGAGGCGGAGCTCCTCGGGGACTCCACGCTCGGATCCGACGCGGTCATGCTCATGCACGCCCTCGGCCGGGTGGACGCCGGGAGGCAGAGCCGGTTCCTGGCCTTCGTCCTGAACCAGCAGAATCCCGACGGCGGGTGGCCCATCTACCACGGCGGCCCCAGCAACCGGGACGCGACGGTGAAGGCGTACTTCGCGCTGAGGCTGGCGGGCCACGACGACTCCGAGCCGGCCCTGGCGCGGGCGCGCCGCAGGATCCTGGACCTGGGGGGCATCGAGGCCTGCAACAGCTATACCAAGTTCTACCTGGCGCTCTTCGGGCAGTACGACTGGGAGCGGCTCCCCACGATGCTGCCCGAGTTCATGCTCCTTCCGCCGCAGAGCTGGGGCTTCAACCTCTACCGCGTCTCCGCCTGGACGCGCACCATCATCGTGCCCATGCTCATCATCTACGGGATGCGGCCGAGGGTGGAGGTCCCCTTCTCGATCCACGACCTCGCGGTCCCGTACGATCCGCCGGCCCCGAAGACGCGGAAGCAGGCCTTCTGGAGCGGGTTCTTCAAGCTGGCCGACCGCGCGCTGAACGCCTACAACAGGCTCCACATCCGCACCCTGCGGAAGCGGGCGCTCGACGCGGCCCGCCGCTGGATGCTGGAGCGGCTGAGGCCGGCGGGGGGCCTGGGGGCCATCTATCCCCCGATGATGAACGCCATCATCGCGCTGAAATGCCTCGGATACCGGCGGGAGTCCCCCGAATTCGCCCGGGCACTCCGCGAGTTCGAGAACCTCGAGGTCCGCGACGGCTCGGAGATGCGCATCCAGCCCTGCTTCTCCGTGGTCTGGGACACGGCCTGGGCCGTGCACGCGCTGGCGCGCACCGGCGGCCCCGGGGCGGAAGCGGTCCGACACGGGGCCGACTGGCTGCTTTCGAAGGAGATCTTCACGGGCGGCGACTGGCAGGTCCGCAACCCGGGCGTGGAGCCGGCGGCCTGGGCCTTCGAGTTCGACAACCCGATCTACCCCGACACGGACGACACCTCCGCCGTGCTCATGGCGCTCTTCTTCGCGGACCGGCAGGCCGAGCCCGGATTCGAGAAGGCCCTGCGGTGGCTCCTGTCGATGCAGAATCCCGACGGCGGCTGGGGCGCCTTCGACCGGAACATCGACATCGACGTGCTCAACTACATCCCCTGGGCGGACCACAACGCGCTCCTGGATCCGAGCACGGC
Organism: uncultured Planctomycetales bacterium; assembly: GCA_964395295.1. Classification (GTDB taxonomy): domain Bacteria; phylum Planctomycetota; class MHYJ01; order MHYJ01; family JACPRB01; genus CAYNDR01. The sequence goes on from CAYNDR010000071.1 coordinate 7,574, forward strand.
CGACCTCACGGGCCGCATCCTGGAGCTCCTCGGCTATCTCGGCTATGCGCCGGACCGGCCGGCCGTCCGGAAGGGGATCGACTTCCTCCGGCGCACCCAGGAGCCGGACGGGTCCTGGTTCGGCCGCTGGGGGGTCAACTACGTCTACGGCACGTGGCAGGTGCTCGTGGGACTGCGCGCGGCCGGCCAGGACATGCGCGCGGACTGGATTCAGAAGGCCGCGCGGTGGCTGGGCCGGGTCCAGAACGCGGACGGCGGATGGGGCGAGACCTGCCGGTCCTACGACGACCCCGACTGCAAGGGCATCGGGCCCAGCACCCCGTCGCAGACCGCGTGGGGCCTCCTGGGCCTCCTGGCCGCCGGCCTCCCCGCCGCGGATCCCGCCGCCGTCCGCGCGGCGGAATGGCTGATCCGCCGCCAGCGCGAGGACGGGGGTTGGGACGAGACCGAACACACCGGGACGGGCTTCCCCCGCGTCTTCTACCTCGTCTACACGATGTACCGCCATTACTTCCCCCTCCTGGCGCTCCATGCCTTCCGGGCGGCGGCCGGCGGAAACGGCGAGGCGCTCTCCTGACCGGCTCGAAGGTGCGGGCATGCGGCAAACCCTGGCGCTCTCCCTGAGGCTGGCGCGGTACCTGATCGGGAAAAAGCTCCGCGGGATCCGCCGCTTCCCCGTGGTCCTGATGCTGGAGCCCCTGCACACCTGCAACCTGTCCTGCCTGAGGTGCACGCCGGACCGCTGGGCGGGGCCCCGGTCCGAGTGGCTCACCGCGGAACAGTGCCTCGAGTCCGTGGACGAGTGCGGCGCGCCCATCGTCTCGGTGTGCGGGGGAGAGCCCCTCCTCCACGCGGAGATCGACCGCATCGTCTCCGGCATCGTGGACCGGCGCAAGTACGCCATCGTCTGCACGAACGCCCTTCTGCTGCCGGGCTTCATCGACAGGATCGCGCCGTCCCGGTTCATCTCGTTCGCCGTCCACCTGGACGGTCCCGGGAAGGTCCACGACCGCCAGACCCGGCGCCCGGGGTGCTTCGAAAAAGCCGTGGCGGCCGGCCGACAGGCCATCGAGCGCGGGTACCGCGTGAGCTGCAACACCACCGTCTACGCCGAGAGCGACGTCGACGAGCTGAGCGGGATGTTCCGCCACCTCACGGAGGAGGTGGGATTCCACGGGATCCTGGTCTCCCCCGGGTACGACTTCGACCAGACGGGCAAGGAGTCCTTCCTCAGGCGCCGGCAGGTGAGGGAACGGTTCCGGAGGCTCCTCTCCAAGTCCAAGGAGAAGTGGTTCGGGAACTCCCAGCTCTACCTGGATTTCCTGAAGGGGGACGTCGATCTCACCTGCACGGCCTGGGGCAATCCCACGCGCACGCCCAAGGGATGGCAGGGCCCGTGCTACATGCTGAGGGACGCCTACCATCCGACCTTCCGCGACCTCATGGAGAAGACCCCGTGGGACCGCTACGGCCCCCGGTCCGCGGAGCCGCGCTGCCGGACCTGCATGGTGCACGCCGGGTTCGAGCCCACGGTGGCCTGCGGCCGCGGCGTGACCTTCACCCAGCAGGTCTACAACGCCGCGAAGATGTTCGCATGAAGATCGGGGTCGTCGCGGCCGTCCCCCAGGAACTCGGGGCGACCCTGCGGGCGCTCCGCGCGCGGCGCCGGCGGGAGGGCGTTCACACCGTCCACCTTGCGGATCCCTTCATCTTCGTCGCCGGAGGCATGGGGCCCGGGAAGGCGGCGTCTGCGGCGCGCGCGCTGGCGGAGGCGTTCGGGATCTCGGGGCTGGTCTCCACGGGATTCGCCGGGGCGCTGGGGAAGTCCCTCGAGACGGCGGACCTCATCGTCGGGGGAACGCGGGGATTCCCCGCGACGGCGTCGCTGGCCGCCCGCGCGCGGGAGGCGGCGCCCGGGGCCCGCGCGGGGGACATCGTGGCTGTGGACCGGCCGCTGATCGAGCCCGCCGAGATGGAGCGGGCCGCGGCGGGAGGGGCGCTCGCGGCGGACATGGAGTCGGCGGGAGTGGCGGGGGTCGCCCGCGAGATCGGGATCGAGTTCCTCTGCGTGAAGGCGGTGCTGGACACGCCCGACGCGCCCCTGGCCTCCCGCTACGAAGGGGTCCTGCCGGTGCTGGGCGAGGTCGCGCGGCGGCCGCGGGTCCTGGCGGGGATCGCCCGGGACGCCCGGCGGTCCCGCGCCGCGGCCGCGCGGCTGGCGGAGTTCTTCCGCGCGTTCGGGAGGGTCCTGTGAGGAGGGGCCTCGCCCTCGCCCTGGCGGGACTGGCCGCGTGCGCCGCCCCGCCTGCGACCGCGCCCCTCACCGCCCTGGCCGACCTCGGCGAATCCCTTCCGGCGCTCACCGGAGAGGAACAGTCCATGCCGCTCCCGAAAGCCCTCGAGGCCGCCCGCGGGCTCGTCCGGGCGCGGGAGACGGAAGGCGCCCTGGAGCGCGCCGCGGCGCTCCTGCGCCGCCAATGGAGCCGCCGTCCCGACGACGTGGAGACCAACGCGCTCCTGGCCGAGGTCCATTCCCGCATCGTGGACGGGGCCGACCTCGCCGATCCCCGCGGACGGGAGCGCCACGCGCCCCACCGGGAGGCCGGGCTCGGCCACGCGCGCCAGGCCCTGCGGATGAACCCTGACCACGGTCCATCCCGCTACTGGCTTGGGGCCCTGCTCCTCCATGCGGCCGACGCCGAGCGTTCCTACGCGCGCCTCCAGCAGGCGGTCCCCGAGCTGGAGCGGGCCCACCGGCTCAGCCCGGAGGTGGACGGCGCCGGCCCCCTGCGGCTCCTCGGGCGCGTCTACCAGGAGACCCCGGGCTTCCCCTTCATGGGCTCGACGGAGAAGGCGATCTCCTGCTACCGCAGGGCCCTGGAGATCGCGCCCGACCATCCGGAGACGCGGCTCTGGCTTGGCGAGGCCTACCGGCGCGCCGGGCAGGAGGACCTGGCGATCGAGGAGTTCCGCCGGGTCCTCGATTCCAAGCCCCTTCCCGGCGCCGACCGCGAGCACGTCCGACTCAAGGAGAAGGCCCGCCGCCGGCTGGAAGGGCAGGACAAATGACCTCTTCCGCGCCCCCGGGCGAGGATCCCAGCCTCCTCACTTCGGCGTCGCATCAGGGGGGCTTCGGCGCGCCGCCGACCAGCTCCTTGGCGATATCGAGGCGGGTCTTGGCCGAGAGGGGCCCCTTGCCCCTCATGTAATCCGTGTTCGGGTACTTCTCCAGGCACTCGCGGAGCAGTTTGATCCCGCCGGCCTTGTCCTTCTTGTTGACGTACAGGTCGATCGCCTGCTTGTAGAGCTTCTCCACCGCCCCCTCGTCGGCCTGGGAGGCGAGCCCCTTGAACTGGTCCGCGTAGCGCTCGACCCCCAGCCTCAGCTCCGGAGTCGTCAGCTGGTCCCAGTACGCCTTGGCCGACGCCGCCCGCCCCGCGTGGAGGTAGAGCAGGAAGGCCTTCAGCGGCAGGAGCGCGTCCGACGGGGCCGCCTTGCGCGCCAGGGCCACGACGTCGTCCTCCGTGATCAGCGGGGAGCGGGGCGCGAGGGTCGCCGACTGCGTGGCCGTGCCGCCCCCCTGCCGGATCGTGACGGTCAGGCCCAAGCCGTCCGGCCGCCGGGGCGCGAGGTCCACGCTCACGGAGTCCCTCAGGGTGGCTGAGAATCCGGCCTTGAACTTGGCCGGGTCGCGCGCGGCCAACTGCGCCCCCTGGAGGGCCTGCTCCACGAGTTCCTCCAGGAGCGCCGCCGCGCGCAGGTCCAGGTAGAAGTCCCGCGGCACCGCCTCCTGCCCCGGCTTCAGGGCCGCCGCCTCGCAGAGCGCGACGACCTTCTTGAGCTGGGGGAAGGCCCCGGCGCGGGACGGGCCGAGCCATGCGCGCAGGAGGACCGCGTCCGTGCCCGCCGGCAGGAAGGCCGGCTGGAGCGCCGCGTTCTCGGGGGAGAACAGGATCGCGTGGGCGGCCCGGCGGGCCGCCGCGAGGTCGCGCATCTTCATCGCGTCGGAGAACTTCGGCAGGAAGGCGTTGAGGTAGGCCGCCGGCGCCTGCGAGGCCGCGCCGGCGAGGATCTTCCGCTCGCTCTCCTTGAGGTCGGCAAGCACCCGGTCCAGGTACTCGCCGGCCTCCGGGTTGCCCGCGTGCAGTTCCTTGAGCTTCTGGACGCGCTCCCGGGCCTTCTTGTAGAGCTCGGGGGACGCCGTCCCCGACAGGAGCTCCCCGATCTCCTGCTCCAGGTAGGCCCTCCGCGTGGCCTGGATCTCCGCCATCTGCGGCGGCGTGGCCGAGACCGCCAGGCCGTCCAGCAGGCGGTAGGCCTCGTCGCGCCGCGCGGCGTCCCGGAAGGCCTCCTCCACCGCGCGCTTCTGGGTGACGTACATGTCGCCGAGCTCGCGGTTGACCTTCCTCATCCACTCCGCGTGCTCCTTGCCGGCCGCGGTCATCCTGGGCTTGTCGCCCCTCCGGAACCACTTGTAGACGTCCTCGAGGCGGTTGAGCTCCTCGATCGCCTTCGCGTGGCGGCCCGCCTCGTAATGCGCCCGGGCCTTCATCTCGATGTCCGCCCAGATCCGGGTCTTGATGAGGGTGTTGACCCTCTCCGTGTACTGGGGCAGTTCCTCCTCCCAGGCCTGCTGTTCGCCGAACTTCGACCGGGTCTTGTAGTGCTCGATCCGCTCGTGGATCTGCTCGTAGGGCGCCGTGAACCGGTCCGGGATGGAGGGGCTCACGATCCGCGAATCCACGTAGGTCCGGAAGGAGGCGATCTCCTTGCGGTAGTCGGCCTCCTCGCCCGGTCCCGGATCGGGCGGAGTCGGCGGCTTCACGGCGTGATTGGAGCCCCCCCCTCCCCCGGAGGACGTGCCCCCGCCGGCCATGAAGAAGGCGATCCCCACGACCGCCAGGATCCCCACGACGATGAAGATCGGGAGGGACGACGAGGACGACCGCACCGGGGAGAGCCGGGGCAGGTGCGTGATCGGCTTCTGCGCGGGGGCCTCGGTCTTGGGCCGGACGATCACCAGCTCGGGGTGGACGACCTGCGTGACGGGACGGCGCGGCGCCGCGACGGGCTCGCCGCGCGTGAGCCGCTCCACCTCGGCGATGACCTGGTCGGGGTCCTGGTAGCGGTCCTCCCGGCGCTTCTCCATCATCTTCTGGATGAGGCTGTTGAAGCCTTCCGAGAGGGACGGGTTCCTCTTCTTCGGGGGGTCCGGGTACTCCGTGACGTGCTTGGTCATGACCACCATGGCGTTGGCGCCCGTGAAGGGCGTGGTGCCCGTGGCCAGGTGGTAGAGCGACGCGCCCAGCGAGTAGATGTCCGTTCGGATGTCGATCTTCTCCTCCCCCCGCGCCTGCTCGGGGGAGATGTAGTTCGGGGTCCCCACGCTCATCCCGTCCATGGTGGCCCCCGCCTCGTCCTTCGCCTGCTTGGCCAGGCCCAGGTCGCAGAGCTTGGCGACGTTGTTCGAGGCGATCATGATGTTCTCGGGCTTCACGTCGCGGTGCACGACGCCCTTCTCGTGCGCGTGGGAGAGCGCCCGGGCGATCTGCAGCCAGATCTCCAGGCAGCGCCGCTCCTCCAGGCGGCCCGGGCGGCGGAGGATGCTGCTGACGGGGGTGCCGTCGACGAACTCCATGACGAAGTAGTGGACGCCGCCGGACTCGCCCACGTCGAAGCCGGAGATGATGTTCTCGTGGTTGAGCCTGGCGACGGCGCGCGCCTCGCGGACGAAGCGGTCCACGAAGGACTTGTCCTTGGAGTACTTGGCGGAGAGGACCTTGATCGCGACGATCCGGTCCATGGAGACCTGGCGGGCCTTGAAGACCGACCCCATCGCGCCCTGCCCGATGCGGGAGATGACCTCGTAGCCGGGGATCGAGACCCGCTGGGTGGACGCCCCCTGGACCTGGAGCTTGGCGATCGCCACGGCCTGCTCCGGCTTCAGGTAGCCCTTCTCGATGAGGATCTCGCCGAGCTTCTTGGGCTCGATCCCGATCGAGCGGAGCTTGTTCTGGATGTCCAGGCACTCCTTGACCTGCTCGAAGGAGCAGATGTTCTCCTTGATGGCGACCTGGCCGAAGGTGTAGTCGTTCTTGGCGTCGCCCCCGGGGACGTCTGTCATCCTGGGATCCCCATCATCGTCACGGCGGCCCCGCGAAACCGGGCGCTCCGGTGCATAGAAGATTCGTCCGACTCATTATAGTACGCCATCGGACCATTTCAATTGGGTAATCGTCACCGGGGGATCACGGGGTGAACGAAGGAACAACCCCGGAGCGCGCGGAACCCGTAGAGAGGAGCTCCCAGGAAGGCTCCGGGGGATCGGCCCCGGGAGAGGAACTGCTTCCCCGCCAGGACGCGTCTCGCCTGCGGCCGGAGCTTTTCCGGAGAGCTGAGTGATCGTGCTTTCCCCGCCTATAGGCCAATCCGAATCCGGCATTTGCTGGTATGCTTCAGGTAATGGCAAGCGCAACGCGGCATGCCGTATTGTTGATGGCCATGGTAGCGATCAGCGTCCTCTGTTCGATTCTGTTTTGGAAAGGCAAACCAACAGCCAAGAAGGTCATCCTCTCCCTTTTGGCAGGGCTGGCTCTGCTGCTGATCGTCGAGGGATTCATGACCCACCACCTGTGCGCTCGCGGGAATCCCGTACTTCAACCTCTGATTGGCGCGTCATGCCTCATCGCCGTCGGCATCTGCGTTGCGGAACCCAGGATCATTGTCTTCATGGATATGCTGCTCCTGGTGGCGTCTCTTGCGCTGAGCAGGCAGTACCTGGATCTAGTCCATATCCCAAGCCTGACTGGAAACTCCATGGAGCCGCAGGATCAGGAACGGCGACTGGAGTACAGGAAGATGGACATCGTTGAAATGCTCAGGAAAGAAGCGGCCAATAACGAAGATTTCCCGGCGGGATGGCTCCTTCAAATGTATTCCTCATTCTCAAACCCAAAGCTGAGAGGCATCCTTACTGACACTGATTACCACCCCTATCGGATCGAGATTAGGCCACTTTGGCATTCCTGGTTCACCAGGCTTTACGGACGCATCGAACATCCCATGGGGTTGTGGTACCCTGGAGGCAGAATGAGCGAATCCGTCGATCATATTGAATGGCGTGGCACCACAAAGCAATAGCTTGGCTGTAATTTCGGAAGTCGCAATGGCTTTCCGCGCTCGCGGGCGGAGTCCTGAAACAGGTCCGGATCATCTTGCGAGGCACTCGCCGCGGCGGAGGCGCTCCGTCTGAACCGGGGCTCCGTCCCCGGTGAAAAGCATTAGGGTGCGGCTACTCCGCGTTGGCAATCATGCGGCGACCCCCATCGCGGAGGTCTTCACCACCGCCGCGGTTCCGTAGAGCCTTCGCGCCTCGTTGGCGCGATACCATTCCCAGAACGCATTCCAGTGGTCGCTCACGTAGGCGCCCCGGAGCGTGAGAATCGCCTGCGCGCCCTCGACCGTCCACCTCATTCCCGACCGCTCCATCCGATCCTTCACCAAGTACCGGCACGTCCCTTCCACGGCGCC
>CAYNDR010000071.1:15113-20754 GCA_964395295.1 uncultured Planctomycetales bacterium
AGTAGGCGGCGATCTTCTCAGCCGCCTCCTGCTTCTCCTTCCCCCGGATCGTTCCGTCCCGCGCGAGCTTCCGGATCTCACGGATCACGTCCTTCACGCCGCCTTTCCGGAAGCGCTTCTGTTGCCGCTCCACCCACGCATGCGCCTCGGGCGAGGACTCCGGCAGCCACAGGTACGCCGCGTCCCACAGGTACTCGCTCGCATGCATCCAGTCGAGAATCTGCTCGTAGTCGGAAAATATCTCGTTCGCGAGATCCCAGAGCTCTCTCTGCCCGTCCCCCAGGAACGCCTTGCGCTTGACCCCCCGCTCCCGCCCCTTCGCCCGCTCAAGAAGCTCCGGCCAGAACTCCTCCCGCTTCTGGAGTTCCGCGAAGACCTCCTTGCCCTGCGGCTTCGGGTCGTCTTCCTTGCCCCGACGAGGCTCGGTCGTGTACACCACCCCCACCCATGCCATTTTCTTCTAGTCCCGCTTTTGGCCCTTCTTGAGCCTCTTGGGGGCCTCTGCCGGGACCGGCTTCTTCATCGGGACCCCTTTGCCATCGGCTTGGGCCACCAGGATCGGTCCCTCCTCCTTCGGTCGCGGAGCCTGATGCTCGTCGTAGAAGGTCCCCCCCGCCACCCCGGCGTCCCGGGCGTACGTCTCCAACTGCCGCTTGGGAATCTCAAGCCCCAGAAGTGCTGAGAGCCCCCCCTGCATCTCGTCGAAGCTCTGCGCCACCCCCATCCGAAGCGCCCACTCCTGCAGCACGTAGGAGTCCTTCCGCGCCGGTAGGTTCAGTCGAGCGTCCAGGGGACAAAACCCCTCACCGCACCCTTCCTTCCAGTAGTAGGCCCGCTCCACTTCGACCTCCCCGAACAGCGAGCGGTAGGGCACGGACTTGTGGCTGTGATACGGGAGCTTCTCCTCGCTGCCCCCCACCACCTCCGGCGCTTGGTCCAGGGCCGCTTCCGCCGCCAGCCGCGCGGCAAGCAGCGTCCGCCCCACCTCCAGAAGCCCCGCAAACGTGCTTCGCTCTACCGCGTCCAGCGTCTCCCTTCCCGACGGCTTGGTGACCTCCGCCAAAAGCCCCTCGAATTCCTGGCGGCACTTCGCGATTTTCTGGTCCAATCCGACAACGGAATCTACACTCCCCATAGGGGCCCCCTCTCTCTCCGTTTGCCGATCTCTCCAAAATCAGCAACGGATGAGGGGGCCACCCGTTTTCATCCGCCTTCGCTTATCCCCCGGTCATCAAGACCCTGGTGCCTCACCAGCCTCCAACCTAGAATAGCCACACCCAAAGCATTAACGCGCTCCCGGCCGGAACCGGTCCTCTGGAACCTGCCCGGGGGCTCCGATCACGAGGAGCCTTCCCCGTCTCTTCTCCTCTCTGTGCTCTCTGCGGACTCCGTGGTGAATCGTTCTCTGTCTCCTCCGTTCTCTCCTTCCCGCCTCAGGCTTCCGGCTTCACTCCTCTCCTGCGGGCGAGCTCGCCCAGGACCTCGACGTACACGTACGGAAATCCGGCGAGCCGGTGGAGGTCCCGGACCCGGCGATGGTACCTCTCGTAAAGCGGCCCCATGTGGTGCCGGAAGGAGGGCTCGCAGAAGAACGTCCGGCACGACAGCAGGCGCCCCTTCCGCGCGCCGCAGGCCTCATCCCGGAGGTAGGGACACGCGCCGTCGGGGAGGCTCCCCGGGGGGCCCGCCCGGTCCAGGAGGTACTCGATCTCCAGCCTCGTGCCCCAGAGCTGGTGGCCGGACTCCTTGAAATGGCAGCACCGGCCCGTGAGCCGGCACTGGGGGCCGAGCGCGTCCAGCTCCGCCTGGAGCTCCGCGTAGAGCGCCTCGAGCGCCCGGAACGCCGCATCGCGGTCCGCGGACGTCACGCCCCTCGTTCCCTCGTCGGCCGGCGGTTCAGCGCCGGCGATGCCTGGAGAAGAACTCCCAGATGAGATCGGAGGCGCTCACGTCCCGGCACGTCTTCCCGATGATCCGCTCGGGCAGGAACTGGAGCCCCCCGGCCCAGGTGTGGCCGCCGCCCTCCACGGTCACCAGGACGACCTCCGTGCCTTCCCTTCCCCCCCCGTACGTGGCGCGCCGGACGCGCATCCCGTCCCGCGGGTCCCGGTCCGCCAAATCATCGAGCCACGGCTCCGGCGCGCAGCCGTCGTGCTCCACCCATCTCCTCACGGCCTCCCCGGCGGGGACGACCCCGCCGCGGTACCACTTCACCTTGCCGCCGGCGAAGGGGACCAGGGGGTCGTCCGTCCCCTGGAGGATGAGCACCGAGACGGGCCTCGCCGGCCTGAAGTCCCCGGCCAGGGAGGGGGACATGCCTCCCACCACGGGGGCGATGGCCGCCACCAGGTCGGCCCTCCTCGCGGCGAGATAGTGGGAGAAGAACGCGCCGCTGGAGATCCCGGCCGCGTAGACGCGCCCGGGATCGACGCCGCACGCGCGGCGGACCTCCTCCACGAGGGCGGCCATGAAGCCCACGTCATCAGTCGTCCCCGGGCCGCGCCCGTCGTTCCAGCCCTTCTCGACGCCGTCCGGGTAGGCCACGATGAAGCCGTGGCGGTCGGAGAGGGCGCTCAGGCCGGTCACGGCCTCCATCCCCAGGCCCGTGCCGCCCGTCCCGTGGAGGGCCAGGACCAGGGGGGCCGGTTCCCCCTGCCGGCGGGACGGAGGGACGTGCAGGAGGTACGTCCGACGGAGGCCGCCGTGCTCGATCGACCGGGGGACGGAATGCTCCTCCGGGGGCCCCGGCTGGAACTTCCACGTGACGATCATGTTCGGCGGCGCGGTCCGGGCGTCAGCGCGCGGGGGCCTTGCAGACGGCGTTGACGGACTCCAGCGCGATCCGGACGAGCCGGGTGAGCTCGGCGGCCGTGATCGACAGGGGAGGCATGAGGACCACCACGTCCCCGAGCGGCCGGAGGATCGCGCCCCGGCGGCGCGCCTCGACCGCCACGCGGTGGCCCCGGCGCTCCTCGGCCGGGTAGGGCGCCTTCTTCGCCGGGTCGGCCACGAGCTCGATCCCCGCGATGAGCCCGCAGAGCCGCACGTCGCCCACGTTGGGGATCTCGTAGAACTCCTGGAGCAGGTTCCCGAAGAGGTGGGCGGTCTTCCGGACCCTCTCGACCGTCCGCTCGCGCTCGAAGATCCCCAGCGACGCCAGGGCCGCGGCGCAGGCGAGGGGATTCCCCGTGTAGGTGTGCCCGTGGAAGAAGGCGCGGCGCTGGCGGAGGTCCCCCAGGAAGCCCTCGAAGACCTTCTCCGTCGCCAGGGTGGCCGCCAGGGGCATGTACCCCCCGGTCAGGCCCTTGGAGATGGCCATGAGGTCGGGCGTGATCCCCTCGTGGTCGCAGGCGAACATCCGGCCGGTCCGCCCGAAGCCGGTCATCACCTCGTCGGCGATGAGGAGCACCCCGTGCTTGTCGCACAGGTGCCGGAGGCCGGTCACGAAGCCGCGGGGCTGGGTGATCATCCCGCCGGCCCCCTGCACGAGGGGCTCCACGACCAGGGCGGCCACGTCGCGCGCGTGGGTCTTGAGGATCGCCTCGATGTCCTGGATGCAGTGCTTCCCGCAGTCCGGCAGGGTCTGGGCCTTGTCGCACCGGTAGGCGTAGGTCGTAGGGGCCTTGATCGTCCGGAAGAGGAGCGGCTTGTAGAGGCCGTGGAAGGCCTCGACGCCGCCCAGGCTCATGGAGCCCACGGTGTCGCCGTGGTAGCCCGCGTCGAGCGTGATGAACTTGGTCCTCCCGGGCTGGCCGTTCTGCTGCCAGTACTGGAAGGCCATCTTCAGCGCCGCCTCGATGGCGGTGGACCCGTCGTCGGAGTAGAAGACGCGGGTGAGGCCCCGGGGGACGATCCCCGCCAGCCTCTCCGCCAGCTCGATCGCGGGGGGGTTGGAGAGCCCCAGGGACGTCGTGTGGGCCACCCGGCCGAGCTGGCGCCGGATCGCCGCGCCGATCTCCCGCCTCCCGTGGCCGTGGACGTTGCACCACAGGCGCGAGCCGCCGTCGATGTACTTCCGGCCGTCCGTGTCGTAGAGATGGACGCCCCGGCCCCGGACGATGACGGGGAACTCCTCCTCCATCCACAGCTTCTGCTGGGTGAAGGGGTGCCAGAGGACCCTGCGGTCGCGGGCGCGCCAGACCTCGGACTTGACGGAGGGCTTCGCGGAGCGTTTCAATCCGTCCCCTTTCATGATAAACAACGCTCGAGATCGTCGAGGAGGCGCAGGTCGGTGAGGTCGCGCCGGAGGGGGGTCACGGAGACGTAGCCGCGGGCGACCGCCCACTCGTCCGTGGCCCGGCCGTTGAGCCCGAGCTTCCGGGGGGGCTCGCCGCTCAGCCAGTAGTAGGCCCGCCCCCGCGGATCGCGGCGCCGGCGGTACCCGTCGTTGTAGGGGGCGGGCTCGGCGACGGTGGCGATCGCCCCCCGGGGTCGGCCCTTCGGGAGGTTGATGTTGAAGACGCCCGCCGCCCGCGGGTGGAGCGCGGCGAGCCGCCGCACGAGGCGCGCCGCCAGGCGCGACTCCGCCCCGTAGCCCCCCGATCCGGAGAACGTCCGCGAGACGGCGAAGGACGTGATCCCGTACAGGGCCCCCTCGAGCGCGGCCGCCACGGTCCCCGAGTAGATGATGTTCGCCCCGCAGTTGAGGCCGTTGTTGATGCCGGAGACGACGAGGTCGGGCGGGGCCGGCAGGAGCTCCTTGAGGGCGATCTTGACGGCGTCGGCGGGATTCCCGTTCACGGCCCAGCAGTCCCGGGACACCTCCTCCACCTGGAGGGGCTCGTTGATGGTGAGGGCGCTGGAGACCCCGCTGCGGACCGACTCGGGGGCGCAGATGAAGACCCGCCCCAGCTTCTTGAGCGCCGCGGCCAGGGCATGGAGGCCGGGCGCGCGGACGCCGTCGTCGTTGGAGAGGAGGATCCTCACGGGGGGGGAGTCTACCACGGCGCGGCCGTCCGGGCAATGAAGTGTGCCCGGGAGGACGTTCTCGCCACAAAGGCACCAAGGCCACAGCGCGGCCGAGCCGCAACCCAAGGGTTGTTGCGGCGGTTGCCGCGCATTGAGGGATTGTAGATCGAGCCATTGAGCGATTGACCCCGCGGGCACGGAAAGGGGACGTGAATCCGCGCAAGTCATTGGAATCACCGGAGATGGGCCGCCCCATGGAAAACCTTCTCGGAAAAACAAGAAGCCTATCGTTAGTAGCACAAAGAAGGACAGTAATCGTTCGGGGATTGATTCAAATCGCGGATGACGAATCACGGTGTCGCGGCCCCTCCGGGGGGCAGGGGGGAGATCCCTGATTATGGCATTTCGCAAGCGTTCAGGGCGCGAGAGCGCGGAATCCCCCTTTCAGTCCGCCGGTGATGGAACCCCATCCCCCCTCGCCATCAGGGAGGAGAAGGGGCCCATGGATTGGGCTTGACTTCTTCAGCCGTTCGTTATAACATTGTTATTACGATGGCCGTCAGAGTGCAGAAGATCCAGAGGGTCGGCAACAGCGCCGGCATCCTCCTCCCTGCCGAGTGGCTCAGCCGAAGGGGGCTAAAGCCGGGAGCCAAGGTTCGCGTGGAGGTCACCGACCATAGAATCGTCATCCTCCCCGAAGGGAAAGCCAAGGAAGTCCGTGTGGATGCCCGGT
>CAYNDR010000072.1:0-1934 GCA_964395295.1 uncultured Planctomycetales bacterium
GGTCGTTTCGAAAGTGACCTTCCAGGACAACCGGGCTGTTTCGAACCTGTGGGAACCCTTCGATTCGCTGTCCAAAGTGGCCGTAGCGGCCAAGTCGCCGGACCGTGGTTCTCTATGGTGGCCCTTCGGGCACCCTCGACGAAACAATCCCCCCCCTCCCGGGGCCGGTCCCTCCGGGACGTCACCCCCTGCTACAGCCGGTTCGTCAACCATCGAAAGGAGTTCGTCCTGGGGCCCCGGCCGGGCGTCCTCCAGGGCGTGGGGAGCCTCCACAAGAAGGTCTGGAGGCAGTACCAGACGCTCCTCAAGCGCCAGCGGTTCCCCCTGGAACGGGCCGAATTCTACGCCCGGGAGATGGAGGCGCGCGGGATCAAGAGCTTCCGGGCCCTCTCCCTGATCCTTGGGGAGCCGGTCAACCGGGTCGGACGCGCTATCAAGCTCCTGGGGCTGCCGGAACCGATCAAGCGGTTCCTGCGGGAGCACCGGGAGCCGGAGATCGTCCGGTACTTCAGCGAGCACCGGCTGATCGAACTCGAGCGGCTGGACGCCCGGTCGGCCTGGCGGCGCTTCCAGGCGATGGTTGCGGAGGCGCGGCGCGAGGCTGGGATCTGGAAGGCCCCGGCCCCGTAGGAGGGCTGGCCTTCGCCCCCCGGTCTGCGGGGGCAAGGTGGGGCGGCCGGGCCGCCCGTCCGTCCCGTGTGCGGGGCGAACGGATGGTCCGGACGGCATGGCGAGCATTCAAGGTCAGGGGTGGTCGGGCGCCCAAGGCGGGGCGTGGATGGACGGAGACGAGAAGGGACCTTCTCGGGGGCCGGCCGTCCGCGCCCCGCCGCCCCCGACGGGGGCAGGCTCCGAAGGAGCTGGGCGCCTGACCACCTCTGGCCCCTGTCGGCCATGAGAGGTTCACGATAAAGAAAGCATCCAAAGGCGTAGATGGCCCGTAGGCGCCTCGGAAGAAGTCGGGAGGTGTTGCGGGCCGTGCCGCACGGCTTCGGGCCTTGGCAGGGGCCGGAGGGCGTGCGGGGTGTGGGCCTGTCCGGCGTGACGGTCGGGAGACCGGGGTGCCGGGGGCGCCCGTAACCGTGTCGCGGGGCGAACGGTGACGGGCACCGATCCGCCCGCCGGAGGCCGTAGAACGTGTGCAAACGCCTGTTCGAGGAAAGGGCGAACGATGGCGACATCGAAAGCTTTGGTTCCTTCCCTTTCCCTTTGTAGTACCCGCGGCCGGATGGCCGTGCGCGTAGGACCCGCGTGGCTCCCTCGTGGGCCGAAGCCTTCCAGCCCCTGTGCTGGGCGGGCTGTCCTTACCGGGCGCCGATCTCCGGCGCGCCTGGCGGACCCTATCCCTACCGGAGACGCGCCTCCACTCGTGCCGGGTGGCGCGCGATAGGAGTCCACGGCATGCTGCCGGGGTGAACCGGGTTCACCTGCGCGACTGCCTCCGGGCGCCGCGTTCGGAAGACGGCAGGGACCTCGCTCAACTCCGATTGCCACAGTTTTGGTATCCTCCCGAAAGCCCCTCCGTCGAGGGGCTTTCCGGAGGCCGACGATGCGCCACATCCCCGATAGCGGGGCGCGTAGGCTTCCTTCGCGTCCCTGGAAGGATCGCCCGGTCGGATTGCATCTGGTAATCCTGCCTCCGCATCGAAGGCCCCTTTGCGATGCGTCTTCAGGCTTCTTCCGACCATCTCTTCACGAGCAATGGCCATTTCCGAACGCCATTTCCATGCGGTTTTTCGGGCACCAATCTCGGTGGACTGGCACAGGGGTTCTGGATCTCGTGGTTCCCCTTCGCCCTCCCTCAGGCCTGGCCGTTCACCTGGTGGGTGGACGTTACTTAATCCGCGTCACTGTGATCTGGGTTCCTAGTTCGCGGAGACGGGGCTCCATCGAAGCGCGTATCGCTGCCACTTGCTCCCGTCGACGCTCTTGGG
>CAYNDR010000072.1:2000-3740 GCA_964395295.1 uncultured Planctomycetales bacterium
CGTCGAAGTCCGGACAGTCGGCAAGCAGAGACTTTAGCCCCTCGAATGACTTAATGCGAACGGCCAGCTCTGAATCTGAAAGCAGCTCCACCAGTTGAAGTGTATGTTCACGCCTGACGCGAACGACGAGACCTTCAATGGCGACGCGCCGCACCTCCGGACTCTGGTCAGCCGTGTACAAGAGAAATAGTTCTGATGGGACTACGTTCGCGGTGACGGCTACGTTCTTGAATGTCTCAAGAACCAGCATCGCGATCCTTCTGTTCCCGGCGCGGTCTATTTCTTCGCGAAGCAATCTTGTAAGCTCGTTTCCGGATGTAAAAGAGATAAGGGCAAGAGCACTTGCGACTCTCTCGGATTCGTTCTCGGAGGAGAGTTTCCGAACGACAATCGACTGCGCTTCTTCACTTACGCTGCGTGCCCCACGCAGGCCAGACAACCCTATGACCGACAGCCTCGAATCTTTGCTGCGAGCGAGCTCCAGAATTGCGTCGCGCGCCACCGAGTCGTTACGCGACGACAAGGTTTCGACGATATCCCGGAGGGCCTGCATGGAATGCCGATCTTGGAGCAGCTCTTTCGCGAGGATAGCGCTGGAGTAGCTGGAAATGTCGGGAACAACATCTTGCTTGTCCGCTTTGGCGAGAAGCATCTTCAGTCGGAGAGAGGGCCATACGCACGTCAGGAATAAACCCACAGCGACCAATGGCACTAGCAGGAAAATCGCAAGGAAACCTTTATGTTTCATCTGCTACCTCGTCCACCCGTGCCCACCTTGACCACCGTGGTGATAGCCCCGAATAGTCTGAATCTCCGCCGGAGTAAGCGTATCATCTGAGGTGCGAGACCTGGGCTTGGTGTGTCGTATGATATACGACTTGACGAAGGCCCGGAATTCCCTTTCAACTTCAGGTGAATCCCCAGCGCCAACTCGTACGATGTGCTGGTTTTCTCCGTAGAGGACTACTGCAAGGGCAACAGGCCTACTCTGGAGGATTGGAGCGTACCAGATGATTGTCCTACCCGCAACGTTACGGGCGATTTCGTCGTCGGTCAACGGGTCATCAGCTGCGCGTGTCGTCGCTTGAGCCAGTGTTGTTTTTTCTTCGGGTGATAAATAATTTAGGGCTGCTTGGAATTGGGCCGCTGCATAGGCAGTCAAATTCCGAGCGCGCCCTCCTGTCGTATGTAGCGCGAAAAAGATGAAGGTCGCGAAAGGGACCAACACAATCGCCGCCAAGATCCATATGACTTTATGGGTTGTGATCAGATCGATTAACCAGGAAAGGCCGCTTGGGTCAACCGTGTTGACCGATTCGTGTCCTGAATAAACATACTTATGAAGTGTTGAAGGATCATGCTCGAGCCCGCCAAAATGATCCTGAGAGACAAATCTTCCCGTCGTGTGGCTGAGGTACCTCGCTCTGAGATAGTAGAATCCGATGTTCGGATCGAACTGTTCGCCCGTATAAAGGTATTTGTTAGGGGTCGTTCCACCTGAGGCGAGGAGCACTCCAAATGCGTCAAAGGTGTAGATGTCGGTGACCTGGGCCGCGCCGTCGGTGAGTTGGCGGGTGGAAAGCTGGCCGTCGTAGTGATAAAAGTTGAACTGGTTTCCCGCGCGTTCCTGGCTTATGAGGTCGTCCCCGTAGACGTAGGCGACCTGCACCACCCCCGCGGCGTCGTGCTCCTCAAGGACCTGCGCGTCAACTCCGCGCGCCTGGTGGACATCGTGCTCGA
>CAYNDR010000072.1:3750-20728 GCA_964395295.1 uncultured Planctomycetales bacterium
ATTCCGGTCTGCGATGAACCGCGTCACCGCGCCGTTCACGCTCTTGGCCGCACGGATCCCATCCGCGTCATAGCCAAAAGCGAGGCTCTCCGACGCGCTAGACGCGCCAACGAGCCTCCCTTCATAGTCCCAAGCGTAAACCACCGCCCCCGTGCCGGAGACCGTCTTCGACGCGGTTTCGCCGTTTTCATTATAGGTGTAGGTGGTCCACTGGCTCCCCGGACCCTGCTCCGTCAGCAGCTCGTCGTTTGCGTTGTAGCCGTACGCCGTCACCTCGACCGGCCCCCCCGGCGGTGTCAACCGCTTCTCCAGCCGGTTCCCCACCAGGTCGAGGACATAGGCGATCGTGGTGACTTGACCGCTTTCCGTGATCTTCTCCTGGACCAGCCGCCTCAAATTATCATAGGTGTAATTTACGGTCCGGCCCGTGTTCTCGACGACCTGCGTCCGCAGGCCCCGCGAATCCACCGTGTACGTGTAGCTGGAAAAAACCTGATTCACCACCGGCGTCAGGCCACGCACGGCGATGTCCTGGACCTCCTCGTTGCTCAGGGCCCTCGCGAAGAGAGCCACCTCATCCATCGTCCCCCGCGCTCCCCACGCCGTCCCGCTCGCCTCCGGCGCCGTCCCCAGATTCCCCACCACATACCGACCCACCAGGGGACTGGCAAGGGGATTGGTCCCCGCTGCCAGGATCCCTCCATCCCGCACGATGTCCGCGCCCGCCGAATTCCAACGGAAGGCCAGCGCGCTGAACCGGGTGGTGTCCCACCCCAGCGGGCCGGTCGTCACCTGCGCGGCTCCTTCGCCGAACGCCAGAGACCCGTCCAGGTTCCTCCGGAACTCCTGGGCCACCGCCGCGACCGACACCTGCCGCGTGGAGAGGACCTCCGCCGGACTACCTGAGATTGTCGCCGTGGTCGGCTTGTAATGCGCCACCAGGGTGCCTTCGGCGGCTGGGAACGCCCTCACGGCCGAGGGAAGCGGCGTGGCAAGGGTGCTCTTGTCCCCCATGAGGAGCCCCTGGCCGGAGAATCCCGTCTGGGAGCTGGGATAGGGCGATCCGCCCAGGTCCAGGGGGTTCATCTGCTCCTCGTCGTACCCCGCCCCCTGCACCGGCTGGTCCATCCTCCAGGCCGAGACCAGAGAGGGGTCCTCAAGGTAGTTCTTCGTCGTCGCCCCCAGCGAGATCCGGAGATTCTGGATGCTGGTGAGCTGATGCTTCTTGTTGTAGCTCAACACCTGCTGGGTACCGTTGGCGTACAGCACGGAGGCGCGGTTCCCGTAAGGATCGTAGTAATAGCGCGCCCATTCCTGGCCGTTTCGGAGGACTTGGAATAGCTCGTTACGGGAAGTCCACGTATAGGCAATTTCCTGGCTTGTCACCCCCAGCCGCGACACGCGCACCAGGGTCCGGTTGTCTGCGGAATCGTATTCCCATTCGAGCTTCGTCCCGTCCGGGTTCGCCTGTGAGGCAAGCTGGCCGCGATTATTGTAGGTGTAGGAAGTCGTCTCCGGCGTCCCGCCCCCCGCAGGGGTGGCCGTGAAGCCGGCCCGGGCGCCGGAGGGGAAGTACGTGAACGCCCGATGCGAACCGTCCGGGAACAGCTTCTCTGTCAACAGGTTGAGGCCGTTGTAGCCGTAGGTCGTCGTCCGGCCCATGAAGTCCGTCCGGGCGTGCAGGTTTCCCTGGTCGTCATAGGCCATGAATTCCTGCTGGCCCAGCGGACGCGCACGGGACACGAGATCGTTCCGCTCGTTGTAGCCGAACAGGGTCTCCCTTCCCAGGGCGTCAATCTGCTTCACCTTCCGCCCCAGGCTGTCGAACTCGAACCGCGTGACCGTGGTGTAGAGAGTCGCGTTCGCCGGATCGGGCTGCCGGACCTCCAGCAGTTCCCCCGTTGGCGCGTAGACGAACTTGGTCTTGATCCCCGCCTCGTCCGTCTCCTCGGTCCTCCGGCCCAGCGCATCGTAGGCCGTTTTCCGCGTCGTGTTGTCCGGGAAGGTCACTTCGATCTGGCGTCCCCATGTGTCATAGGTGAATTTCGTGGTCCGATAGGGCGACACATGCTTCTCGATGGTTTGCTCCACCTGGCCCGTGGGACGGTAGGCGAAGGCCGTCACGTAGCCCATCGCGTCCTTCTGGGACGTCTTCCAGCCCATGGCGTCAAGCGTGGTGACGACCGAGGAGCCCCGCTCGTCGCTCTCGCCCACCACCCGTCCCGCGGCGTCGTAGGTGGTCTCCCGGAAGCTGCCGTCCGGATGGATCACCTTGACGGGCCGATTGAGCTTATCAAAAACCGTGGTCGTGACCTGCCCGTCGCGGCCCTTGAACGTGGTCCGGTTCCCCTCCTCATCGTAGCCGCTTTCCTCGAAGGGGGTGACGGTCTCGGTCCCGACCTGGATGGCCGGATATTCGCCCCGCTCCTGGAGGCCGCGGAGGTTGTAAAAGTATCTCGTGACGTTCCCGTTCTTGTCCGTCACCGTGGACTGCCGCCCGATCTCATCGTAGGCCGTGAAGGTGGATTTCCCGAGGGGGTCCCGGACCTCGACCACCTGACCGGCGGCGTTGTAGACGGTCGTCGTGGTGGCGTAGGGTGAGAACGTCCCGCCCGCGTCCTTCTTCCACGCGGTCTGCGTGATCTGCCGGCCGTTCCCATCGTACGTAAAGGCGCTTTTCCGAAGAAGCTCGCCCGCGGAGGAGCGGACCCTCTGTTCCACGACATGACTCCCGAAGGTCGGCGGAGGCCCGGCGAGGTCCTGGTATACGAACTCCGTCCTCGTCCCCAGCGGGTCCACCTGCGCCGTCTGCCGGCCGTGGCTGTCATATTCGTAGATGGTTCGATCCGTGTAATAATAAGTGTAGGTAGCCGTCAGGTTGCCGTCCGCGTCGTACTCGTGCGTGCGGCGGCCGATGCCGCCAGGCGGGGTGACCTGGGTCAGGAGGCCCCGGTCGTTGTAGGTGTAGACCGTGTCCGTCCAAACAGTGCCGTTAGGATCGGTCCGACGGATTAGATTGCCGCTCGCGTCGTACTGGAATTCCACGGCGTTGCCGAGTTCGTCGCGCTCCAGGGTCTTGTTTCCCCACTCGTCGTACTCGAAGGGGCGCGGCTGGCGCGGGGCGTTCGTCGGGGCGACCACGTTGCCGTCCTGGTTGTAGATGTAGGCCGTGAGGTTGCCGCGCCGGTCGGTCACCACCTCCTGCCGGCCGGCAACGTCATGGGCGTAATCGATGCGGTTGCCTTCCGCGTCGGTGTGGGAGATCAGGCGGCCATCCAGGTCGAATTCATTCCGGACCGCGCGGAGGCCGCGCGGATCGATGATGTCCCTGAGCTTGCTCTGGGCGTTGTAGACGTATTCCGTCCGCCTCTGGACCCGGTCGACGGAGGCCGAGAGCGCCCCGTTCTGGGCGCTGTACTCGTAGAGGATCTCCTTGCCGTCCGGATCGACCAGCTTCGTGATCTTGCCCGTCCCTGGGTCACGGACGATGTCGATCTTCTGGCCCATCGAGTGTGAAATGGCCGTGCCCGTGATCGTCAGGAAGTTGCCGTTCGGCTCCTGTATCCGGACGAGCCGCCCGCCTTCCTGCATCGAGTACTCGTATTCCGTCCCTCTCTGGTCGGCCACCACGTAACCGGGCGGGCGGTAGGGCGTGAAGTCGAAATAATAGAGGTCGAAGTCCGTGACCACCGGCATCGGGCCGAAGGGCGTGTCCATGGTCTCCGTGGCCGTGGGGACGGCCAGGAGGTTCTGGTCCCCCGTCGCGCGGAGTTTCCACCGCGGCGCCGTGGGTTCGCCCACGTAGTTGGGCGTCCGGTCGCGCGAGAAGAGCGGGGGCAGACCGTACTGCTCCACGTAGGCGCTCAGGTCGTCGAACGGCCCCGTAGGCGCGAAACGGAAGCTGGAACGCCGGTTGTCCGGCAGCGTGATGACGACGTCGTGGTTGTCCCGCACCTTGACGTTGCCCGCCACCACGTCCAGCCGCCAACCCGTGCTGAAGTCCCGGTCCGCCCGCAACCTCGTGTCGTACGTCCGATTCACGGTGATGGGAATGCCCTGGAGGGGGACCGCCAGGTCCGTGAAGGTGAGGGTGAAGATCCCAACCTTCTGCTCCCCGGCTACCGTGATCTTCCGCTCCGCCGTGACGGTCTGGCCCGACGCGTCCGTGGCGGCGATCCGGATCACGTAGAAATCGTTTTCCAGGGTTGTCGGGTTGATTGTGCCCACCACGCCGCCCGAGACCGGCCCCGTCCCGGCCCCCAGGACCGGGCCGTCTGCGTCCCCTTGGCGGATGAACTTGACGGTGTAGCTCGTGAGGTTCATGTCCTCGATCGAGGCCACCACGTCGGTGAGCCCTTTGACGAGGGCCAAATCCTCGGGGCTCGTGATCCCGATCACGGGCGGGGCGTCCGGGGAGCCCACCGTGAGCGGGGCGACCCCCGTCTTCCCGGAGCTAGAGGCCGTGATGGTGACGTTGCCCAGGGCGATGCCGATCACGAGCCCCGACGGAGAGACGGTGGCGATCGCCGGATTGGAGGAAGACCACGCCACGCCCGCGGTGAGATCGAGGGTCGTCCCGTCGGCAAACGTCCCCGTCGCCGCGAGTTGGAGGGTGCTTCCCTGGGGGACCTGTGCGGGAGAGGGAGACACGCCGATCGAGGCCAGGGGAGGAAGCACCTTGAGCGTGGCGATGCCGGTGACCCCCAATTCCGTCGCCGAGATGTTCGCCGTTCCCGGCGCCACGCCGGTGGCGATCCCCTGCGCGTTCACCGTCGCGATCGAGGGGGCGGACGAGACCCAGTCGACAAGGCCCGTGATGTTCGACTCGGTCCCGTCCGTGAAGATGGCCATCGCCTGGAACGGGAGCGTCCCGCCGCCCTGCACGCATCCCTGGGATGGATTTACCGCGATCTTCACAGGGACCAACTGGTAAATCGACAGCTTGGCGGTCCCTGTAAGATCGTCCACCTTCGCGGTCACCAGGATCTCAGCCACGATGTCCTGGGCCGTGAGCCGGCCGGGGGTCGGGTCCCTGTAGGTCTGAATCTCGGCGATGCGCTCGTCGCTCGTGGACCAGAGGACCTCCGGCGTGATGTCCTCGGAGGTGTCGTCGTCGAAGTAACCCACGGCGGCGTACTGGAGGGACTGATAGGTCCCTATTTCCTGCTGCGCTGGATTTACCTCGATTGCGATCAGGTACTTCACGCGCACCGCGAAGAGCGTGTCGGCCGTGAACGAGCCCAAGGTGACCCGGATACTGGCAAAGCCATAATCGACCCCCTTGATCAGGCCCCCCGGCCAGACGGTGAGCCTGGCAGGCGTCAGCGCCGTCCAGGTGACGAGGGGAGTCACGTCCTGGCTCGTGCCGTCGTTGTAGCCGGCTTTGGCGGACAATTGGCGGCTGCCGCCGACCGCGATCTCGCGGCTTGCCGGCAGGATGTCGATCCGGGTCACGGCCAGGGCGCTCACTGTGGCCAGGGATTTGCCCATGATCGCCCCGACCTTCGCTGAGATTGTGACGAGAGCAGTGGTGATAGATATCGCCGTGACGTGCCCCGTGGAATCGACCGACGCCTTGGCCGGCTGGTCGCTCGACCAAATGGCCGAGGAGGTCACGTCTTCTTCGAGGCCGTCGTTGAATTTCGCGATGGCCTTATAGGCGTAGACGCGCCCCAAGATGAGATTTCCCGAGGTCCCCGCCGGTTCGATCCGGATCGCGGAGATCTGGCGGGGGATCACGTCCAGCGTGGCCGCGGCGGAAATGCCCTGCATTGTCGCCGTGATCGTCGACGCCCCCGCGGCGACCGTCGTGGCCAGGCCGGTCGCATCGATCGTGGCCACGCCCGCATTCGAGGATGTCCACGCGACCCGGGCCGTTACGTCCTCGGACGTGCAGTCATTGAAGTACCCCGTGGCTAGGTACTGCCGTTCCTGGCCCGCGATCTTGGGGCCATCGAAAAGCGGATCGAGCTTGAGGGCCTGGAGCGCCCTGGGAAGGACGATGAAGGTGCCGCTGCCGGCGACGCCACCCTCCGCCTCCGCCTTGATGGTCACGCTCCCCGCGGATTTCGCAGTGGCCAAGCCGCGGCTCGTGATCTCCACCACGTTCGGATTGCTGGAAGTCCAGGCGACTTCGTTCGTCATGAACCGGGAGGTTCCGTCCTGGAGGGTCCCCAGGGCGGTGTACTGGTACTGGGAGCCTTCGAAGAGCCGGGCGAACTGGGGAAAGGCCTTAACGGAGACGACGGCCTCCGGGTCCGGCATCTCGGCCTCCGCGACCGCTTCCTCCGCCAGGGCTGCCATGGCCCCGGCACTGCTGGCAAGGAAGAACGGGGTCAGCGGAGACCCGTCCGGTCCCGCCGTGGCCGCCGCCTGGGCCGCCTGGGCCAGGACGTCGGCCATGTCGCCGGCGACCTTGCTCTTGGGCACCACCGCGGTGCAGGCCGCTGTAGTGGAATTCCCCGCCGAGTCTGTCGCCGTGACCACCACGAGATAGACCCGGCCGTCGCCGTCGCCCTTCCGCTCCGCGTTGAGTAGGAGGGTGTACGTCCCGGGCTCCCCGCCCGGCAGGAGCTGGGCGTCCGGGATTTCCTTTCCGTCGCCCGTCTGGTCTTCCTCGGGCTCGTCGCTGTAGACCTTCACCTCGACCGATGGGGCCAGGTCCTGATCGTCCGTGGCCGTGAAGGAAAATCCGACGTTGATCCGCTTGTGGTCGGGCGGCCAGAGGACCCCCGTGCCGACTTGGCAGGTCACGCGGGGCGGCTCGACGTCCCCCAGCACGGTGACGGTGGTCTCGGAGCTCGCCTGCGCCCGGCCGTCGCTCACGGTCATCCTGACCGGATGGACGCCTCTTCCATATATATGGGTGTAGCTCAGCGTGCCCGCCGTGGGCATCGTGCCTGTGGACAGGCTGTCCACCGCCTCGACGGGTCCGCCATCCATGTTCCATTCCAGGACCAGGCGGTTGCAGTCCGGATCGCTCACGTCCACGGACAGGCCCACCGGATTTCCGCCGGGGAGGGGCTTATCAACGACGACCGGCGGCGGCGTGGATATCGTGGGCGGGCGGTTGATCGCGGCCAGCGGCTCGTCCTTCACCGAGATCCAGCCGGTGCTCCAGTAGGACCCCACGGAGATGGGCCCCACCTCTACGGCGCCCGTCTGGATGTTGAACCGGTAGAGGTTGGATTTCCTGCTCCCTGCGGCCCAGAAGGATGTGCCGTTGGGATCGAGCGACAGCGCCATCCAGGTGTCCTCGGCCGGGGCGTCGTACGTCTGGACCACGTTTCCCACGCCGTCCAGCCGCTTGATGTTCATGTTGTCCGCGACGAGGACCCCGCCGCGGCCGTCGCCAGGGGGGAGGAGCTTGATGGTGTAGACGTTGCAGTAGGTCTCCGCAGGAAGGACGGAGAAGTCCGAGAGTTGCTTCTTGTCGACGACGTCGTAGCGGAGGATGCGGCGGCCCCAGGAGCTGTAGAAAAGGGTCCGCTGGTCCCGGCTCAGATCCATCCACTCGGTCCCACGGCCGTCTCTTTCGACCTGCAACTCTTCGAGGAAGACGCCGGCGGCATTGTAGTGGCGGATCGCCCACTTGGGGCCGACGGTAAGGGATGGGACGTGACCCACATAGTAGTCCCCATTGTCGGCGAAGACGATGGAGATGGGCATGCCAGCCATTTCCGGGCCGGTGTTGATCTTCTGGAGGATCTGGTGGGGGTGGACCTTGGAATGCTTGACGAGGGTGGTCTTGGTGAAAGTGGCCACGTGGTAATTGCCGTCGCGGTCGAAGGCTCCGCCAGCGACCGTGTCGCCAAGTTGGTCCACGTTGTCCGGGATGTCGTCGCGGAACGTCTCCTTGAAGACGCCGGTGTTGGAGTAGACGTTGATCCCGACCCCGCGCTGGGAGACGAAGATGTCCCCGGGCTGCCAATCGGTTGCTTCCGAGGAGGCCTGCTCGATTTCAAGGAGTTCGGTCGGGGCGCCTTCCACCATCGCGGCCAGGGGGGCGGGGGAGTCCGCGCCGGACGGAGCCGCGGGAGGGGCGCTGGGGGCGGGGGCATCGCTTTCAGGAGGTGAGCCTGCCGGCGCCGCGTCGGGCGGGACCCGCTCGGGAGGGGCCGGAGGAGTGCTGGGGGGCTCGGGGGGAGCCTCTTGGGGCGAGAGCGACGGGGCCATGCCCCCGGCGGGCGGGATTGCGATGAAGGGGCGGATGGACGGCGTCTCCGGGGGTTTCGCGGTTGCCCTCGCGGTGAGAACGAAGAAGGAGTCGCAATAAAGTAAGGAGGTGACGCAGAGAAGCTGGCAGAGAGTCCGGGCCAGCGCCTTGGGCATCTTGAAGCTCACCGCGTGCATCATCCTATCCTCCTACCCCGCTATAAATCCAGGTTGACGGATGCCAGGACGCCGTTGAAGACATCTTGAAGGCCGCCGAAGGCCGAGGCCGGCGCCATGGCGCTCACGATGATCGCCTCCCCGCGCCGGATGTGGACGAGCTGGGCGATCCGGATCGTCCCCCCTCCGCTCTTCAGCTCGTAGACCACCTTGGCCGCGGGGCGGCCGGAGATCTCCGCCGCGGCAGGCTCTTCGAGGACGGTCTTCCCCTCGCCGAGGAGATGCTGGCGGATGTAGGCCGCCGGGTCCGGGGCGGCCCCGGGGCCGAGCGTGCGCTTGACGACGGAGACGAACGGACGGATCTGCGTCTGGGGATCGGGATCGCCCGCGGGCTCCATCTTGACGACCAGCCCTTCATAGGCCGGGCCGACGTCGGACCTCTGGCCCTTGGAGACCTGCCAGCCTTCCGGCCCCATGACCTTGAGGCCGAGGTCCGGATTTACGTACCGCCGCCCGTCGAGGCGCTCCTGGTAGACGCGGGACGTGCGGCGGGATTTTTCGGGATCGTGGGCCGGTACGGTGCCGGCGCGGGTGGAGGATGAGGAAATGCGGATGAGGACAAGGCCAGCCAGGAGGGCCACCCCGAGCAGGCCGACGACGATGACCGGGGCCTTTCCCCTCCCCATACCCACACCCCTCTTGCGCACCTGTCCGCCGACGATGAAGACGGACGCCTCAACCCATCATGAGTCCAACTTCGCGCAACCCCCTGGCATGTGAAGCGCGAAGCCCGTTCCTCTCGATGGTGTGCGTCAGGGATGCAACGACCTACAATAGCCATACGGCATGGGTCAAGTCAATGGGATTTTGCACGCATTGAGTTTTGCGCGCCGACCCCAGATTGCGGCCCCCGGCGAGGGACTTCTCGGGATGGGGTGATTTCGGATCGTCGATTTCCGCTGGGCCCGCTTATTTCTCCGGCGGCTCCTCCCGGCGCTCGACGATCCGACCCGCGTTGTCGTAGAAAAACGTTACGGCGGGCGGCTGGCGGGCGCCGGTCGCCGCCGTCTGGAGGGACATCAGCCGGTGCTGCTGGGCCTCCTCGATGAAACCCTCCGGCGCCACCGTCTCCGCCAGCTTCCCGTCCATGCCGTAGCAGAGACACTTCTTGTTCCCCACGATGTCAAACTCCTCGATGGGACGTCCCGTCCCGGCTTCGTACGTCCAGCAGCGCGTCCAGGTGGTGTTCCGATCCCGCGGATGGACCCAGTCCTTCCGGACCACCCGGCCCGCCTCGTCCCGCGTGTACTGCACTTCCCAGCCGCGCACGTCGATCTCGACGAGGACGCGACCCTGGCCGTCCCGTTTGAGGATTTTCGGCCGCTTGGAGAGCCCCGAGGAGTCCACCTCACCCGCAGGTTTTTCGCCAACCGCCGGTCCCCGGCGTGACGCCTCCTCGGCGGGGCTCCAGGCCCCGAGCAGGATGGCGGTAGCGAAAACGGCGGCGAACACCTTCACCGATCCTCCTTCGTGCGGACGGCCCAGCGACTCACGCCCGTCTGAGGATTATACAACGACTGAGCCGGTCCTTGCGCGCCACGAGAAGGGCGGCAGGCCGCCTCCGGCGGCCGCAGGGGCAGGACCGGCGCCCCAAGGGAAGGGGAAAGGAAGGGGGCTGGCATACTTGAAGGGCAAGGGCCGGCCTCGCCCCCCTCGACTCCGCTCGGGCGGGCTCGGCCCGGAAGGGCGAAGGGCCCCGGATCAGGAAAAGAAGTACTCGGATCTCATAACCTCGGCGAGGTCGAGACCGCCCGGCACGGGCGGATCGGGGATCGCCACCCCCGGGGCCTGTTTGCGGATCTGCTCCACGAACGTCCCAAGCGTAAACTCGGTGTGGACGCGGATGAACTGCTCCCGGAGCACCCGGTTCATGACCTCCACGTCGCAGGCATGCACCGCGTAGCTGTCATGCACCATGGCGAAATCCCAGATCCCCAGCGCCTTCAAGGCGCATACCGTGAACATCATGTGCGCCGCGTCCAGGGAGTGGACCAGGTTCGCCACAATGGCGTTGGCCTGTTTCACCGCGTTGACCTGGGCCTCGTCGGCTTGTTCCCGGATGAGCTGCGTCCCCACCAGCGTCCGGACCCGCCTCTTCGCCTCCACGAGGTAGTGGTGGACCACGGGGAATCCCGTGGGGACGATCCAGGACAGGCCGAGCCCCTTTCCGGCCAGCAGCTCCACCACGCCCCGGAGCCACCCTCGGATCTCGGCCCCCTTGACCACCACCCGGCCAATCGCCAGATCGAGGTGGCCCGCCAGGTAGGCCGCCGCCTCGTAGTCGTCCGGGAAGCGATCGGACCAGTTCTCGCCGATGGCCGCGACCAGCTGATCGCGGAGCCCCGTCGCCGTGACACCGTAGGGCGTCGTCATGGTGGCCTGCGTGACGAGTTTCCGGTTGATGAGGTCGATCGCGAGCTTCGCGATCTCATGGCCCCGGTCGGCGTCCAAGGCGACGGGCTTCCGGAGTTCCTCGGCGACTTCGCCGTAGATGTCCTGCCGGTGGGGCGACGGCACCACGTTGGTCGAGCGCCCGCCCACCGGGTCCCGGCCGAGGGCGGAGAGGTGCTGGAGGCAATTGCACGTCCCGTCCATCGCGACGGGGAGATGGGAGACGTACCCCGGACCGTGCTTGACGTATCCCGCCCAATCCAGGGCCGCCGCGAGGAACCGCCACGGCTTGTCCGCCTCCTTCCAGAACCGGCCGCCCTCAAGAGGCTTCCTGGCCCAAGAGACGATTTCCTCCTGCTTCTCGCGCACCCATCCGACGCGCTCCTTCAAGGGGAGCTTGTCCCTCCCTGCCAGGTTGGCCACGTAGACCGCCAGCCACTCCGCTTCCTTCTCCCCGATCGGCTTTCCCCGGGCAAACTGGAGAAGGGCGCGCCCCATGTCGTCGGCCTGCGGATGGACGACCTGGGGGACGGAGTACACCCGGCCGCGGTGGTCGCATTGCCCGACGACGTAGAACTCCCTGAAGCGCCGGAGGTCCTCGTAGAGCTTGAGCCGCATCCTCATCTGGATCTGGTTGCCCACGGCCTGGTCGCGCTTCCTCCACACCTTGGCCCGCTCCCGGATGCGCGCGTCGAACTCCTCGGGCGGCGTCGAGTCCTTCGGCAACAGGGGCGGCAGCGGCGGGAGTTCCCAAGCCGGTAGGGCCTCCCGGGGCGCCTTCCGCTCCCACGCGAGGCGCATGGTTTCCGCGACCCCCTCGTTGACCCGCCAGGGCGTCTCCTGGATCGCGTTGACCGCTTCCGACGGGATCCGGAGATCCGCCCGTTCGAGGGCGTCGCCCACCTCAAGCTCGCCCTCGCGCTTGACGAACGGGATCTCGATCCGGAGGTATCCCCCTTTCCGGCCCCGGTCCCAGGGGCGGGGGCGGACGATCATGGGCAGATGCCGGGGGACCAGGATGGATTCGAGCGCCTTCAGGATTCCTTCAAAATCCTGTGTCGCCTTCACCGTCAGGTGGATCCACGCGGGCTCCCGGGGGCGCACCCGCCTCTCGATGAGTTCCGTATGCTCAATGGCAAACTTGAGGAGGACCCCGCCCAGGCGGATGAGCGTCCGGGGGGAGGCGCGGGCCCCGAGCTTTTCCAGAATCTTGGGCGCGCTTTGGCGCGCGTTCCTCCGCCTCTTGTTCCGCTGGAGGATCGCGTCGACGATTTCCCGCTCCCCCCGGTCCGCCGTCCCGTAGAGCCGCTCCGCCTCGCACCACTCGCCGACCCGCCGGGCGAGCATGGTCGCCTTCGTGAAGGAATCCTCCTTCTCGCCCAGGGCCGTGAGGACCGTCTTGAGCGTGATCATGGCGAGCTTGTCGGCTTCCACGGAGACCAGGCGTTGCCAATACCAGGGTTTGGCGCCCCCCTTGATCCGCTGCTGTTCGGCCCGGATGGCGTCGGTCAGGGCGGGGAAGGCCCGGGAGACCAGGGCCGCCCCGGGGGTGGACTCCCCGAGGGCGCTCCGGCGGAGGTTTTCCCAAAAGCGGTCCCGGGCTTGGGCAACCGCCTCGGTCTCGCGCCGGACCTGTTCTTTTTCGAGGTCAGGGTCCATTGAAGGAGAGGGGGAGTATATCCCGAAGCGCCGCCAAACTCTACACACTAGAGAGAAGAGGTAGCGCCGGTCTGGACTGGCCAGGCGGGTGTTGCCGTCCCTTTCCCTTCCCCTTTGCGATCCTCCCCGAGAGGCCTGGACCGCCCTCCTTAACCGGCGGGTCCAGGACTCCCCGACCCGGGAGCCTCCCCCGAGGCTTCCGGATCCGGGGGTCCTGGCCCGTGCGGGATGACCCTGTTTCAGGGTTTATTTGGAGGACGCCTATGGCGATCGGCGGAAGGATCGCGCGACCCGGGAAGCGCAGGTGGTTCGGGCCTGCGCGGCTTCGTCCGGAGGCCACCTCCGGCGACGAGCTCTCCGAACTGGTCGAGTACCTCCGAAAGAGGACGGGACTTGACCACGGTGAGGCGGCACGAGTCCTCGTCCGCCTGGGGCAGCCGCAAGAGCGACGCACGGCGTGAGTCCCCGGCCCGGCCTTCCCCTTGGCGATAGAAGTCTCTCGCCAAGGGGAGGGTCCGTGCCCGCTTCCTTGGCCTTTTTCGCGCCATCAGCGATCTTACAAACAGCTAACATTTTAAGGAGAACGGTTATGCACGGTGACATCCCCCTCGAACGGCAGCTCATCTCGATCCTCGCGGCCAACCGGGAGGATTCCTACGCCACCCAGCGCAAGCGGGGGTGGGTTCTGTCCTCCGCGGCCCGCGCCCTCCACGAACGGTTCGGCCTCCAGAAATGGGCCAACCTCGGGGCCAAGCACGTCGCGGCCATCGTGGAGGCATGGAAGGCTTCGGATCACGGGCGCCGGGACCTCGAAAGCAAGCTCTCCCACCTCCGCTGGCTCGTCCGCAAGATCGGCAAGGCCAACCTCGTGCCCCGTTCGAACGCCGAACTCGGGGTCGAGCCCGGCCCCCGGCATACCAGGGCGGGAAAGGTCATCCCGGACGGGCGCTTCGAGCAGATGCTCTCCGCGGTGCCGGACGAGCGGATCAAGGTCATGATGCTCCTCGCCCGCCACCTGGGCCTCCGGTTCAAGGAGGCGGCCCTCTTCCGCCCCGGATGGAACTGGCAGGGGGATCGGGTCTGGGTGAAACGGGGGACCAAAGGCGGACGCCCCCGGTACCTCTTCCTCCACAATCCCCGCCAAGCCGAGATCCTCCAGAGGGCGCGCCAGATCGCCCCGGGCGGTCAGGCGATCATCCCCGCCGAGGCCCCCACCTTCGAGAAGTGGCGGCAGCACGTCTACCGGGTCCTTCGGGCCGCCGGCGTGGGACGGGCGAACGATGCGACCTTCCACGACATGAGGCGCAGCTACCTCTGCCAGCGCATGAAGCACCTCGTAAAGGTCAAGGACATGGACCGGGACCGGGCGGCGGCACTCGTCGCACGGGAGGCCGGTCACGCCCGGACCGAGATCCTGGAGTGGTACCTGGAGGACCAGGACCTCATGGAGGCGGCGTAGTTCCCCCCCCCTTTTTCAGTCGCCCGGCCGGGGCCGTCCCGCCGGGATCAAAGGCGTGACCTCTCCTGGTACGCCATATTCCTATTCTTTTTGGAGACCTGAACCTATGAGAGAAATGGGCCATGCCGCGCCGGAGGGCGCGGTCCAGGGCGAATGTCGTGAACCTTTGGAGGGCTCGCGTGTTATAGTAAACAAGCCGGATCGAGAACGACGCGCCGAGAAGTCCGGCGCGTCCGCCGAGAGAGGTACCCGCCACGAAGCCCGCGCCGAGAAGAAGGCCGGACGCCCCACGTCCCGCTGGCGCATCCGCGTCCTCCGGATCGATCCCGGGAAGTACCCGGCCTTCGCCGGAGACAAGGATCATCCCTTCGCTCCCCTGGCGCCGGAGGCGCGGATCGAGGAGATCGATTCCTTCTTCGCCCGGCTCCGGGCGCGCAAGAATCCCCGGAACCCCGTCATCGGCGGCCTGCGGGCCGCCGCGTAACCCAGAAAGGAGAACGAATTTTATGCTGAAACAGAACGAAGAAACCCCCGAAACCCGCCCCGTCGTGAACGTGGCCTTCTACGTCCGCGGCATGAACGACAAGGAGGACGGCTCGATCGACGCGCAGACCGGCCTCCTGACGTCCCTGGTCGAGCATCGCCGGACCCAGGGGCAGAACTGGGTCACCCAGGAGAAGCTCGTGGACGCCGGCAAGGGCGCCTACCGCGCCGACCGGCCCGCCTACCGAAAACTCCTGAAGCTGGTTCGCTCCCGCCGGATCAACGTGGTCGCGGTCACCAGGCTCGACCGCCTCTCGCGCAACATCGCCGATTTCGTCAAGCTCGTCGGGGAGCTGGATCGCCGTGGCGTGAGGCTCGTCTCGCTCCGGGAGCGGATCGACCTCGCGTCGCCGATGGGTTGGCTCTCCCGGATCGGTTCGTTCCGCCGCACGGCGGAGAAGAGGAGGCTCAGGTGATCCAGAAGAACTCGCAGATCCCGGCACGGACCACCCCGATCGTACATGTGGCCTTCTACTGCCGCGTCTCCACCGACAAGCAGGCCAACAAGGAGGATGGATCGCTGGATACCCAGCTCGACCGGCTCTCCTCCCTCGTCGAGTACCGGCGCAAGCAGGGGGAGAACTGGGTCGCCTCCGAGAAGCTGGTCGAGGGGGAGAAGGACGGGAAGCGCCGCGGCAAGAGCGCCAAGAACATGGATCGGCCGGCCCTCCAGAAGCTCCTGGAACTGGCCCGATCCGGTTTGATCGACGTGGTCGCCGTCACCAAGCTCGACCGAATTTCGCGGAGCCTCAGCGACTTCGTGAAGCTGATCGAGGAGCTGGAGCGCCACGGCGTGAGGCTCGTCTCGCTCAAGGAGCAGATCGACCTCACCTCCCCCGCGGGACGGCTCCAGATCTTCATCCTCATCGCCCTCGCCCAGTACGAGCGCGAACTCACCTCCGCCCGGGTCAAGGACAAGGTCGACTGGCGGGCCGAGAAGGGCCTGCCCCTGGGCCGTCCGCCCGGCGGCTACATCATGAAGGACAAGACCTACGCCGTCGAGGAGCCCTATGCCTCGCACGCGCGGGAGGCCGACGCGCTCTACCTGGAACACGAGAGCGCCGACAAGGTCGTCCGTGAGTTCCGCTCGCGCGGCTACCGCACCCGGAAGGGCACCTTCTACACCAAGCCCATGATCTGCCACATGCTCCGCAGTCCGATCTACGCCGGGAAGCAGGAGCGGAATGGGCAGTTCTACGATGGCCGCTGGCCGGCCATCCGTTCGTGGGAAACCCACGAGAAGATCCAGCGCCTCATGGACCGGAACGTCCGGCGGAACCACGGGGGGAAGACCCAGCCGAGGAACTACGTCTACCTCCTCCAGGGGCTCCTCCGCTGTGGGGAGTGCGGGCACAAGATGTCGCCGCAGCCAGCCACCGGCCGCAACGGCGTGCCGTACCACTACTACGGCTGCTGCCAGGCGGAGAAATCCGTGGGCGCCGCCTGCCCCAAGCGGTACGTCCCGGCCGAGGCCCTCGACCGGGCGGTCCTGGAGTTCATGAAGCTCCTGCACCTGAAGCCCGAGCGGGTGCGCTCGATCGCCTCGAAAGAGAACGCCTTTGCCTCCCAGACGATCGGCAAGCTCCGGGAGGACCTCGAACGGGTCCGGGAGCAGATCGGGAACGTCAAGCAGAAGCTCTCCCACCTGGCCGAAGTGCTGGCCCAGGGCGGGATCGCGGCCCTCTCGACGGTGCGGGAGAAGCTGGAATCCCTGGAATGCGAGCGCGCGGAGCTGGAGACGACTGAGGCGCGGGTGAAGTCCGAGCTGGAAGCGGAGGAGACGCAGGAGGTCGCGGTCGAGGACCACGTGCGGTCGCTGGCCACCTTCGACGGGTTCGTCCAGGAGAACGCGGACCAGCCGGAGCGGATCAAGTCGGGGGTCGCCCGGTTCGTGGATTACGTGGTGTGGCACGCGGGGGAGAAGGGCGAGGGCCAGATCGAGCTGGCGCTCTTCGGCCAGCCGGTGGCGGTCTCGCCGGAGTCGATCGACTTCGACAGCGCGGCGCCCGCAAACGGGCGTTGTTTCGTCCCAGGGTTGGATATGGTGGGCGCTACAGGACTCGAACCTGTGACCTCTTGGGTGTGATCCAAGCGCTCTACCAACTGAGCTAAGCGCCCCACGGAGGTGAGACCAGTTTACGCGGGGCCCCCGGGGAGTCAAGGACAACCTCGGGGCCTCAGCCGCCCGCCACCTCCAGGTGCTCGACGCGCTCGCCGGCGATCGTGCAGGGGTGCCCGCTGTCCAGCCGCAGGACGATCCCCTCCACCGGGTCCACCTCCTCCACCACCCCCGAGAGCGCCTTCCCCCCCGTCCGCACCCGCACCCGCTTGCGCAAAATGAACGACCGCTCCCGCCAGGCCTTCCGGAACTCCCGGAGCGGCCCCCCTGCCAGCCGCCCGTACCAGTCGTCCAGCGCCTCCAGGAGCCCCCGCGCCACCGACACCCGCGAGACGTCCGGCCCCATCGAGGCCGCCCCCACCCCCGGCGGGTGCGCGTTCACGTTGATCCCCACCCCCAGGACGAAGACGGCCGGA
>CAYNDR010000073.1:0-4991 GCA_964395295.1 uncultured Planctomycetales bacterium
GCAGGAGGGGGGCCAGCGCGATGCCGGCGGTGCCCGTCAGGAGGAGTTTCCGGCGGCCCGCGAGCGTCGAGAGCGCCCCGGCCGGGAGGCGGATGATGCTTCCGAGGAGCGAGCCCGCGGCGATGATCGCCCCCACCGCGGCGGGGGGCGCGCCGGCGTCGCGGGCGTAGAGCGCCAGCGTGGGGGAGAAGGCGGCGCTCAGGCTCAGGAAGGCCATGAGGCCGGCCAGGCTCAGGCGCAGGAAGGCGGCGCGGGGGCTCATCGTTCATGGCGCGGCGGCCGCGCCCGGGGGCCTCAGCCGGCCGCTTCCTCCTTGAGGCTGAGGGTCCCCTTCACCATGTCGTCCTTGACGCGGCTGACGGAGAAGCCCATCTTCCTCATGAGGCTCGCGGCGCGGGTGTTGTCCGGGAGCATGATGGCGTAGATCGTCTCGAGCCCCATGTCCCGGCAGATCTCGATCGCGTAGTCCACCATCTTGGTGCCCAGTCCCAACCCCTGCCAGGGGTCGGCCACGATGAAGGCGATCTCGCCCGCCTTGCCGTCGGGCTCGAGGCCCACCCGGCTGACCCCGAGGATCCTCCTCCGGCCGCCCTCCGTCAGTTCCGCCACGATGGCGATCTCGCGCCCGTAGTCGATGTTGGTGTAGCGGACGCGGGTCTCGTGCGGGGTGTCCCGGATGATCTGGAAGAAGCGGAAGCGGATGGCCTCCTCGGAGAAGTTCTGGAACATCTCGAGCCAGAGGGGCTCGTCCTCGGGCTTGATGGGCCGGAGGATGACGGGGCGGCCGTCCCGGAGCCTCCAGACGGTCTCGTACTTCTTCGGGTACGGGGCGATGATGAGGTGCTGGTAGGGCTCGACCTTGGCGCCGACCCGTGACCGGTCGATCACGATGCGGGCGTCCACGGCGACGGCGTCCTTCTCGTTGACGAGGAGGGGATTGATGTCCACCTCCCGGAGCTGGGGGAAGTCCACCAGGAGGTGGCTGAAGCGGACCAGGATCTCCTCGAGGAGCTTGAGGTTGGCGGGGGGGGCGTTCCGGTAGCCCCGCAAAAGCTGGTAGACCTTGGTCTCCTCCATCATGCGGCGGACGAGGGTCTGGTTGAGGGGGGGGATGCCGATGGCGAAGTCCTTGAAGAGCTCAACGCCCACGCCGCCCATGCCGAAGAGGATCACGGGCCCGAAGAGGGGGTCGGTCTTGGCCCCGATGATCACCTCGTAGCCCTGCCGCTTGATCATCTTCTGGACGGTCACGCCCTGGATCTCGGCCTGGGCGTCGTACTCCCGGGCCTTCCGGGTAATGCGCCGGTAGGACTCCCGGATCTGCTCCTCGTCGGGGATGTCGAGGATGACGCCGCCGGCGTCGGTCTTGTGGACGATCTGGGGGGAGAGGATCTTGAGGACCGCCGGGTAGCCGATCGCGGCGGCGAGCTGGGCCGCCTCGTCCTCGTTCCGGGCGATCCGGGTCCGGGCCACGGGGAAGCCGTAGTATTCCAGGAAGGTCTTGGCCTCGACCTCGTTCATGACCTCCCGCCCCTGGCGCGCGACCCCCTGGAGGATCACGGTGCGGGGGCGCCTGGGGGGGCTGGCGTCCACGGAGAGCTCTTCCGGGGTTTCGTAGAGCACCTCCAGGTTGCGCTTGTACTGGTACATGTGGTGGTAGGTTCGGATGGCCTGCTCCGGCGTGCCGTAGGTCGGGATGCTGTTCTGCGCGAGGATGCGGTTGGCCTCCTCCACGGGCCCGTAGCCCATGAAGCTGGTGAGGATGACCTTGCCCTGGGCGCCCCGGCTCTTGACGAGGTCCGCGATGCTCCGGGCGATCTCGACCGGATCGCCCACGGCCTGGGCCGTGTAGATGATGACGATTCCGTCCACGTCCTCGTCGTCGAGGCAGGCCTGGAGCGCGGCCCGGTAGCGGTCGGCCTTGGCGTCCCCGAGGATGTCGATGGGGTTGCCGCGGCTCCAGAACTGGGGGAGGACGGCGTCGAGCGACTGTACGGTCGCGGCGCCGATCTTCGCCAGCTTCAATCCCCGGGCGATGACGGCGTCGGTGGCCATGACGCCGGGGCCGCCCGCGTTGGTGACCAGGGCCAGGCTGGGCCCCTTCGGGAGGGGCTGCATCCCCAGGACTTCGGCGCAGTTGAACAGGTCCGCGATCTCCTCCACGCGCACCATGCCCGCGCGCTTGAAGGCGCGGTCGTAGATCGCGTCCTCGCCCGTGAGGGAGCCGGTGTGGGAGGCCGCGGCCTTGGCGCTCTCGCCGTACTTGCCGGCCTTGACGACGATGATCGGCTTGGAGCGGGCGAAGTGGCGGGCGGCGCTCATGAACTTCCGGGCGTCGCTGAGGCCCTCGATGTACATGAGGATGCTGCGCGTCCGGGGGTCGGTCCCGAAGTAGTCGATGAGGTCCCCGAAGTCCACGTCGATCATGGAGCCCAGGCTGACGAAGTTGCTGAAGCCGATGCCCTCGTGGAGCGCCCAGTCCAGGATCGCCGAGCCGAGGGCGCCGCTCTGGGAGATGAAGGCGATGTTGCCGGGCCGGGGCATGCGGTGGAGGAAGGTGGCGTTGAGGTTGAGGCTGGGGCGCATGACGCCCAGGCAGTTGGGGCCCACGACGCGGAGCCCGTAACGCCTCTTGATCTCGACGACGCGTTCTTCCAGCGCCTTCCCCGCCGGCCCGGCCTCCTTGAATCCCGCGGAGATGATGATGGCGCCCAGGATCCCCCGCTTCCCGCACTGCTCCAGCACGTCGGGGACGGTCTTCGCCGGGGTGGCGATCACCGCGAGATCGACGGGCTCGGGGACCTTGTCCACGGAGGGGAAGGCCTTGAGGCCCAGGATCTCGCCCTTGCGGAGGTTGACCGGGAAGACCTTGCCTTCGAACTTAAGCTGGAGGAGGTTCCTCATGAGGGCGCAGCCGACGCTTCCTTCCTCGTCGGACGCGCCGATGACGGCGATGGTCTTCGGGTTGAAGATTCTGTCGAGGTTCAGGGTGACCAGGGCGGCGACCTCCTCCGGGTGCGTGTCTTTTCCGGACTCTAGCAGGAGGGGGGGGGCCTGTCAACGGGACCCGGGGAACGCGCGCCTCCGCGTCCCTCGGCTTGCCGCGGGGAGGGGGTCACAGGCCGAGGAGGTAGCGCGCCAGGACGAGCGCCGAGACGCAGGCCAGGCCGATGGCGAGGATCGCGATGGCCTCGGGCCTCCGGCGGGTCGCGGCGGGCGGGACGTGGCGGCGGCTCGCAGGGTGCATTTCAAGGCTCCGCAGGATAGTGATATTGTACACCAAGCCCCCGGGGAATGCATGAAATATGTTGACGGCGGGCCCGCCTTGAGGTAGACTGGAGCAACACCTTGAGGGATGTGCCATGACGAATCCAGAGTCCAGGAGCGAGCGCCGCCAGCACCAGCGCTTCGGGATCGACGACGCCGCCGCCAAGCTCTACAAGGAGGGGACCCTGGTCCTCTTCGGGATGGGCCGCCGGAACAAGGCCCTCGGCCCCGTGGACCTTTCCGAGGGCGGGGCGCGCCTCCGCACCCGGGAACGCCTCGATGCGGGCACCAAGGTCCGGGTGATCCTGGAGTTCGACAAGTTCCAGGACAAGATCGAGGCCCAGGGCGAGGTCCGCTGGAGCCGCGAGGCTCCCAGGGAACAGGAGGAGTTCCATTCCGGCGTGATGTTCCTGGACCTTCAGCCGAACCAGGTCAAGAAGGTCGGCCGCATGAGGGGGTGCTTCACCTCCCCGCACTACAAGGCAGGCCGGAAGAACAGCAAGTAGCGAACCGGCGCCTTCCTCCGCGCATCCCGCCTCCCCCCGGCGGTGTAAATCTCTATGAAGGATGAGTCCGCCGCAATAAGTCGTTTCCTTACGGCGGACTCATCACGCCGAAGCTCGCCGGAGCGAGCGAAGGCGGACCGTGTGCGGAAAGGAGGGCCCCCGTGTCCGATCTCGCCACCCGGAGGAATTTCCTCAAGGCCGGCGCCCTGGCCGCGGCGGCCGGCGGCGCGCTCCCGGCGGAGGCCCTCGCCGGTCCCGCCCGCCCCGAGGGGCCCCGCTACAAACTGAGCGTGGCCGCCTACTCGCTCCGGCAGTTCCTGGACCTCAAGAAGCCCACGATGACCCTCGAAGAATTCATGACGAAGTGCGCGGAATGGGGGGTCGAGGGGACCGAGCTGACCGAGTACTACTTCAAGAAGCCGGTCGCGCCCGATTACCTCATGCGCCTCAAGCGCCACGCGATCCGGCTGGGCCTCGACATCACGGGGACGCCCGTGGGGAACTCCTTCACCCTTCCCCCCGGAGAGGCGCGCGACAAGGAGATCGCCCGCGTCAAGCAGTGGATCGACGCCTCGGCGGACCTCGGGTCCCCCGCCATCCGCATCTTCGCCGGGAACACCCCCAAGGGCGGAGACGAGGCGCAGGCCCGCGCGTGGGCCGTGGAGTGCATCCAGGCCTGCATGGAGCATGCCTCGAGGCGCGGCGTCTTCCTGGCCCTGGAAAACCACGGCGGCGTCGTGGCCGCCGCGGACGGGCTCCTGGAGATCGTCAAGGCCGTCAAGGGCGACTGGTTCGGCGTGAACCTGGATACCGGCAATTTCCACACCGAGGACCCCTACGACGACATCGCCCGGGTGGCGCCCTTCTCCGTGACGTGCCAGTTCAAGGTCGAGATGAGCCGCAAGGGCGGCAAGAAGGAGGAGGCGGACTACCCGCGCCTCGTGGAGATCCTGCGCAAGGCGAACTACCGGGGGTACATCACCCTCGAGTACGAGGCGGCGGAGGACCCGCTGGCGGCCGTCCCGCGCCACCTGGCCGCGATCAGAAAAGCGATCGGGTAGCCGCGGGCGGTCGTATCATAGCGGGACGAAGAGGGCTCTCGATGAAGCTCATGGCGCTGGCGGCGGTCCTGGCGGCCGCGGCCCAGGCGGTGGATTCCTCCAAGCCGCCCAAGGACGCGGTCGTCCTCTTCGACGGGAAGGACACCGCCCAATGGGT
>CAYNDR010000073.1:5001-17305 GCA_964395295.1 uncultured Planctomycetales bacterium
CCTGCAGTTGGCAGGTCGCGGACGGGGCCATGGCGGCGGGGAAGGGCAGTATCGTCACCAAGGAAAGCTACCAGGACTTCCAGCTCCACGTCGAGTTCAACATCCCCGTGCCCCCCGAGGGCGCCAAGGACCAGGCACGAGGCAACAGCGGCGTCTACATCCAGCGCCGGTACGAGATCCAGGTGCTGGACTCCTTCGGCGTGGAGCCCCCGGCGTTCAACGGCTGCGGCTCGCTCTACCGCCAGCGGGCGCCCGACAAGAACATGTCGAAGAAGCCCGGCGAGTGGCAGACCTACGACATCACCTTCCGCGGCGCGCGGTTCGACGCCTCCGGGAAGAAGACCGAGAGCGCCCGCCTCACCCTGGTGTGGAACGGCGTGAAGGTGCACGACGACGTGGAGTTCAAGGACAAGACCGGCGCCGGCAAGCCCGAGGGGCCCGAGCCGGGGCCCATCCTCCTCCAGGACCACGGCGCCCCGGTCCGCTTCCGCAACCTCTGGATCGTCCCGAAGAAGTAGAGGGGCGGCCGCGCGGGCCGTGAAGTTGTCACTTCCCCTGAGGGTGCTCCTTCCTCCCCGACGCGGAGCGGACCCATCGTTTGCAGAGGACGATGAGCCAAGCGGCGAATATCCCCGTCGCGAGCCATACGGCGATCCTTGGAGGGAAGCTGCCGGCCGCCCATTCGCGCACGCCCAGCGCTTCCAGGACCCACAGGGCGAGGACGTGGAGGCCGATCAGGGTGAAAAGCGTCCAGTGAACGATCAGGCAACCGATCCGTGGGAAAGACGCGCCCTGGTCGTATCCTGGATCGGAGTCCTTCATGCGCCGGTGTGGCCGAATCCGCCTTGCCCCCGACCCGTGGGCGGGAGCTCGGGGACCTCGCTCCATTCGAACTTCGGCACCGGCAGGACCATCAGCTGGGCGATCCGCATCCCCCGGCGGACCGTGAAGGGCTCCTTCCCGTGGTTCACGAGGATCACCTTGACCTCGCCCCGGTAGTCGGGATCGATGGTGCCGGGGGTGTTCAGGACCGAGACGCCGTTCTTCGCCGCCAGGCCGGATCGCGGACGGACCTGGGCCTCGTAGCCGGGCGGGACCGCGATGGCGAAGCCGCAGGGGATCAGGGCCGAGGCTCCAGGCGCGAGCGTCACCTCGCCCTGGACCGCCGCGGGGAGATCCATCCCCACCGCCCCTTCGGACTGGTAGCCGGGCAGGGGAAGATCGTCCGAGCCTTCGAACCGCCGGATGGGGACGCGCAGGATCATGCGGGGATCATAGCACCCGGGCGGACCGTTTACACCTTCTTGGGCGAGCACCAGTTCACGGCGTTGGCCATGATCTTCCGGACGTTCTCGTCGAAGAAGACCGGGCTCGTCTCGTGGCCCGCCTGGAAGTAGAAGAACTTCCCCTTGCCGATCTGCCAGCACATCCCCACGCGGGAGTGGTCCATCTTCCCGTCCCGCAGGGTGTGGTCCCCCTCGAAGACGACCGCCTGGGGTCCGGGCACCTTGTAGGGTTCGCTGTACCGCTCGGCGTGGTCGAAGGTGAACTCCTTGGGCAGCCCCGCCGCGATCGGATGCTTCGGGTCCTTCACCGTCATCTTCAGCGTCTTGGAGTCGTCCACGTACGCCCCCCATGAGCAGGCGTCGTTCATCAGCTTCCTGTTCGGCTTGGCGAAGTGCGAGGAGTGGAGCGAGATGAAGCCCATCCCGTCGTCCTTCACCCGCTTG
Source organism: uncultured Planctomycetales bacterium (assembly GCA_964395295.1). Lineage (GTDB taxonomy): Bacteria > Planctomycetota > MHYJ01 > MHYJ01 > JACPRB01 > CAYNDR01. The sequence continues at coordinate 6,732 of CAYNDR010000073.1, forward strand.
CAGACCTTGTCCACGAGGTCGTCCTTCACCTCGCCGTGCTTCACGTGGCCCCACCAGATGAGGACCCACGTCCGGGCGAGGACGTCGTCGGGCAGCCCCTGGGCGGGATCGCCGATGGAGGCCTTGAGCACCTCCCATTTGGGAAGCGCCTTGGTCAGCCCCTCGGCGACCGCGCCGTTGATGTCGTTCGGATAGACGTTCTTGGGGGCCGATCCCTCCGACCAGACGACGACGAGCGGCTTTTTCGACTGGGCGGTCAGGAGCCCCCCGGCCGAGGCCGCGCCGAGGCCCAGGAATCCGCGCCGGGACAGGTCGTGCGTCATGGCATCCTCCTCGAACAGCCCTAGATTACAACGCCGCCAGGGGGATTGGGCGGTTTGTCGCCGTCGATCCCGAGCCGGGCCATCATCCGCCGGAGCCAGGGGGACTTTGCGGCAGGGTCCACGCCGTGCGATCGCAGGTGGTCGCGGACCTTCCCGAGGATCCGGCGCGCCCAGACGAACTCGGTGGCGAGGATGGCGATGCCCAGCGGGATGACGAGGACCGCCGGGCCGGGCGTGAAGATCATCACGAAGCCGAGGAGGACCACCGACGCGCCGACGAGAAAAACGACTCCCCGCCGGAGCCATCGGAGGGCCCGGACGTGTCGTTCCAGCGACGGCCCGCCCTCGGACATCGTTCCTCCCCGCCGCTCCCCGGCTTCGACGTATCATAACCAAGGACGACGACATGAGCTTATCTCGGAAGGCCGCCCGCGTCCTGCTTCTTTGCCTTCCAGGGGCCGCGGGGGCGGGGGATGAGGGCCTCCTGCTCGCCGAGAACGGCAGGGCCGCGCTCCCCGTCGTGGTCTCGCCCGGGGCCTCCGCGGAGCTCCGGCAGGCCGCGGCGGAGCTGGCCGCCGTCCTGAAACAGATGACCGGCGCCGCGTTCGAGGTGACCGACGGCGACGGGGCGCGCGGGATCGTCCTGGGCACTCTCGACCAGTTCCCGCACCCGGACCTGGCCAAGCCCCTGGAGATCCGCGGCGCCTACGACGGGCGGGAGGCGTACGCCCTCCGGACCGAGCCTCGGCGCCTGCTCCTCCTCGGCGCCACGGACCTCGGCGCCTCGCATGCGGCCTTCCGCTTCCTCGAGACGCAGGGCTGCCGCTGGTTCTTCCCCGCGCCGGAGTGGACGGTCATCCCCTCCGCGCCGGCGCTCCGCGTGAAGGTGAACGAGTCCGGCCGGCCCGCGTACCTCGCGCGCCGCATCTGGTACGGGTGGGGATTCTTCGACAAGCAGGCGGCGGCGGAGTACCAGGCCTGGGCGCGGCACAACCGGATGGCCTCTTCGCTTCGCATCCACGCCGGCCACGCCTGGGAGTCCATCATCGCCCAGAACAGGAAGACCTTCGAGGCCCACCCGGAGTACCTGGCCCTCGTGAAGAACGAGAAGGACGGAACGGCCCAGCGGAAGGGGGAGAAGTTCTGCCTCAGCAATCCGGCCGCGCGCAAGATCGTCGTCGACCACGCCCTGGCGCATTTCGAGAAGAATCCCGGGAGCGACATGGTGTCGGTGGAGCCCTCCGACGGCGGCGGGCACTGCCAGTGCGATCCCTGCGCCGCGATGGGGGGCGTCTCCGACCGGGTCTTCGGGATGGCCAACGAGGCGGCGAAGGCCGTGGCCGCGAAATACCCGGGGAAGTGGGTGGGGCTCCTGGCCTACAGCCTCCACTCCGAGCCGCCGTCGTTCGACCTGGAGCCGAACGTGTACGTCCAGCTCACCACGGCGTTCACCACCGGGCGGTACACGTTCGCGGAGCTCTCGGAGCTGTGGCCGAAGAAGTGCCGGAACATGGGCTTCTACGACTACTTCTCCGTCTACGCGTGGGACCGCGACACGTTCCCCGGCGGGGGCGGGGCGGACGTGGCCGCCCTCCGCGAGAAGATCCGGCGGTTCGCCGCCCTCCGGGCCACGAGCTTCGACGCCGAGAGCGGCAACAACTGGGGACTCCACGGCCGCGGCTACTACGCGGCCAACGCGGAGGCGATCCTGGAGGACTTCTACCGGAACGCCTTCGGGCCCTCGGCCGCGCCGATGCGGCGCTGCTACGAGCGGTTCGATCCCGGCCGCAAGCCGCTCCTGAGCGAGCACCTCCTGGGGATGGGATTCCGGGACGTGGAGGAAGCCGCGCGGCTCGCCTCCGGAAGGCCCGACGTCCTCGCGCGGATCGGCCACATCAAGATCTTCCTGCGCTCCGTCCACCTGCGGTGGAAGTTCGACCGGACGCGGGACCCGGCGGAGCGGAAGCGACTCGCGCTCGAGTTGCTCACGCACGTCTTCCGCAGCCGCCGGGCGTACATGAACCACTGGGAGGCGATCCGCCAGGACTGGACGCCGAAGCTGGCCAAGGACTTTGCCGAGCCTTCCTGGAGCGCGCGCGAGAAGGGGGAACATCCCTGGGCGGTGGACCGGCCGTACGCGGCGGAGGAGATCGAGAAGGCCTTCCAGGAGGGGCTGGGGGCCTTCCGGCCTGAGGCGGTGGAGGAGAAGGAGTTCTCGGAGGACCTCGTCCCCGTGGCGTTTCCAGACGCCAAGGAGGTCCCGAGCCGGCAGGCCTACCAGGGCGGCCTGCGGTATCGGCTGTACAGCGTCCTGGGCGAGCCGGTCGAGGCGCAGGTCGTCACGGGGACGATCGCCTGGTACCGGAACCGGGCGGACGCCCGCTGGGCGTTCCGCGACGCCCGCGAGAAGGTCCTGGCGGAGGGGCGGCTTCCGCTGGACGGGAAGACGCACGACCTGAAGGCCGAGGTCCCGGGCCCCGGCCTGTACTCGCTGGACTTCGCGGACACGAGCGCCGGGTGGAGCATCGCGGTGGAGGCGGGGCGCCCCGCGGCGATCCCCCTGCGGCGCGAGAAGGGATACGGCCACGCGGGCCACATGCAGGCGATGTTCTTCTACGTCCCCCGGGGGACGCGGGAGATCCATTACTACTGGGGCGGCGGGCCGCACAAGATCCACGGGCCCGACGGGGCGCCCGTCCGGCGGGTGGAGACGAGCGGCGTCTTCGTCCGGATCCCAGTGCCGGAAGGGGCGGACGGGAAGGCGTGGCGCTTCACGGAGCTGGCGCTGGGGCACCTGTGGTTCTTCAACGTCCCCAACTATCTCGCGGCCTCGCCCGGCGCGCTCCTGGTCCCGCGGGAGGTGGCGGACCGGGACGGCCTCCCGATCCGCAAGTAGGAACGGCTACGCCTCCTCCTGGAGCTCCGCCGCCAGCTTCAGGGCCGCCCGCTTGTACAGGTCCGCCCTGGCCGGATTGTCCCTCCGGCGGCGCTCGATGACGATGTACTTCTGCAGTTCGTAGAGGACGTAGAACTTCCGGCGGACCTCCGCCGCGGCGTCCTTCGGCCGATCCGCCCCGTACCCCTCCCAGAAGGACGGCCGCGACATCCCGCAGTAGTCGAGCACCGCGAACTCGATCTCCGGGTCCCCCCAGAGCGCCCGGTCCCAGTCCAGGACCCCCGTGATGCGGCCGCCCTCCACGAGGATGTTCTCCCACCAGAGGTCCATGTGGCAGAGAGAGGCCCGGCGGAGCGGGGGGAAGGCGTCCCTCCGCGAGTAGAGCAGGTTCCTCAGGCGGGCCGTTTCCTCCGTCGTGTACCCGCCGCAGGACTCGATGTCGGCCAGGAGGTTCCCCCACATCGTCTCGAAGGCGGCGAACCAGTGGCGCTCGGGCTCCATGGGGTGGTGGGCGCCGAGGTAGCCGAACTGCGGGCCGGTGATGGCATGGAGCTCGCGGACCAGGCGCCCCAGCTCGCGCAGGACGCCGTCGAAGGCGGCGGCGTCCCCCTCTCCGGGCGGAGGGAGCGGCTAGCCCGGGAGGCGCCCCAGGGTCAGGAAGTCGCGCGGGAGGGTCTCGCGGGTGTCGTCGTGCGTCAAGACGGCGGGGACCGGGATCGAGGTCTCCTCCGCGATGAGCTGGTGGAGCTGAGGCTCCTGCGCCATCATGCGGACTTCGTAGAAGAGGAAGCCCGCGTCGTCGGGCGGGGCGATGCGCAGGACGCCGCGCCGGTCGGGATGGGTGAGGAAGAGCGAGGCGTTGTGGCGCCCCGCGGGGACGGGCTCGATCCGCGTCTCGTCCGCGGGGACGGGCCAGTGGCGCTCGAGGAGCGCGCGCAGGCGGTCGGGGGACAGGAAGTCCGGGAGCGCCGTTTCGATCTTCATTGGAGCGGGGGCGGCATCACGGCCGCGCCGCGCCGCTGGGCCTCCAGGTCCCTTTCCTCGTAGGTCCCATAGAAGGGGACGTGCGCGTCCAGCCAGAGGTAGAACTTCCTCAACTCGTCGTCGGGCATCGGCGCGTACTTTCGGTGCGCCTCGGCCGAGAGGACCGCGGCCAGGCGGCTGGCATCCGCGCCCGCCCCGCCCGGGCGGGTGGCGGCGGCGTCGTAGGACGGCCAGCGGAGGTAGGGCTTGAGCTTCTCGTAGGAGGCGGTGAAGGACTTCGCGGACTCGCCCTTCAGGGTCGGCGGGGCCTTCTCCGGGCCGGACGAGCCGTCGTGGCAGCGGGCGCAGTGCGCGTCCAGGACGGGCTGGATCAGGCGGGTGTAGCAGAACGGCTTCGTGCCGTCGGGGCCGGGACGGAGGGTCGAGGGATCGCGCTGGGCGGCCCGCGTCCGGCGCGGATCGACCGCGGCGCCCGGCGGCTCGTGGCAGCCCACGCACCCCCGGCGCTCGCCCGGCTGGAGGTAGACGACCGTCCTCATCCCCTGCACGGCGCGCCCGGAGGCGTCCACGGCCTGGAAGTAGAGCGGCTTGCGGGCCGGGGCCCGGAAGTACGCCGATCCGTCCTCCTCCACCGGAACCGTGCCCAGCAGCATCCGCGCGTTGGACTGCTCGGGGTGGCCGATGCGGGGATTGTCGGCCTGGTCCGTCCGCGACTTCGGCAGGAGCTGGAAGACGCGCAGTTCCCTGATCGGCCGGTCGGCGGGCATCGGCAGTGCGCTCCGGCGGACGTCCGCCAGCAGGAACTCCCCCTCCTCGCCCAGATCCGGCTGGACGGCGCTGGGCAGGACGGGCGGCATGGGGCGGGGGGCCAGGGGGATCGGGTACACCGCCGAGATGCCCTTCTTCCGGTAGAGCAGTTCCAGGTTGCCGAACCGGTCGAAGTAGTAGAGCCCCGTCTCGGTGTCGCGGTATTCCTTCGTGTAGCCGCCGGGCAGGGGATCATGGCTGAAGGCGACGAGGTAGCAATTCTCCGACAGCGGCCACGGGCTGTAGAAGTAGCTCTTCGGCCAGCCCTGGGCCTCCGGGAAGCAGACCTCGGGCGTGAGGACGTCCAGGGCCTCGGGGCGGTCCTCGCCGCTCTTCGGATCCAGGACCGCCTTCTTCGGGTCCACGATCGCGAGCGTGCCGCCCACGTTGGCGTGGTGGCCGCCCCCGATGAAGGCGACGCGGTCGGAGCCGGGGATCGCCTTGGCCTGGTAGCAGGCCCAGGGACGCGTGGTGTAGTTGCCGTAGAGGGCGCTCGGATTGGTCCCGTCGGGATTGCACGTCCAGAGGCCGTGGAACTTGGCGGCGTTGCGGTCCACGTAGTCCCAGCGCGTGTAGACGATCCGCCCGTCGTTGAGCACCGAGGGGTGCCACTCGTGGGTCTCGTGGAAGGAAAGCGTCCGGACGTTCCCGCCGTCGGCGTCCATGCGGTGGAGCGTGTAGACCAGCTCCGGGCTCCCCCCGCCGCAGCGGAGCTTGCTCCCCCTCCGGGTGGACATGAAGGCGATCCCGCCGTCGGGCAGGGGGCAGGGGTCGAAGTCGTCGTCGGGGCCGTCGGTGAGCGGGCGAAGGCCGGAGCCGTCCGCGTTCATCGCGTAGAGGTGGAACGTCTGGTACTTCGCGCCGGGGACCGCCGGGGCGCGCGCGTAGCCGGGGAGGGTGTAGGGGTCTTTCCCCTTCGGGTCGGCGAAGGCGAAGGTGACGGTGCGGGCGTCGAAGGAGAGCGCGAGCGTGACGAAGTGCCCGGGCGGGAGCTTCCCGGCCGTGAGCTCCCTCGTCTCCAGGGACCGGCCGGGCTTCTCGAGGACGAACACGCCGCAGTCCTCGGTCGGCGGCGTGGGGAATTTCGCGCTCTTGACGCCGTTGGTGGGGTCGTGGCCGTAGGCGTAGTACCACCCCAGGTACTCGTAGAGCATGTACCCGACCTCGCGGCGTCTCTGCATGAAGAGGATGGGCCGCGACGCCACGAGGGGATTCCCGAGCGCGGCGTTCCGCGAGAGCGTCCGGACCTTCACGTACAGGTCGAGCCGGGCCGCCTCGTCGAGGGAGGACATTTCCTCGGCGCGGGCGGCGAGGCGGCGGAGTCCGGCGGCGTCTTCCCGGAGGTCGTCGAGGAGCCGGGCCGCGCGCTGGAGGGCGGCGCGGATCGCCTCGGGGGAGTGGGGGGCGCGGCCCAGCCGCCTTTCCTGCGCCTCCCAGTCGGCGCGGACCAGGGCCGCGAGATCGTCGGCATCCCCCGCGCGCGCCGGGGCCAGGCACGCCAGGGCCCCGCAGGCGAAGAGGCGGGGGATCACGGATCGGGCCATCACGCCTATATTAGTACAACCGGGGGACGCCCTGTAACATCAATCCTTCTTCGCGGCGAAGTCCTTGCCGTCGAAGCTGTCGCGGACGGACTTCTGCCACGCCTCGATCGCCGCGCGCATCTTCTGGACGATCTCCGGCAGTTTCTCCGCGAGGTTGTCCTTGTGGGCCGGATCCTCGAAGATGTCGTAGAGGCGCACGGGCGCGTCCTTGCCGGGGGCGTCCTTGGGGGCCACGATCAGCTTGTACTTCCCGTCGATGAAGACCCCCTGCGTGCCGGCCACGAAGTCGACCTCGGCGAATTTCTTGTCCTTGCCGTTCCAGAGCATGAAGCCCAGGGGCCCGGGGCGATCCTGCATCCGGCCCTCGAAGAGCGGCACGAGGCTGATGCCGTCGAGCGGCGGCTGATCCGGCATCTTCACGGCGGCGATGTCCAGGAGGGTGGGGTAGATGTCCATGTGGGCGCAGGGCATCGAGGTGCGGACCGGCTGGCGGACCTTGGCGGGCCACTCGAGCGCCCCGACGGTCCGGACCCCCACGTTTTGCTTTCCCTTGCCGGCAGGGTCCATCGAGTCCTTGGTGATGCCGCCGTTGTCGCTGGTGAACCAGACGAGGGTGTTCCCGGCGATGCCGAGCCTGCGCAGTTCCTCGCGCAGTTTCCCCACCGAGGCGTCCAGGCCGGAGACCTCGCCCCAGAAATCCTGCTGTTTCTCGGGCAGGTCCTTGTAGAGGGCCTTGAACTCGTCGGCCGCGCGGTGCGGGCTGTGGGGGGAGCCGGTGCAGACGTAGGCGAGGAACGGCTGTCCCTCCTTCGCCTGCTTGCGGATGTATTCGAGGGCCAGGTCCATGATGGCCACGGAGACGTCGCCCTGGAGGGGGACGAACTCCTCGGTGTCGTTCACGCGTAGTTTCGCCCCGAGGTCGAAGTAGTTGAGCGACCAGGTGGACTGGTCGAAGCCAATCTTGACGGGGGTCGTGGCGCCCGTCCCCAGGTGCCACTTGCCGAAGTGGGCGGTGCGGTAGCCGGCGGTCTTGAGGGCCCGGGCCACGGTGATCTCCTGGGGCCGCATGGCGCCCAGGTGGTGGAGCCCCGTGCGAAACGGCGAGCGTCCCGTCATGATCGCGAACCGGCCCGGGGAGCACATCTGGCCGCCGGGATAGAAGTAGTTGAACCGCAGGCCTTTGGCGGCCATGTCGTCGAGGTGGGGGGTCTTGACGACGGGATTGCCGCTGTAGCCCGTGTCGCGCCAGCCCATGTCGTCCGCCAGGACGATGACGAAGTTCGGCTTGGGGGAGGCGGCCTGCGGCGCCGCCGTCCCTGCGGCCAGGAAAACCGGAAGCAGAGAGAGGAAGATTCGGGTCTTCATATACCTGATAAACCCGGGATGGGCCGGTAAGATTCGGTCGATCCTACCGCTTCACCACCCGCAGGGCGACGTCGTCCGCGAAGGGCGGCGAGGCGAGCGTCTTTTCCCCGCCCGCGTGGTCGAGGTCCTCCTTCCTGTCCACCGCGCCGGTCTTCGTGTTCACCCACTCGGCGCGGTAGCGGCCCGCGGGGAGGTCGAGGGCGAGGTTCGCCTTGAGGTCGGCCCCTTCGCGCGCGAACGGCCCCTTGCTCGACCAGTTGAAGTCGATCCCCCCGTCCGTGCGCGTCAGCTTGAGGTTCTTGAGATCCTTTCCCTCGAAGTACTCGCCCTTGAGTCCGTTGCCGCTCCCGTCCGGCAGGAACAGGCGCGACTTTGGGATCTTCACCTTCTTCTGGCCCGCGCTCGACCAGAGGAGCTTCGCGACCGCCCCGCCGCCGCCCTGGTGGTACTCCAGCCGGATCGGGACTTTCTTCCCCGCCTCGATCTCGACGGCAGCCTGGCTCTCCTTCTCGCCGTGCGCCGCCCAGTCGTCGATCACCAGCTTCTCGTTCACCCAGAGCCGGGCGCCGTCGTCGGAGACCACGGCGAGGGTGGCCTTGCCGGTCTCGGCGGGCTCCAGGAGCCCCGTCCAGCGCACCGAGAAGTCCTGGCCGCCGAAGGGCGCGTGGACGTAGATCGCGTACTGCTTCCCGGGCTCGACGAGCGCCCGCGCGGAGGGCCCCGGCCCGGCGCCGCCCTTGAGGACGCCGTTGTTGGGGGCCATGCGGAGGAAGTCGAACCCGTGGATGAAGTCCTTGAGGACCTTCATCTGGGAGCGGAAGGCGGGGCTGCCGCCGCCGGGGGACTTGTACTGGAGGAACGTCCCGTCGTGGACCTTGGTGGTGAAGGAGTAGTCCAGGTTGTTGTAGAGCGCGCCGCCCGCGACGATGAAGTCCCACCCCTCGGTGCGGTAGAGGACGTCGTCCTTCCCGCGGAAGCCGGTCTCGTTCTCGCCGATGACCTTGTTGAGGCCGTAGTTCATCTCCACGACGTCGGGCGGGTGGCAGTAGTGGAAGTTGAAAATGGAGATCGCCGGGTGGGGGTTCGTGGCCTTGGCCCGGCCGTTGGCGACGTTCAGCGAGATCAGGTGCTTGTGGGGGAAGTCCTTCTCGGCCTCGACGATGACGTCCGCGATGCGGTGCTGCCACTCCATCGTCACGCCGCCGAAGTAGGGCTCGTTGCAGACCTCGTAGTAGAGGTTGTCGAAGTCCTTGAGTTCCTGGACGACCTTGCGGGTGGCAGCCTCCTGGACCCCGAGCAGGTCCTTGTGCTTGAGGGTGTAGGCCTCGTTGGCGGGGCAGGACCCGACGCCGTTGACGTTGTTGGCGGCGTTCATGGGGCTGGCCTTCCAGAGGTTGTTGTCGTAGTTGGGGCACCAGAGGTTCATCTCGACGACCACCCCTCGCTTCGAGGCGTGGGCCATGAAGTTCTTCAGGCGCTTGAAGAACGCCTCGTCCCACTTCGCGAGGTCGAACTTGTTGCCGCCCTGGGAGTAGCCGGGCTCGGGACTGCGGGCCCAGGGGCAGATGTAGCGGCCTGGGCCGGGGGCGAGGGTGTTGTCCGTGATCCCGAAGGAGCCGGGGATCTCGCGGTAGGTCCCATACCAGGTGCGGGTGTGGTTGAGCCCGTCCTTGTGGAGGGCGTCGAGGTACGCCGCGTAGTCGAAGTCGAGGTTGAGGACCGCGCCGTAGTGCTCGCCGGAGGTGACGAGGACCGTGGGCTTGCCCCGGAAGAGGAAGTAGTGCGGATTCTCGGGGTGGAGCGCGAGGGGCGCCGCCTTTTCCCGGGACTGGGGCGCCGAGGCGCAGGCGGCCAAGGCCCATCCGAGCGCGGAGAGGAGGCTGGGGCGCATGGTCCCTCCCTTTTCTGAAGGCTGATGCGATGATATCCTCGCGGGGGAGGAGATCAAGCTTCTCCGCCCGCGGGGGGCACTTTCATACTCGGCGGCGGGCCGGAAGCTTGCACGATTCCGATGAACAACCTGCTGGAACGTCTCTTCAAGGTCCGCGAGGCGGGATCCACCCCGGGGCGCGAGGCGCTCGGGGGCCTGGTGACCTTCCTCACGATGGCGTACATCCTCTTCGTCAACTCCGCCATCCTCGGGGCCGCGAAGATGAAGCCGGAGGGGATCGTCCTTGCGACGGGCCTGGCCTCGGCGGCGGCGACCCTGCTGATGGCCTTCCTGGCCAACTACCCGATCGCGCTGGCGCCCGGGATGGGGCTCAACGCCTTCTTCGCCTACGGGATCTGCGTCGGGGCGGGCGTCCCCTGGCCGACGGCGCTGGGGCTGGTCTTCTGGAGCGGGATCGTCTTCGTCCTGCTGACGGTCACCGGCGCCCGGAAGGCGATCGTGGAAGGCATCCCGCCGGTGATCAAGCTCGCCGCCGCGGTGGGCATCGGGCTCTTCATCGCCCTCATCGGGCTGGAGCACGGGGGGCTCATCAAGGACCACCCGATCACGCTGGTCACGATGGGGGACCTCGGCTCCGTCCCCGCCCTGATGACCCTGGCGGGGCTGGGGGTGACGCTGTTGCTGGTGGCGATGAAGGTACGGACGGCGATCTTCTGGGGGATGGCCTGCACCGCCGCCCTCGGACTCGCGGCGGGGATCCTGAA
>CAYNDR010000073.1:17315-20679 GCA_964395295.1 uncultured Planctomycetales bacterium
GTTCGGGGACCTTCCGGGATTGGGCATCGACCTGTGGGGGGCCCTCAAGATCCAGTACTTGCCGCTCCTGCTGGGGCTCCTCTTCTTCGATGTCTTCGACACGATGGGGACGCTGATGGGGATCGCGCACCAGGGCGGGTTCCTCAAGGACGGCCGGATGCCCCGGATCGAGCGCGCCATGCTGGCGGACGCGGTCGGGACGGTGGAGGGGGCGCTCCTGGGGACGTCCACGGTCACGAGCTACATCGAGAGCGGGACGGGCGTGGGGGTGGGGGCGCGAACGGGGCTGGCGAGCGTGGTCACCGGGGTCCTGTTCCTCGCGGCCCTTTTCTTCGTCCCGCTGGCGTCGGTCGTGGGGGGCGGGATCCTCTGGAAGGGCGCGCCCTTCAATCCCGTGACCGCGCCCGCCCTCATCGTCGTGGGGACGCTCATGGTGCGGGCGGTGAAGGAGATCCGCTGGGAGGACATGACGGAGGCGGTGCCCGCCTTCTTCACGATGCTCCTGATGCCGCTGACGTTCAACATCTCGCACGGGCTGGCGGCAGGGATCATCGTCTACGCGATCGTCAAGACGGGCGCCCGGAGATGGGGGGAGGTGCACTGGCTGATGTACGCCCTGGCGGGGGCGTTCATCCTGCGGTACGCATTCCTGCCGGTCTGACCGCCACGGCCTGCACGGGTTTCGGCGCCTCGGCCCGGCGCCTCGCACTGCCGCGGGAGACGACCACGATGATGATGATGAGCAGGACGAGGGCGGCGAAGACGCCGGCCGCGATCAGGATAATGGGGGGCGGTCCCGCGCGGGGGCGCAGGGCGGTGCGGGTGTCGGTCTGCGGGACTCGGCCCGTCTGGCTCTTCCGGCCCGTCGCGGGATCGTACTTGCGTGTCGTGATCTTCTTCCCGGGGATCTCGGAACGGATCGAGGGGAGGAGCCCGGAGGTCTTGCCCGAGGAGCCTGGCCGGGTGAGCCGGCGGGGCGTGTCCTGCTGGAGGGCCGCGTGGAGGCCCGAGCTCTTGCCCGAGGGGGACGGGGCCGCCGGGGGGGGCGGAGGGGGCCGGGCCGGCGCCTTCTCGGCGCACTTGGGGCAGTAGCTCTTGTTCTTGGCGGTGAAGGCGCTGGTCTTTTCGAAGTCCGTCTCGAGGATGCGCTCACCGCAGATGTCGCAGTAGACGATTTCCCTTCCCACGTCTCCCTCGGTCGCAACCCGCCAGCGATGTATTGTACCACGGCCGGGGGAAACGCAAGAGTTCGGGAGAAACAAAGAGGGCGCCGCGGCGGAGGGCCGCGGCGCCCCCGGGGTGTTGGTCCGTTACTCGACGTCCTTCTTCTTTTTCTTGGGCGGGGCCAGGAGTTCGTCCAGCTTCGGCTTCTGCTCCTCGGTGCAGAGATCCTTGAGCTTGCCCGCGATCTCCGTGCGCAGGGGTTCAATCTCGGCGCGGGCGGCCTTCTTGTCCGCCGCCTCCTTGAACTTCTTCTGCGCCTCCCGCACCTGCTTCTTGTAGCTGTTGTAGAGGTCGTTGACCTTGGCGGCCTGGTCGTCGTTCAGGCCCAGCTTCTCCTTGAGCACGTCCGCGGCGGGGAGGCCCAGCGGGCCATGGCCTTTCTTCTTGTCCTGCGCCGTTTCCGGCGGCTTGGCCTCGGGCGGGGGTGCGGGCTTGGGGGCGTCCTGCTTGGCCTCCGGGGCGGCTTCCGGCTTGGGGGCGTCCTGGCACCCTCCCGGCTGGTCCTTGCATTCCGGCGGCTTGGCGTCCTGGGCAAGGGCGGGGACGGCGGCCGCCAGGACCGCCATGAGGAGCGTGACGAGCGTGCGGTGCAGCATGGGTTTTCTCCTGTCCAATGAACTCACACAGGATTGAACCCGCGGGGGGCGAAAAGGTTTCGCCCTGGGGGATAGGGGCGGGGCGCGTCAGGCGAAGGCCTTGCGGACGGCGGCGCGCATCTTCTGGATCCCGGTGCGGGCCACCGTGGGGGCGTCCGTCTTCCAGTACTCCCGGTTGAAGAGCTCGAGCGACAGGAATCCCCGGAATCCCGCGGCGTGGAGGTCGCTGAAGATGCGATCCAGGGGCGCAATGCCGTCCCCCGGGTAGACGCGGTGGCCGTCCCCGATCTTCTCCCGGGGCGGGTCGGCGGGATAGTCGTTGGCGTGCACCACGTGCACCGCCGTCCCCTGGAGGAGCTTGAGGTCGTCGAGATTCGATTCCCCCTTGTACATGTGGTAGACGTCCGGGAGGACGCAGGCCTTGGGGTGGCTGCTCTTGACCGCCACGGCGATCGCCTGGCCCAGTTGGCGGAGGTTGTGCTTCGCCCCGCCCCAGAACTCGACCTGCGGGACCACGCCCGCCTTGTTTCCGATCTCGCAGACGGCGCGGTAGCGCTCGGCGGCCTTGGCGATGTCGATGAGGGGGGTGTCGTAGGCCCCGGCGGGCGGGGCGGCGATGCGCTTGCCGCCGATCTGCGCCACGAGGTCCATGTCCCGCTTCATGGTCTCCAGGCCTTTGGCCCGTCGGGCGTCGTCGTCCACGATCCACTCGGGGAAGCCGATGGCGCTCTCCACCGTGATCCCCTTGTCGCGGAGGCGCTTCCCGATGTCCTTGAGCGAACCGCCTCCCTTGACGAACGCGTCGAGGTTGTTGATCCACGGCTCGATGGCCTGGTAGCCGGCCTCGGCGGCGAGGTCGATCATCTGGGGGAGGGGAAGCTTGAATCCGCTGACCGTGCCCGTGTTGAGGCAGTAGCCGAAGGGCTCGTCCTTGGGGCGGTCCTGCGCCGCGGCGGCGGCCGGGAGGGCGGCCGCGCCCAGGAGCGCGCCGGCCCTGGCCAGCATCTCGCGGCGGGTGAGTCGCGCGTTCATCATGGGCTTCACCTCAATCCTAGGGCCCGCCTTCACTGCCGTGGAAGCGACACGGATGCATCCAGCGGTCTCCGAACTTTGTACAATCATCGGGTCGAGACCGTTTTGAAAGGAGAGTCCATGCGCGCGAGGATCCTGACGATCGTGGCGTCGGTGTTGGCGGGGGCCGCGGCCTGTTCGGGAGGCGCCCCGGCGAAGCAGGCGGCGGGGAAGCCCCGGTATTTCGAGATGCGGACCTATACGGCGAACGAGGGGAAGATGGAGGTCCTGCACAAGCGCTTCCGCGACCACGCCAACCGCCTGCTGGCGAGGCACGGGATCGAGGCGCCGGGGCACTGGACGGTGGCTTCGGGGGAGGGCTCGGGGACGACGCTGATCTTCATCCTGGCCTATCCGAGCAATGAGGCGCGCGACGCGTCCTGGAAGGCCTTCGGCGAGGATCCCGATTGGAAGAAGGCCAAGGCCGAGAGCGAGAAGGACGGCGTCCTCGTGGGCAAGGTGGTGCAGACCTT
>CAYNDR010000074.1:0-6520 GCA_964395295.1 uncultured Planctomycetales bacterium
GCGGGGCCGTCCGTCCCACCCGGACGGTCTACGAATTCGCCGATGGCCCCGTGGCGGTGTCCCTCACCTTCACGACCCCCGTCCTGCCGGTCGACCTCGACGTGCTCTCCCGCCCGGTGACGTATCTCACCTGGGACGTCCGCCACGCCGACGGCAACCCCCACGAGGTCTCGCTCTACTTCAGCGCCTCGGGCGAGCTGGCGGTGAACGAGCCCGGCCAGCGCGTGACCGCGTCGCGCCAGGCCGTGGGCCCCCTCACCGCCCTCCGGATCGGCTCCGAAGATCAGCCCGTCCTCCAGAAGCGCGGCGACGACCTCCGCATCGACTGGGGCTGGGCGTACGCGGCCGCCCCCAAGGACGCCGCCTCGGGCGCGATCGGCCCCCAGGCGAAACTCGCCGCCTCCTTCGCCGCCGGCGAGGCCCTGCCGGCCGACGACACGCGCTTCCCCCGCGCCGCCAACGACGAGGCGCCCGCCCTCGCCTTCGCCTTCAACCTCGGCAAGGTCAACGCCGCCGCCGCCCGCCGCCTCATCCTCGCCTACGACGACGAGTTCTCCATCCAGTTCATGAACCGCAACCTCCGCCCCTACTGGCGGCGCAAAGGCATGGACGCGGCCGGCCTGCTGGCCGCCTCCGAGAAGGAGGGAGACGCCCTCCTGGCGCGCTGCAAGGCCTTCGACGACGAACTCATGGCCGACCTCCGCAAGTCCGGAGGCGAGCGCTTCGCGCGCCTCTGCGCGCTGGCCTACCGCCAGTGCCACGCGGCCAACAAGATCACCGCCGACGCCGCGGGCATGCCCCTCGTCTGGCCCAAGGAGAACTTCTCCAACGGCTGTATCGCCACGGTGGACGTCTTCTACCCCATGGCCCCCCAGTTCCTCCTCCTCAATCCCGCCCTCGCCAAGGGCTCCTTCGTCCCGATCCTGGCCTACGCCGCAAGCGAGCGGTGGAAGTTCCCCTTCGCCCCCCACGACCTCGGCACCTACCCCCACGCCAACGGCCAGGTCTACGGCGGCGGCGAGCGCACCGAGGACAACCAGATGCCCGTGGAGGAGAGCGCCAACATGCTCATCCTCCTCGCCGCGCCGGCGAAGATCGACGGCAACGCCGACTTCTCCGCGCCCTTCTGGCCCCAGCTCGCCAAGTGGGCCCAGTACCTCGAGGCCAAGGGCTTCGATCCCGAGCACCAGCTCTGCACCGACGACTTCGCCGGCCACCTGGCCCGCAACACCAACCTCTCCGTCAAGGCGATCGTGGGCCTCGGCTCCTTCGGACTGCTTGCGAAGATGCGCGGCGACTCGGCCGCCGCCGAGAAATACTCGAAGCTCGCCCGCGAGCTCGCCGCCCGCTGGGTCAAGGAGGCCGACGACGGCGACCACTTCCGCCTGACCTTCGACCGCGCCGGGACCTGGAGCCAGAAGTACAACCTCGCCTGGGACCGCGTCCTCGGCCTGGGCCTCTTCCCGCCCGAGGTTGCCAAGAAGGAGATGGCCCACTACCGCAAGGTCCAAAAGCGCTTCGGCCTGCCTCTCGACAACCGCCAGGCCTATACCAAGCTCGACTGGATCCTCTGGACCGCCACGCTCACCGGCAACCGCGAGGACTTCGAGGCGCTCGTCGCACCCGTCTACGACTTCATGAACGCCACGCCCGACCGCGTCCCGCTCACCGACTGGTACCGCACCGACAACGCCAAGCACGTGGGCTTCGTGGCGCGGCCCGTGATCGGCGGCGTCTTCTTCCAGATGCTCACGGACGGCGCGGTCTGGAAGAAGTGGGCCTCGCGCGACAAGACGCCCGCGGCCAAGTGGGCCCCGATGCCCAGACCGCCCACGATCAAGGAGGTCGTCCCCACGGCGCGCCAGGGCGGCCAGCCCTGCCGCTACACGCTCGAGGCGCCCCCGGACGGCTGGTTCAAGCCCGACTTCGACGACTCCGGATGGAAGGAAGGGCAGGCCGGGTTCGGCACCGAGGGGACGCCCGGCGCCGTGGTCCGCACGGCGTGGAAGACGCCGAACATCTGGCTCCGGCGCGTCGTGAACCTATCCTCCGACAAGGCCGACCACCTCCTCATCCACCACGACGAGGACGCGGAGGTCTACCTGAACGGCGTCCTGGCCGCGAAGGTCGGCGGCTACACCACGGACTACCAGTGGATCGCGATCTCGGGCGCGGCGAAGGCGGTCCTCAAGCGCGGCAAGAACGTGATCGCCGTCCACTGCCGCCAGACGAAGGGCGGCCAGTACATCGACGTGGGGCTGGCGGAAGTGATCGATTAGGAGATCGCCGATGATCGGACTCGTGGCCCTGCTGGCTGTCCAGGTGACGGCGGTCGACCGCCCCGACGCGGCGGCCGGGAACGCCCACTACGCGGGCAACCGCGCGCCGCTGGCGCCGAGCCCGGTCATCAAGCTCCCCGTCGGGGCCGTGAAGCCCGCCGGCTGGATCCGGAAGATCCTGGAGCTCCAGGCCGACGGCTTCCACGGACACCTCACCGAGATCAGCGACTTCCTCAAGAAGGAGGGCAACGCCTGGCTCAGCAAGGAGGGCGTGGGCCAGCGCGGCTGGGAGGAGGTCCCCTACTGGCTCAAGGGCTTCATCGGCGCCGCCTACCTCCTCGAGAACGACCGCATGATCAAGGAGTCCCACGTCTGGATCGAGGGCGCCCTCAACAGCCAGAAGGAGGACGGCTGGTTCGGCCCCGACAAGGGCCGCAGCGGCGTCGCCACGGACCTCAAAGGCCGCGACGACCTCTGGCCCAACATGATCGCGATTTTCTGCCTGCAGACCTACCACGAGCGCACCGGCGACAAGCGCGTCCTCGACCTCATGGCGAAGTACTTCAAGCACCTCGCCGGCGTCCCCGAGGACCGCTTCCTCGTCGGCTACTGGCCCTCCCGCCGCGGCGGCGACCAGCTCTACAGCGTCCTCTGGCTCTACAACCGCACGGGCGAGGAGTGGCTGCTGGAGCTGGCGCACAAGACGCACCGCAAGACCGCGCGCTGGGACCGCGACGTCATCGACTGGCACAACGTCAACATCGCCCAGGGATTCCGCGAGCCGGCGACCTACTGGATGGCCTCGAAGGACCCCGCGCACCTGGCCGGCACCGAACGCGCCTGGACCAAGGTCCGCGAGATGTACGGCCGGGTCCCCGGCGGGATGTTCGGGGCCGACGAGAACGCCCGCCCCGGCCACAACGGCCCCCGCCAGGCCATCGAGACCTGCGGGATCGCCGAGGAGATGCTCTCCGACGAGATCCTCATCGCCGCCACCGGCGATCCCGTCTGGGCCGAGCGGTGCGAGGACGCGGCTTACAACAGCATGCCCGCATCGATGACGGCCGACCTCAAGGCCCTGCGCTACCTCACCGCGCCCAACCAGCCGCAGAGCGACCACTCGAACAAGGCGCCCGCCGTCCAGAACGGCGGCGACATGTTCCACATGAACCCGCACAGCCACCGCTGCTGCCAGCACAACGCGGGCCACGCCTGGCCGTACTTCGCCCAGCACCTCTGGTACGCCTCGGCGGGCAACGGGCTGGCGGCCTACCTCTACGGGCCGTGCGAGGTGAAGGCGAAGGTCGGCGACGGGGCCGAGGCGCGGATCGTGGAGACCACGCGCTACCCGTTCGAGGAGAAGGTGGACCTGGCGGTCACGATGGACAAGCCCGCCCGGTTCCCCCTCTACCTGCGCATCCCCGCCTGGTGCGAGGGGGCGAAGGTGAGCGTGAACGGCGCGGCCGATCCGGCGCCGCTCGCGGCGGGGAAGCTGGCGAAGGTCGACCGGGAGTGGAAGACCGGCGACAAGGTCACGCTCTCGCTCCCGATGGCGGTGCGGGTGCGGACGTGGACGGAGAACCGCGGGACGGTGTCGGTGGACCGCGGGCCGCTGACGTACTCGCTGGCGATCAAGGAGGAATACAAGCGGCACGGCGGGACGGACGCCTGGCCCGCGTGGGACATCTTCCCCGCGTCTCCCTGGAACTACGGGCTGGTGCTCGACGGGGCCAAGCCGGAGGCCGTCGCCGGTTCGTGGCCGCAGGACGACCAGCCGTGGAGGGCGGAGTCGGCGCCGGTCCGGCTCACGGCGCGCGCGAAGCGGATCCCCAACTGGACGCTCGACGTCCGCGGGGCGGTGAACGAGGTGGTGCCGGGGCCGATCCGCTCGGCGGAGAAGGAGGAGACGGTGGCGCTCATCCCGATGGGGGCGGCGCGCCTGCGGATCTCGGCCTTCCCGCGGATCGGGGAGGGGCCGGACGCGAAGGAGTGGCCGGAGGCGCCGAAGCCCGCCTACACGCCCTCGGCCTCGCACTGCTTCGAGTCGGACACGGTGCTGGCGCTGGCGGACGGGGTCCTGCCGAAGCGGTCGAGCGACCAGGGTCTCCCGCGCTTCACGTGGTGGCCGCGGAAGGGGAGCTCGGAGTGGGTCGCGGCGGCGTTCGACAAGCCGCGGAAGGTCTTCTCGGTGCGGGTCTACTGGTTCGACGACACGCCGAAGGGCGGCTGCGGATTGCCGAAGGGATGGAAGCTCCTCTGCAAGGATGGCGACGCCTGGAAGCCGGTGTCGAACCCGAGCGGGCACGGCGTGGAGAAGGACGCCTTCAACAGGACGACCTTCGACCCGGTGACGACCTCGGGGCTGAAGCTGGAGGTGGATCTCCAGCCGGGCCTTTCGGGCGGGATCCTGGAGTGGGCGGTGGAGTGATTATAAATCAAAGTGTTTGATTTGTAATCATGCGCGCAAGGTTCGGCCCCCCCGCCGAGTATGTGTAGGGGCGGGCCGAAGGAGCGGATCTATGGACGCCTTGCGCGCGGTGCGGCTGGGAATCCTCCTCTCGGCGCTCGCCCCGGTCCTGGCCGGGGCCGCGGGGCCCGCCTCGGGCCCCCTGCAGGTCCATCCCGGCAATCCCCGCTACTTCATGGACGGCTCGGGGAAGGCCGTCTTCCTGACGGGCTCCCACGTCTGGGAGAACCTCCAGGACCGCGGGACCGCGAGCCCGCCCCCCGCGTACGACTTCACCGCCTACCTCGACTTTCTCCAGGCCCGCAACCACAACTTCATCCGGCTGTGGGGGTGGGAGCACGCCCGCTGGGCGCCCTGGACCACGGGTGATTTATATTTCAGCCCCATGCCCTTCGCGCGCCCCGGCCCCGGCACCGCCCTGGACGGCGGCCCCAAATACAACCTGGACCAATTCAGCCAGCCCTACTTCGACCGCCTGCGCGCGCGCGTCATCGCCGCGCGCGACCGCGGCCTCTACGTCTCCGTCATGCTCTTCCAGGGCTGGAGCATCGACAACAACGGGAAGGGCTCCGGCAATCCCTGGCCGGGCCACCCCTTCAACCCCGCCAACAACGTCAACGGCGTCGACGGCGACGTCAACGACGACGGCGAGGGGGAGGAGGTCCACCGCCTGGCCGTGGCCGCCGTCACCGCCCGGCAGGAGGCCTACGTCCGCAAGGTCGTCGACACGGTGAACGACCTGGACAACGTGCTCTACGAGATTTCCAACGAGAGCACAGGCCCGGACACCACCGCGTGGCAGTATCACATGATCGACCTCATCCACGCCTACGAGGCCGGCAAGCCCAGGAAGCACCCCGTCGGCATGACCTTCCAGTACCCGGGCGGATCGAACGCCGACCTCTTCAACAGCCCCGCCGAGTGGATCTCCCCGAACGGCTCCGGCGGCTACGACGGCAATCCGCCCGCGGCCACGGGCCAGAAGGTCATCCTCTCCGACACGGACCACATCTGGGGCGAGGGAGGCGACGGCACCTGGGTCTGGAAGAGCTTCACCCGCGGGATCAACGTCCTCTTCATGGACGGCGGCATCACCGGATTCCCGGCCACCTCCGACTGGCGGGAGTCGGCCCGGAACGCCATGGGCCACGCGCGAGGCTACGCGGACAAGATGAACCTCGCCGCGGCGACGCCCCGCGGCGACCTCGTCTCCACCGGCTACTGCCTGGCCAATCCGGGCTCCGAGTACCTCGTCTTCCAGCCCGGCAGTGGAAGCTTCACGGTCAACCTCGCGACGGGCGCCTACTCCGTGGAGTGGTTCAATCCTTCCAACGGCAGTGCCTCGTCCGCGGCCCAGGTCGCGGGAGGCGGCACGACGGGCTTCACGCCCCCCTTCGGCGGGACGGCCGTCCTCTACCTCAAGGCGGCCGCTCCTCCCCCGCCGCTGGCGGGCCAGGGGCTGACGGGGAACTATTTCAACAGCATGGACTTCACCTCGCCGGCCCTCACCCGCGTCGACGGTGCGGTGGACTTCGATTGGGGCTCAGGTTCCCCCTAGCCCTCCGTCGGTGCCGACACCTTCTCGGTGCGCTGGACCGGGCTCGTCTCGCCCCTCCACTCGGAGACCTACACCTTCACCACGACTTCCGACGACGGCGTGCGGTTGTGGATCGCCGGCCGGCTCCTGGTGGACAACTGGACCGATCACGCCCCCC
This sequence comes from uncultured Planctomycetales bacterium, assembly GCA_964395295.1. Taxonomy (GTDB): domain Bacteria; phylum Planctomycetota; class MHYJ01; order MHYJ01; family JACPRB01; genus CAYNDR01. The sequence continues at coordinate 6,462 of CAYNDR010000074.1, forward strand.
GGGAGGACTCGGGCTCGATCGTGCTGAGTGCCGGGCAGGTTTACGAGACCGTCCTGGAG
>CAYNDR010000074.1:6530-20488 GCA_964395295.1 uncultured Planctomycetales bacterium
CCGAAATAGACGTTGTCGCGCATCGTCACCGGCCAGTCGTATTCGCTGACCGTCATCGTCCGCCCTGTGTTGGGATTCGTGATCGGCGGGTGGAACGTGCGGATCGTGAACGTCGCCGGCCCGGCCCGGAAGATCATCCTGGCGGACCGGCTCTCCCCGAGCGACGCACGGGACAACGACGGCGACGGCTCGGGCAACAGCGAGGACCTCGACGACGACAACGACGGCGTGCCGTACGTCCAGGACGCGGACCAGGACGGCGACGGGATTTCCAACGCGGACGAGCTGGCGGCGGGGACCGATCCCAACGATCGGCTTTCCGTCCCCGCCGGGGGCGGCGGCGACGGCGGCGGGGGCCGCTGCGGCGCCACGGGGCTGGAGTGCCTGGTCGTCCTCGGGGCGGTATGGATCGTGAGGAGGAGGGTCCGCCGGAGGTGATTCCGACTGGGAGCGTGATCTAGATTCCTCATGCATCCCTCAAGGCATGTTCCCGTGTTGGACCGGGAGAGCGCCGTCCCTGGAAAAGACGAATCGGAAGTACCCCATGGGGCGACGACAGATTTCTCGGTCCCAGGGGAACGATGTGGATCCCGGGGGGCTTCGGACACGGGAAACCGGAGGGAATACCGCCGTTAAAGGCGGGAGCAGGGGCGCCTTCTCCGCCAGAGCAGGATGAGGGCGATCGGGAAGAGCAGGTCCAGCCCGAACGATCCGCAGCTCTTCTTCAGATAGCGCGGAGCGCCATTAACTACGATGTCCTTCGTGTCCGCCAAATTCTGGCCCGCGGGAATGGAGAGGACCGCGTCGTTTCCCACGGCGTCCCGGAGCGTCCCGCCGTTCAGAGTAAGAGGCCCCAGGACGTAGAGGTCCTCGGATACGTCTTGCGGTCTGACGGTATAAATTCCGCTGGCAGAGGATGCCGGCCCGAACGGGGCGATGAGGACTACGGCCCCGGTGTCGGGCGTGATCTGGAGGTTCCCGCCGGACAGGGTTACCGGTTCCGTAAAGTTCACGGTCACGTCGATCGAGGCCCCCACCCCATAGGTGCCGTTGGCAGTGCTGGAGGTGATGCTGGCGATCCCCGGAGGGGGGCTATCCACTGTGAAGGTCGTGATGAAGTCTCCCCCCGCCGTCCCGTTCCCTGAAGGGAAGGATCCGCTGAACTCGCCGTCCAGAAGCGTGCCTGAGGACCCCCGCAAGCCGCCTCCCAGGGCGGCGATCGAGGCGATTTCGCCGGCTGACAGGGCCCTGGTATAGATGCGGACGTCAGCCAGTGTCCCCTTAAGGGTATGGGCGCCGTGGGATCCCAGGCAGTAGATGTGAAGCGGAACGCCGGCATTGATCGTGTCCACCGGCATCCCGTTGGCATAGATGGCGGTCGACGAGGCCGAACCGACAAAGGCAAGGTGGGTCCAGGACCCCGCCGGGGCCGTGTAGGAAGAGGGATAATCCCCGACCTGGTAGATGGCGATGCCCACGCGATTGGTGTTGTTGAAGGACTCCAGGCGGAGCGAGGACGATCCGGCGACGGCGAAGGCCGTGGAGTCCATCAGTCGGGCGTCTTCCCACGGGGAGTCGAGCCGGTAGACCCACAAGGTCGCGGTCCAAGGGGCCGGGATCGATCCCCCATTCACCAGCACGCGCTGTTCTCCTCCATCGAAGGCAAGGCCTCCGCCAAGCCGTCCGGGGGTCCAGACGGGGAGGCTTCCATTCCCGTCGAGCGTCCCGGAGCGGCCGTTTCCCGAGGAATCGAAGGCCGTGAGGTTCGACGGGGAATCGTCCAGGCGCCAATGGGCAAAGAGGTCGGGGATCGCTGCTTCCGTCCCTCGGATCTTCAGGCGATAGGTGTCGTTGGCCAGGTTAATCCCCGTCAGATTCACGGTGCCGGTTGTCCCGGTGCACGTCACCGAAACCGGCGTAATGGCGGCTTCGTTTCCGTCTCCGAACGTACCGTCGCCTCCGGAGGCCAGGATCTGGACGGTACCGGACGTCATGGTGGCTCCGTCCATGGCCTTGCTGAAGGTGATGGCGATCTGGGAGGGTCCCGAAGCCAGCGAGGCTCCGGCGAGGGGGGTCCGGGCCCCGTCCACGGCCGTGACGGGCGGAGGATCGGTATCCAATACGAGGGCCTTCTCATCGGACCAGGCGGATCCCATGAAACCGCCATCCACGGCCTGTACGCTCCAGTAATAGGTCCCCGAGGAGAGGTCCCCGATCGTCCAGGAGAGGTTATGCTGGGCGTTGCCCGCGTTCGGCAGCCGCCGCCAGCCGGAGGACAGGTTGCTCATGGGTGCCATGATCTCCTGACCCCCCGGCGTCGTGCCCAGGCGGAGGTTGTAGGTCAGCCCCGCGGCCGGGGTCTGCCCGTCGGTGGAGGCATTCCATGAAAAGGTGATCCGGTCCCCGCTGATGGAGGCGGCCAGGCCCGGGGGGGGGGCAGGGGCCGTGTTGGCAACGGTGGAATCGTTCCGATAGACTTTGACCGCGTAGGTCCCGCCCGCGAGCTGTCCGGCCATGACGATGTCGAGATCGCCATCGTTGTCGTAGTCGCCCCAGGCCGCGGAGGATTGGTCCCACACTCCCGCCAGTCCCAGGGCGGCATCGGTGAAGACTCCCCCGCCGTCGTTGCGATACACCCGGCTGACCGGGAGTCCGGCGCCGTCGAGTCCCGTCGCCAGGAGGTCTGGATCGCCGTCGTTATCGTAGTCCCCCCAGTGGAGTTCGCCGGTGTGGATGCCCGGGAGTCCGGCATTCAGGGCGACAAACGTCCCCGCATTATTCTGGTAGATTTCGAAGTAGAGCGAACTGTCCCCTTTCTGGCCGCAGATCGCCAGGTCCAAGTCTCCATCGTTGTCGAAATCACCCCACGCCACGGCGCCGTTGATCAGGGAAGGAAGTCCAGCCCCGATGTCGGCAAAGGCGCCCCCTGTATTGCGGAAGATCTTGGCCCCGACGGTCCTCCCGGTGATCGCCAGGTCCACATCGCCATCGTTATCGAAGTCCCCCGCGGCCACCTGGCCCAGATAGACCCCCGGCAGGCTCACCGCCGCAGTGAACACGTCGTTCCCGTCGTTCCGGTAGATCAGGGAGTAATCGCCTGAGGGGGGATCGTAGCTCTCGCCGACGAGGATCAGGTCCAGATCGCCGTCGTTGTCGTAATCGAACCAGGCGCCATCAGCCCCCTTCATGCCGCGCAGAGTATCGCCGAGCCAGAAGAAGGTCCCTCCGCCATCGTTCCGGTAGATCCGGCTGCCGGTCCCGCCTCCGCTCCATCCCGTGTAGGCGAGGTCCAGATCGCCATCCCTGTCGTAGTCGCCGAAGAGCATGGGGCCTTCGTTGTAGGCATAGAGCCCGGGGAGGGGATCCTCCGTGAACGTGCCCGAATTGTTCTTATAGAGCCGTACCCAGCGGGTGCCCCCCGTGAATCCCTGGATCGCCAGGTCCAGGTCCCCGTCGTTGTCGTAATCGCCCCAGCGCACCTCGCGTGCCGAAAGTACTGAGAGCCCCGCATCAACTTCGGTGAAAGTCGCCGCGAGGGGTTCGGCGGAGGGTCTGAAGGCGCCCGAAATGGCGGGGATGACCAGGGCCAAAGCAAGGCATTTCCAGCTACTCACGTTCAATATCCCTCACTGCCGGATAACCTCGTGATGGCGGGGATCGAGAGCCGTCATCGGAATTTGGTCGGAGGGGATGACTATTGAAGGTAATGCATCATGCATACCATGAATATTATACCCCTGCTGAGCTATGAAACACAGAAAGGATTTCCTCCTTCCTCCAGCATGGATGAACTTCAATATTGAGCCCTCTGGAAGAAGTCTTTCCCTTATGGAGGGATCATCACGCCGAAGCTCGTCACAGCGAGCGAAGGCGGATGAGGAATCCGACATCGTTGTGGACAATAGGAGACGCGCCCCGCCTTCGCGGCTGCCGTAGTCGCTTCTGCGACGTGGTGAGTCGCTCGCAAGGAAGAGACTTTTTGCGGGCGATTCAAGCCTGAAGGGGTCGTCCCCTCGGGATCTACTTCCCCTTATACATGCAGCCCCACTCGGCCGTCTGCCTGAGAGCGCGGTCTCCGCTCTCCTTCGAGGGCTCGATCTCGCTCCCCTCGTGCGGCGTCAGCCCCGGAGCATCGTCAGGAACATCTTCGCGCGCTCCGGGGCGTGGAGGGCGTGGGAGACGTTCGCGGACATGAGCACCGTCTCGCCCGCCGCGGCCGGCACGGCCTTTCCCCCGATCGTCAGCTCCAGCCGGCCCTCGATCACCTGCACGAGGGCGTTGAAGGGGGCCGTGTGCTCGCTCAGCCCCTGGCCCCGGTCGAAGGCGAAGAGCGTGAGCGTCCCGGCGCTGTTCTTGAGCAGGGTGCGGCTGACGATCGCGCCGGGCCCGTAATCGACCAGGGCCTCCAGCCGGTGCGCCTTTGCGGGCGCGATCTCCGCGGGATCTTTCGTCCCAGACTCACGAGTCTGGCTCATGTCGTTACCCTCACGTGTGTCTCGCGGGATGGGCGGCCGCCGGGCGGGCGCCCAGCGACTCCGCCAGCCGGACCAGGCGCTCGTGCCGGCCGGCGTCCATGGCCTCCACCTTCTCGAACCGCTCCCCGATCTCCCGGATCGCCTCTTCGGGGAGATGGGCCTGCGCCATGGGATAGAGGATGCTGTCCTCTTTGATGATGTGCTGGCGCAGGAATTCCGCGTAGGCGGAGATGTTCTTCACGACCCATTGGCGGTCCTCGGCCGTCCATGGGGTCTTCTGGGCCAGCAGTTGGCGGATGGCCTGGACGCGGGCGCGGCCGAAGTCGTGCTCCTGGAGCATGACGGCGATGGGCCCGCCTTCGGAGGAGAATCCGTTCTTCACCATGACGTCGAACAGGATCTTCTCCTCCTTGTCGTGGTGGCAGGCGTCGGCGAACTGGCTGAAGAACGTGATGAGGTCGTCCAGCCTCGGGCGGTCCTCCTCCTTCTGACGGGGAAGGCGCCCCGCGTAGTCCTCGGCGACGTCCAGCACCCCCTCGATCAACCGGTGTTCGTTCATCAGGCTTTCAATCGGGTCCATGCGGCCCTCCTTTCGTAAGATATGAATCGCAAGGACGATGCCACGCCTAAGATCCACGGAAAATAGGTGTGAACCCAAAATACGTTGACATATACAACGTAATATGGTTGAACACCCACCTATGGGTTGTGGGGCCAATGGGGAGTGTTGTAGTGAAAGAGAGCCGGTCAGACTCATTTCGGAGGCGATCGATACCATCCTCTCCTCGCTGGACCTCGGGGTCGTGCTGGAGAGGACTGCGGCCCTGTTGAAGTGCCACTACGGGGACACCCGCGTGGCGATCAACCGGCGCGTGGAGGGGCGGCCTGGGGAGGCGGAGGTCCTGCTGGTGCGGGACCCGCGGTCGCCCGAGGAGAAGGCCGGGCCGCGGTTCCTGCTGGAGGGTTCGGCGAGCGGGGCGGCCCTCGCGGAACGGCGGCCGTGCGTCGTCGCGCCGGTCGACCCGGATCGCCCGAGGTTCAGGGAGGAGCGGCGCCTCGCCGAGCTGGGATACGGCGCGCTGGCCGTTTTCCCGCTGGTCGTGGGGGACCGGGTCCTCGGGACCCTGGAGATCGCCCACCCTCCGCGCGAAAGGATGCTGGAGGCGTGCCTGGAGTCGGGGGGCCTGATCGCGCGCCTCCTGGCCATCGCGCTCCACAACAGCCTCCTGGTCGAGGAGACGCGCCGCCTGAACCGGCTCCTCGGCCGCGAGAACGCGCTCCTGAAGGAGCAGATCTACGAGGAGCGCCGGGCGGCGCGCTACGTCGCCGAGAGCCCCATCATGAAAGAAGTGGTGGCGCGCGTGGCGCTCGTGGGGCCCACCGACGCGACGGTCCTGATCCGCGGCGAGACCGGGACGGGGAAGGAGGGGCTGGCGCGGATGGTCCACGAGTTCAGCCCGCGCATGGGCCGGCCGTTCGTGGTCGTCAACCTCGGGGCGATCCCGGACACGCTGATCGAGAGCGAGCTCTTCGGCCACGAGAAGGGGGCCTTCACGGGCGCGTCGGAGCGGCGGGTCGGGCGTTTCGAGCAGGCCGCGGGCGGCACGGTCTTCCTCGACGAGATCGGCGACGCGCCGCCGTCCGTCCAGGTGCGGCTCCTGCGGGCGCTCCAGGAGCGCGAGATCCAGCGCGTGGGGGGAAACGAGGTTATCCGCGTGGACGTCCGGGTGGTGGTGGCGACCCACCGGCCGCTGGAGGCGATGGTCGAGGAGGGGACGTTCCGGTCCGACCTCTACTACCGCCTGAACGCCTTCCCCCTGAACCTGCCGCCGTTGCGGGAGCGGCGGGAGGACATCCGGCCGCTGGCGGAGTATTTCCTCGCCCGCCATTCCGAGCGGATGCATCGGAGGCCGCCGGTCCTGTCGGAGGCGGCGCTGGGGGTCCTGGAGGGCTATCGGTGGCCGGGGAACGTGCGGGAGCTGGAGAACCTCCTGGAGCGCTCGCTCATCCTGAGTCAGGGGCCCGAGCTGGTCCTGGCGGAACTGCCGCGCGGGGCGCCGGCGGCGGTCCCGTCCGCCCGCGGCTTGGCGCCGTTCCACGACTCGGTCCGGACGCTCCTGCGGGAGGCGCTGGCGGCGACGCGGGGGAGGATCTACGGGCCGTCCGGGGCGGCGGCACTGCTGGACCTCAAGCCGACCACGCTTCAGGGCAAGATGCGGAAATACGGCCTTCGATCGAAAGGATGAGGCATGTACCTCGCTTACAACACCAACGGCATGGCCCATCACCGGCTCGACGAGGCGCTCGGGCTCCTGGCCGACCTTGGCTACCGGGGCGTGGCACTCACGCCGGACGTCCCGCACCTCGACCTGCTGAAGACGTCGGAGCGGGACTGGGAGGAGGCCCGCGCGCTCCTGGAGCGGCTGAAGCTGAGGTGCGTCGTCGAGACGGGCGCGCGCTACGTGCTCGATCCGCGGCGGAAGCACTGGCCGAATCTCCTGACGCGGGACACGGAGGCGGCCGAGCGGAGGATGGACTATTGCCGGCGGTCCCTGCGGCTGGCCCGCGCGCTGGGGGCGGAGGCGGTGTCGATCTGGAGCGGGGTCCTGGACGCGGGCGACGATCCGGCGGCCGCTTTCGAGCGGCTGATCGACCGCCTGCGGCGGCTCCTGGACGAGGCCGGCGGCATGGCGGTCTGTTTCGAGCCGGAGCCGGGGATGCTCGTGGACAGTCTCGCGCGCTACCGCGAACTGCGCCGGCGATTGGGGCGCGAGGACCTGATGACGACGATCGACGTGGGGCACCTGGTGGTCACGGAGGAGGGGGCGCCTCATAGGCACCTGGAGGAATTCGCCGGGACTCTGCGCCACGTGCACGTGGACGACGCGCGGCCCGGCGCTCACGAACACCTGCGCCCTGGGGAGGGGTCGGTGGACTTCGCGGCGGTCTTCGGGGAGCTCCGGCGCCTGGGCTATCGGGGCGCCCTGGCGCTGGAGCTTTCCCGGGACAGCCACCGGGCGGTGGAGGCGGCGGCGGAGGCGTACCGGAAGCTCGTCCCCTTGCTTACTTGAGGGGCAGGACCCAGATGTTGCGGTAGCGGACGGGGTCGTTGTGGTCCTGGAAGTGGAACTTCCCGCCGGGGCGCGGCCGGGCCATCTCGACGTTGTCGTGGATCTTGATGCCGTTGTGGAGGACGGTCAGGAGGCCCTTGTCGCCCTTCACGCGGATCTCGATGTCGTAGGTCTGCCACTCGCCGGGGGGGAGGGAGGCCAGGGAGAAGACGTCGAAGGCGTCGGGATCTTTGTACTTGTAGAGGCCGCCACAGCCGCCGCCGGTGTAGGTGTCCATCCCGAAAGAATCCAGGACCTGGATTTCCTGGCCGTTGGGCAGGTAACAGCCGCTGTTCCCGCGCCCCTGTCCGCGGGCGGCCGGCATGAAGGGGTTCATGAACTCGACGTGCAGGAGGAAGCCCCCCTCGGTGACCGGCTTGGAGTTCATGCCCTTCTTGGGGACCTGGATGGAGCCGTCCTCGGCGGGTTTCCAGTCGTCGGGCATGTCCTTGGTCATCTGGCTGAAGTCCTTGCCGTCGAGGAGGATGACGGCGCCCGGGGGCGGTTTCTTGCCCAGGGTGGGGGGTTTCCGCTCGACGCGCTTGAGCTGGAGCCCGCCGGTCCCCTTGATGGAGCGGTCCGGGGACCAGACGGCCTTGACCTCGGCGTCCCGGAACTTGCCCGTGAAGGTCACCGTCTCGCCCTCGGTCTTGCCGTCCAGCTCGAACTTGTCGGTCTTCCCGTCCTTGAGGGGGAGGCGGAGGTAGGCCTTGAATTCCTTCTTTCCGAGCGCCGCGACGCGGGCCTCGACCTTGTCGGTCTTGAGGGTTCCCTCGTAGAGGCCCTGGACCTCGATTTCCTGGGGCGCGAGGGCCGCGGCGAGGATGGCCAGCAGGATTCCCATGGCGTTCCTTCCTCTAAATCCTTCTCCCTAAGGAATATACGCCAACTGTTAACCCCGTCGAGTCGCCACTGCGTTAACACGCTGTTAACTCTGTCGAGTCGCGACAGAGTTAACAGTTGGGGCGGGGGATGCTATACTCCTGCCATGGCTTCCGACGCCGCCGGCGACGCCCAAGCCGCCCAGGCTACCCAGCGGGCCATGGCGGAGATGACGGCCCGCCTGTCCCTCAAGAACCGGATCCTGGAGCGGCTCCTGGGCCTCTACAGCAACACGCCCGCCCTGGAGCGCCTGAGGGAGGATATCCTCGACATCGCCATGGAGGCGGTCCCCTGCGAGGCCTCCTCCCTCTTCCTGCGGACCAACAAGAAGGGGGAACTCGCCCTCGTGGCGGCCCGCGGCCGCGTCAGCGACCAGGTGAAGGGCCTCCGCCTCAAGCCGGGACAAGGCATCGCGGGCGCCTGCCTCGGGGATCGCCGGACGATCGCGCTCACCAACGCCGCCCAGGATTCCCGCCACGAGGCCCAGGTGGACAAGGCCTTCGGCTTCCAGACCCGCTCCCTCCTGGCCGTCCCGCTCGTTCGGGGACAGGCCTCGACGGGCGTCCTCGAACTCATCAACCGGCAGGGGACGGGCGAATTCCAGCGCCACGAGATCGAACTCGTGGAGCGGATCGCCCGCGCCGGGGGCGACCTCCTCAGCCGCACGGAGGGGAAGCGATGACCGACATCGACGCCGTCCTCAGGGACCTCGTGGCCCGCCGGGGATCGGACCTCCACCTCAAGATCGGCCGGCCCCCCCTCATGCGCATCGCCAGCGACCTCCTCCCCAGCGAATACCCCCCCGTGGACGAGGCGGACATGGAGGCGATCCTCCGGAAGCTCCTGGGCGACGAGGCGTGCGTGCGGCTCAAGACGGATTTCGAGTGCGACGCTTCCTACGAGATCGAGGGCGTGGCGCGCTTCCGCGTGAACGCCTTCAAGGGGCTGGGCCGGTTCGGCGCGGCCCTCCGCGTCATCCCCCTGGTCATCCCCACGATCGACGGCCTGGGCCTTCCCCCCGTCCTCAAGGACATCCTCCAGGCCCCCCAGGGCATGGTCCTCGTGACGGGCCCCACAGGCAGCGGCAAGTCCACCACGCTCGCCGCCATGATCGACCACATGAACGAGAAGCAGGCGCTCCACATCGTGACGGTCGAGGATCCGGTGGAGTTCGTCTACACGGACAAGATGTGCACCATCCGCCAGCGCCAGCTCGGCAACGACGTCCGCTCCCTCAACGAGGCCCTCCGCCGCGTGCTCCGGCAGGACCCGGACGTGATCCTGGTGGGCGAGATGCGCGATCCGGAGACGATCGAGCTGGCCATGCACGCGGCCGAGACGGGCCACCTGGTCTTCTCGACCCTGCACACCAACGACGCCAAGCAGACCCTGGACCGCATCGTCTCCGCGTGCCCCCCCGACGCCCACGCGCAGGTCCGCTCCCAGCTGGCCCTCACGCTCCGGGCGGTGGTCAGCCAGCGGCTCCTGAGGCGCGCCGACGGGACGGGCCGCGTGGCCGCGATGGAGGTGATGATCAACTCGCCCAACATCCGGGACCTGATCGCCGAAGGGAAGATCTCCCAGATCGACAAGTCGATGCAGGCGTCCACGGACTACTACCGCATGCAGACGTTCAACATGGCGCTCGCCCAGCTCGTGCGGGACAAGGCGATCGCCGAGGAGGAGGCGCTCGCGGCCTCCACCAACCCGGGCGACCTCCGCCTCATGCTCAAGGGCGTCACGAAGTCGGGCATCACCTCGGTCCGCCCGGCCGACGACGCGCCGAGGGTCGTCAAGTTCGGGAAGTCGTTCTAGCGCCGGGAGAGGATCTTGACCTGCGCCCCGGAGAGCGCCCGGCCGTAGACGCGCACCTCGTCAAGCGCCCCTGTGCAAGGGCCCGCCAAAACGTCATCCATGGAGGCCGCGTCGTACAGGATGGGCTTCGTGAACTCGGCCGAGGCGACCAGGGCGCCGTTGACGTAGAGGCGCTTGCGTCCGGCGGGATCGTAGACGCCGGCCACGTGTACCCACTCGCCGTCCGGGACCGCGTTGGCGGGGCTCAGGAGCTCGTGGGGCCCTCCCTCGTGGCCCGTATGGAACGCCAGCACGTCCCCGCCCTTCCCGGCGGGATTGATCCGGATCCCCCAGGCCTTGCGGAAGACCGCCGACCCGCCGGCGGCCTGCGGGCCGGAGCGGCGCATCCACAGCGACACCGTGACCGCCTTGGGCTCCAGGCCGGCGGTCCGGCCGCAGTGGACGAATCCCGTGCCGTCCAGGATGAGGCCCTTGCCGAAGGCCCCCTTTCCCAGGACCGCCCCTTCGCGGGACAGGACGCCGTGGCGGCCGCACCGGGAGGCGTCCGTCACCTCGGGCCCTTCGTCGTCGAACGTCCATCTCAGGAGCAGGGTGTCGGCGAGGGATGCCATCGACTCCGCGCAGTAGGCATCAAAGGCCCTGGCGACCTCGGGCGCGGCGGGGGTGCCATCGGCGACCAGGACCGCCTCCTGGAACAGCCGGAGCACGTCTTCCGGCGGCGCCGCCGGGTTCTTGGCGAGGGTGATGGCGCGGGCGAGGACCTGCTTCAGGCGGCCCGCGTCCCTCTCCGCCTCGGGGGCCGGGGGCTCGGACCCGCACGATCCCAGCGCCGCGGCCAGGATGAGGGCGGCGGTCAGGCTGCCGTGCCCCTTGGGCTGATTCACGGGATCGACTCGCCCCTTCCTTGCGCGATCGGCGTTCCCATTATAACCTGGGCCCCGTTCGAGAAGGAGGTTGACCATGACCTGCGCCGCGCTCCTGCTGGCCGCGCTCGCCGGCCAGGACCCCGGTCCCTGGCCCGCCGAGAAGGCCGGCGCCTGGCTCAAGGAGAGGGGCTGGCTGGCGGGCTCCAACTTCGGCCCCAGCACCGCCATCAACCAGCTGGAGATGTGGCAGGCGGACACGTTCGATCCCGAGACGATCGACCGCGAGCTGGGGTGGGCGGAGGGGCTGGGCTTCAACAGCATGCGGGTGTTCCTGCACCACCTCCTCTGGGAGCAGGACAAGGAGGGATTCTGCAGGCGGATCGAGCGCTACCTCGAGATCGCGCAGAAGCACAGGATCGGGACGCTGTTCGTCCTCCTGGACGCCTGTTGGGACCCCTTCCCGAAGGCCGGCCGGCAGCGCCATCCCAACCCGCGCCTCCACAACTCGGGGCGGGTCCAGAGCCCCGGCGCGGAGCGCCTGAAGGATCCGGCCCGCCACGACGAGATCAAGCCGTACGTCTCCGGGGTCGTGAAGCGCTTCCGGGAGGACCGCCGCATCGACGGGTGGGACGTCTTCAACGAGCCGGACAACGTCAACCGGCCCGCCTACGAGGCGCACGAGCCGAAGAACAAGGCGGAGCTGTCGCTCGCGCTCATCCGGAAGGCGTACGCCTGGGCGCGCGAGGCGCGGCCCACCCAGCCGATCACCTCGGGGGTGTGGATCGGGAACTGGGGCGACCCCGCGAGGCTCTCCGCGATCGAGCGTTTCATGCTGGAGCAGTCGGACGTGATCTCGTTTCACTGCTACGGCAGGCTCGGCGACCTCCGGAAGTGCGTCGAGAACCTCCGGCGGTACAACCGCCCCATCCTCTGCACCGAGTACATGGCGCGCCCCAACGGGAGCACCTTCGACCCCCATCTCGGGTACATGAAGGAGCAGAACGTGGCGGCGTACAACTGGGGATTCGTGGCGGGGAAGACCCAGACGATCTACCCCTGGGACACCTGGACGAAGACCTACTCCGCCGAGCCCCCCGTCTGGTTCCACGACATCTTCCGCAAAGACGGCAACCCCTTCGATCCCAAGGAGATCGATTACATCCGCCGCATCACCGGCGCCCCCCGCTAGTGTTAACCCCGTCGAGTCGCCACTGCGTTAACAGTTGGGGATTGGGGAGGGGCAGACTGCTAACCCCGTCGAGTCGCCACTGCGTTAACAGTCAGGGGTTGGGGAGGGGCAGACTGCTAACCCCGTCGAGTCGCGACAGAGTTAGCAGTTGGGCGCGGGGGCGGAGCGCGGCCCCATCCTTGATCGTATTGATATCCGTGAGGACTCTCGCGTTGCTGGCGGGGCTTTCCGCCCTCGGATTGGCCGGCGAGGCGGCCCAACAAGCCTGCCCCTTGAAGCACGGGACCTGGGAGCCCTATCCGCCCCTTACCGACGAGTTCAACGGCCCCGGGCTCGACGAGTCCAAGTGGCACCCCCGCAATCCCGGATGGCTGGGCCGCCAGCCCGCCTTCTTCAATCCGAAAAACGTCGCCATCCGCGAGGGCATGCTCCACCTGGAGGCGAAGAAGGAGAGCCTGCCCGACGCGCCGAAGGGCTACCACACCTTCACGACCTCCGCCGTGAAGAGCAAGGGGAAGGTCCGCTACGGCTACTTCGAGATCCGCGCCCGCGCCATGGACTCCCAGGCCTCCAGCGCCTTCTGGTTCTACGACGCCACCCCCGAGATCTGGTCCGAGATCGACGTCTTCGAGATCGGCGCCCGCCCCCAGCCGCACAAGTACTACATGAACACGCAGCTCTTCTACACCCTCGTGGAGACCGTCCACTGGCATAAAAGCGTCATCTGGGAGGCGCCCTACAACCTCTCCAAGGAGTTCCACGTCTACGGCCTCGAATGGGACCGCGACGAGATCAAGTACTCCGTCGACGGGAAGGTCGTCCGCCAGGAGAAAAACACCCACTGGCACCAGCCGCTCACGCTCAACTTCGACAGCGAGACCTTCGAGGGCTGGTTCGGCCTGCCCAAGGACGACGCCCTCCCGGCCACCTTCAGCGTCGACTACATCCGCGCCTGGAAGCGGAAGGACGGCCCGCCGGACGACAAGCCCGAGGCGGTCGAGTTCGGCTTCCCCGGCCGCGGCACCGCTGAGACGGTCCACCGCCTCAAGGCCGAGGCCGGCGGGACCCTCTCGGTGAAGGCGACCGGAGGGGCGGAACGCCCCGGGCGCGTCCGGCTGGAGTACCTCGACGACGCCTTCTTCGCGGCGCAGAAGGACCCGGAGATCCGGAAGGACGTGAAGGTCCGCGACGCCTCGGGGAAGGCGCTGACCTTCTCCATCGCGTGGTCGAAGACGGAGCCTTGGAAAAGGGAAGGGCGCTCCGGAGCAGGCGAGGCGCCGGGGAAGGCCGTGCCTCCCGTGAACGGCTACTACGCCGTCGGCGTGGACGTCGTCCCGGCGGCCCGCCGGCCGCGCGGGACCGAGGAGGTCTACGAGTTCAAGCCGGCGGAAGGGACGCCCTTCCGCGTGACCGTCCGGCATTGAAAGGGCCCATCATGCGCATCGCCGCCGCCCTCCTGCTCCTGTCGATATCTCCGGAGCCGCAAGGCCTGGACCTCCACGTGGCGCCGGACGGCAACGACGCATGGTCGGGGAAGCTCGCGCGGCCGAACGCCGCGAAGACCGACGGCCCGCTCGCCACGCTCGCCGGCGCGCGCGACGCCCTCCGGAAGGCACGCGCC
>CAYNDR010000075.1:0-13661 GCA_964395295.1 uncultured Planctomycetales bacterium
GCGCGGATCATCTCGGCGTTGTTCCTGTCGAAGCCCCGGGAGGGGGAGGCGCCTGCGCCCGCCGCGGGCTGCGTCTACTCGGCGCTCCTGTGGCTCCTGGCGGCGGGGACGCTCGCCCTGGGCCTTTTCTGGGGCCCGCTCCAGGCGCTGGCGGAGGCCGCCGCGCGGTCGATCCTCTGAGGTTTGCATTCAGGGGCATCCGAGAATCAAGAATGGAGAATCACGAATCAAGGAGTAGTCCCCCCTGCCCCCCGGGGGGGGCAACGGGGGGAAATCCATTCTCGATTCTTGATTCTCGATTCCGGCCATAACCAGGGACTGAACGCATACCCTCTGAGTTCGGGAGGCGCGGCCATGGGAAGAGGGATCGTCGCGGGATGGCTCCTGCTCCTGCTGGGCGGTCCGGCGGCCGCGACCGGGGAGGGCCGCCCCAACATCCTCTTCTGCATCGCCGACGACTGGGGCTGGCCGCACGCCGGCGCCTGCGGAGACCCGGTCGTCAAGACCCCCGCGTTCGACCGGCTGGCGCGGGAAGGGGTGCTGTTCGAGCACGCCTTCGTCTCCTCTCCCTCCTGCACCCCAAGCCGCAACACCATCCTGACCGGACAGATGTTTTACCGGCTGGAGGAGGGGGCGAACCTCTGGTCCACGTTGAAGACGAAGTTCCCCGTCTACCCGCTCCTCCTGGAGAAGGCCGGCTATTTCGTCGGGCACTGGCGGAAGAGCTGGGGGCCGGGCAGCCTCAAGGCCGGCGGCTACGTGGACCACCACCCCGCGGGCCCCGTTTTCAAGGGCTTCGCCGACTTCCTCCAGAAACGGCCGAAGGGGAAGCCCTTCTGCTTCTGGCTGGGCTCCAGCGATCCCCACCGGCCCTACGACCCCGGCAGCGGCGCGAAGAGCGGCATGGATCCCGCGAAGATCCCCGTGCCGGCCTTCTGGCCCGACGAGCCCCCCGTCCGGTCCGACATCGCCGACTACTACTTCGAGGTCCAGCGCTTCGACGCCGACGTGGGGGCGGCGCTGAAGCTGCTGGAGGAGGCCGGGGAACTGGAGGACACGCTCGTGCTCGCGACCGGAGACAACGGCACGCCCTTCCCGCGGTGCAAGGCCAACCTCTACGACATGGGCGTCCGCCAGCCGCTGGCCGCGCGGTGGGGGAGGCGCGTCAAGGGCGGCCGGCGCGTCACCGACTTCGTCTCTTTCGCGGACTTCGCACCGACCTTCCTGGAGGCGGCGGGCGTGGAGGTCCCCGCGGAGATGACGGGACGGTCGCTGATGAAGGTCCTCGCCTCGGACGCGTCGGGCCGCGTCGATCCCGCGCGCGACTTCGTCGTCGTCGGCCGCGAGCGGCACACCGCCGCCCAGCGCGGCCTCGAGGCGTATCCCGCGCGGGCGATCCGCACGGACGGGTGGCTCTACATCCGCAACCTCCGGCCGGACCTCTGGCCCGCCGGCGTGCCTGGCCCCAACAATGCCGCCGGATGGAAGGAGGGCTTCTCGGACTGCGACAACGGCCCGACCAAGGCGTCCATCCTGGGTCAGCCCGAGGGGCGTCCCTATGCCCTCTGTTTCGGCCGGCGGCCGGAGGAGGAGCTCTACGACTGCGGGAAGGATCCGTTCCAGGTCGCGAACCTCGCGGCCGATCCCGCGCACGCGGAGACGAAGGCGAGGCTGCGCGCCCGGCTGGACGAGTTCCTGAAGCGGACGGAGGACCCGCGGATCACGGGGAAGCCCCACGTCTTCGACACGCTGCCGTATCCGATGCGGGACGGGGGGAAGTGACGTCCCCTTCCTGCGGCGCGGCCTATGGAGCGAAGACCTCGGCGAGAGGGATCGCGAGGCCGGGGAGGAAATCCGTCGCGAGCGTCTGAGACGCGCCGAGAGCGCGGACAGGAGCCTTGGCGTTCTCCTGGAGGCGGTATATCTCCACGGTGTTGGCCTCGGGATCCACGATCCAGTACTCCGTCACCTCGTGGCGCGCATAGAGGACCCGCTTGGCCCCGCGGTCCAGCGCCTCCGTGCGGTCCGAGAGGACCTCGACGCAGAGGTCCGGCCCTCCCCGGAGGCCCTCGGGAGCCAGGATCGAGGCGCGAGCCCTCGAGACGTAGACGATGTCGGGCTGGAGAACGTCCTCATCCGAGAGGATGACATCCATGGGCGACGGGTAGACCTTCCCCAGCGATCTTGGATCCACGAAGTTGCAGAGGGCAACCAGAATGCGCCTGACGATCTCCTGATGCCTGCGGCTGGGCGAAGGACTCACGATAAGATCCCCCTCGACGAGCTGGTGCCGGGAACCTTCGGGGAGGGAACGGTACTCCGCGTAGGTGAACTTGACGGGTGGCCGTCCGGAAGACATCGCCTGCCTCCTCGGTTGCGATTGTACGCCCCCGCGGGGCGCGAGGTCAAGGCGGCTTAATTCCGGATCGCCTCGAGGCCGCCCATGTGGGGGCGGAGCGCCTCGGGGACCGTCACGCTCCCGTCCGCCTGCTGATAGTTCTCCAGGATCGCGATGACCGTCCGCGGGAGCGCCAGGCCGGAGCCGTTGAGGGTGTGGACGTGCCGGACCTTGCCGTCCGCGTCGCGGAAGCGCGTCTCCAGGCGGCGGGCCTGGAAGTCGGTGAAGTTGGAACAGCTGGAGACCTCCAGCCACTTCTCCAGCCCGGGCGCCCACGCCTCGAGGTCGTAGGTCTTGGCGCTCGAGAAGCTCATGTCGCCGGTGGAAAGGAGCGCCACGCGGTAGGGGAGCCCCAGCCGCCGCAGGACGTCCTCGGCGTTGTCGGTGAGCGACTCCAGCTCCTCGAAGGACTTCTCGGGGCGGACCAGCTTGACCATCTCCACCTTGTCGAACTGGTGGACGCGCTGCATCCCGCGGGTGTCCTTGGAGTAGGTCCCCGCCTCGCGGCGGAAGCAGGCCGTGTAGGCCGTGTAGAGGACCGGCAGTTGGGCGTGCGGCAGGATCTCCCCGCGGTGGAGGTTCGTCACGGGGACCTCCGCGGTGGGGATGAGCCACAGCTCGTCGTCGCGGAGCCGGTACATGTCGTCCTCGAGCTTCGGGATCTGGCCGGTCCCGAACATCGAGGCGCGGTTGGCGAGGAAGGGGGGCCAGACCTCCGAGTAGCCGTGCTCGCGGACGTGGAGGTCGAGCATGAAGTTGATGAGCGCCCGCTCCAGGCGCGCCCCCGCCCTCATGAGGAGGAGGAAGTTGGAGGCCGAGAGCTTCGCGGCTCGCTCCTCGTCCAGGATCCCCAGGTCCTTCCCGATCTCCCAGTGCGGGCGCGGCTTGAAGTCGAACTTCCGGGGCTCGCCCCAGGTGCGCACGATTTTGTTGGCCCGGGCGTCCTCGCCCACGGGGACGTCGGGCGCGGCGACGTTGGGGATCCACTGGAGGAGGCCGTCGAGCTCCCGGTCGATCCCCCGCATGTCCTCCTCGGACTTCCGGATGCCGTCGCCCACCGCGCGGGACTCCAGCTGGCGGGCGGAGACGTCGGCCTTGGGATCGGCCTTCTTGGAGGAGGCGATCTCCTTGGAGATCTGGTTGATCCGGGTCCGGGCCTCGTCGACCGCGAGCTGGAGCTTCTTCCTCTGCTCGTACAGCGCGATCACCCGGTCCACCTCGGCGCGCTTCTCGTTCTTGGCGGCGGCGTTGCGCTTGACGAGGTCGGCGTTGTCGCGGATGAACTTGACGTCGAGCATGGCGGCGGATTGTAGCGGGGTCGGGGGTGATTTTGAAGGAAATCCCGCGCTTCGCCGTACTATAGGTATCCGTTCCGCTTCTTCAGGAGCCTCGTATGCGCCGCGCCCTCCTGCTGTTGGCGCTGTCCTCCGTCCTTCTCCCGGCCGCGGCCTGCGCCGGACGGGAACGGAAGGGCGGCATGGACTCCGGGGTGATCCTCCGGGAGGAGACCCTGGTGATCCCCACGTACAAGCTCGGACCCCCCGAGGCCAATCCCGTCTTCTTCGACGGCCGCGCCTACCAGGGGGCGAAGGGGCCGGTCTATCCGTATCCGCTCCTCGACAAGCTAGGCACGGCCCGCGAACCGCACGCGTGGAAGGCCGTCCGGCTCGAGAACAAGTACGTGGAGATCGCCGTCCTCCCGGAGATCGGAGGCCGCATCTTCACGGCGCTCGACAAGACGAACGGCTGCGACTTCTTCTACCGCCAGCGCGTCATCAAGCCCGCCCTCATCGGCATGGCCGGCGCGTGGATTTCCGGCGGCGTGGAGTGGAACGTCTTCCACCACCACCGCGTGACGAGCTTCATGCCCGTGGACCATGTCCTCCGGGAGAATCCCGACGGCTCGAAGACCGTCTGGGTGGGCGAGACCGAGCTCCGCCACCGGATGAGATGGATCATCGGGCTCACCCTGCACCCCGACCGGTCGTATCTCGATGTCACGGTCAAGCTCTTCAACCGCACGCCCCTGCCGCACTCGTTCCTCTACTTCGCCAACCCCGCCGTAGCCGTGAACGACGACTACCAGGTGATATTCCCCCCCCGGACCGAGTGGGCGGCCTCGCACACCAAGGACGAGTTCGTGGAGTGGCCCGTGGCGCAGAGGGAGTACAGGGAGGTCAACTACAAGGGAGTGGACCTGAGCTGGATCCGGAACCACCCGAAGCCGAACTCGTTCTTCGCCTGGAACGACGAGGACGACTTCATCGCCGGGTACGACCACGGGAAGAAGGCGGGGGTCATGCACGTGGCGGATCACCGCGTGGTGCCGGGCAAGAAGCTCTGGCAGTGGGGGACGGGGGCCACGGGGAAGATGTGGGAGAAGATCCTCACCGACACGGACGGCCCCTACGCGGAGATCATGGTGGGGGCCTACTCCGACAACCAGCCCGACTACAGCTGGATCCAGCCGGGCGAGGTGAAGGTCTTCAAGCAGTACTGGTACCCCATACGGGGCCTCGGCGCCGTGAAGAACGCCACGATCGAAGCGGCCGTGAGCCTGGAGACGGTCCGCGACGGGGCCGTGAGGCTGGGCTTCAACGCCACTGCCGAGCGCCGCGAGGCGAGGGTCCTCGCCATGGCGGGAGACCGGGCCGTGTTCGAGAAGGAAATCGTGATCGCCCCCGACCGGCCCTTCATGGAGGTTGTCGCGCTCCCCGGGGGCGTGAAGGAGGAGGATCTCCGGGTCGCCCTCCTCGCGAAGGACGGCCGCGCGCTGGTGGCGTACGCGCCCGCGAAGCGGAAGGGCGAGCCGATGCCGGAGACGTACCGCCCGCCCGCCCCGCCGAAGGGAATGAAGACGGCGGAGGCGCTGTATCTCGCGGGCTCGCGGCTGGAGCAGTTCTACAATCCCCACCGGGAGCCGGACCCCTACTACGAGGAGGCCCTGCGGCGCGATCCGGGGGACGTCCGCGCGAACACCGCGCTCGGCATCCTCTTCCTGAAGCGCGGCCTGTTCCCGGAGGCCGCGGCGCGGTTCCGCGAGGCGGTCAGGCGGACCACGGGTAACCAGACGAAGGCGCGCGACGGGGCGCCGCAGTATTACCTGGGGGTGGCCCTCCGCGCCCTGGGGCGCGACGCCGAGGCGGAGGGGCAGTTCCGGAAGTCCTCATGGGACCAGGCCTTCTGCGCCGCGTCGTGGTTCGCCCTCGCCGAGCTGGCGTGCCGCCGCGGCGACTGGGCCGATGCGCTGGGGTGCCTGGGGCGGACGCTCTCGGCGAACGCCCTGGACACGCGGGCCCTGGCCCTCAAGGCGGCGGTCCTGCGCCGCTCCGGCCGGGCCGATGAGGCGCTCCGGGCGGCCAAGGGCGCCCTCGCCATCGATCCCCTCGACTTCTTCGCCGGGAGCGAGCGCCTGCTGGCGACGACGCCCGACGAGGAGAAGAGGGGGGCCGAACTCCGGGCCCTCATGGGCGGTTCGTCCCAGCCGTATCTCGAACTCTCCTGCGACTACGCCGCGGCCGGGATGTGGTTCGAGGCCATCGACGTCCTCGGCGTCGCACCCCATCCCGACGCGATGGTCCTCTACCATCTGGGCTGGCTCATGGAGCGGACGGGCCACGGAAAGGAGGCGGCCGACTGTTATTCCGAGGCCTCCCGGGCTCCGTGGGAGGGATGTTTCCCGTCGCGGTTCGAGTCGGCCGAGGCCCTGCGGTCGGCCGCGAAGGCCGATCCGAGGGACGCCCGGCCCCGCCTCTGCCTCGGCAACCTCTATTACGACCATCAGCCGGAGAAGGCGGTCGAGGAGTGGGAGCACGCCGTGCGGCTGGACCCGAGGCTCTCGCCGGCGCACCGCAACCTCGGCTTCGCGTACCTCCGAAGGGGGGACGCGGACGAGGCGGTGGCGGCATACGAGGCGGCGCTGGCGAACAACCGGCAGGATCCCCTGATCCTGCTGGAGCTGGATCAGGCCTGGGAGCTTGCGGGCGCGCGGCCGGAGAAACGCCTCAAGCCGATCGAGGAGAACCGGGAGACCGCGCTCAAGAAGGACCGGACGGTCGGCCGTCTCGCGCGGCTCTACGTGATGCTGGGACGGTTCGACGAGGCGCTGGACCTGCTCACGAGGCACCACTTCCACCTCTGGGAGGGCGAGGCGGGGATGTACGGGCTTTACGTGGACGCGCGCCTCTTCCGCGGGGAGGCCAGGCTCGCCGCGGGGAAGGCCGCGGAGGCGCTGAAGGACTTCGAGGCCGCGCTCGAGGTCCCGCCGAACATCGAGGTCTGGGCGGAGTTCGGGCAGAGCCACCCGCGCATCCACTTCTTCCTGGGGCTGGCCCACAAGGCGCTCGGGGACGCCGCGAAGGCGAAGGCGTTCTTCGAGAAGGCGGCCGGGGCGCGCGGAGAGGGCGCGATGGCGTACTACGTGGGGCGGGCGCTCTCGGAACTGGGGAAGAAGGAGGAGGCGGAGAGGGCCTTTGCCGGCCTCGCGGAAGCCGGCCGGAGGCGGGCGGCCTCGGCCCGCGAGGCGGAGAGCTTCCGCGAGAAGATGGAAGGCCGGCGGCGGGACGCGGAGGCGCACCACGCGTCGGGGCTCGGCCTCCTCGGCCTGGGGCGGGAGGGGGAGGCGCTGGCGGAGTTCGGGAAGGCGCTCCGGCTCGACGCGGGCCACGTGGGCGCGTGGCGGCGGGGGCGTCGGGAGTAGCCCAGGGCCCCGGGTTTTTGCTTGACTTCCCATCCCCCGCTAGTATTATGTGACACTCTCTGGCGGGACTTCAGGAGACTGTCGTGCCCACTATAATGAGCAAGAAAGACATTGTCGTCCGGAACCGTCGCCGCACGGTGGTGGGCGTGGTGACGAGCGACAAGATGGACAAGACGATCACCGTGCGCCTCGAGCGCCTGGTGAAGCACGGGACGTTCGAGAAGACGATGCGTCTTCACGACGTCTGCTACGCGCACGACGAGAAGCGCGAGGCCCGGCGCGGCGACCGCGTGGAGCTGATGGAGACGCGGCCGCTCTCGAAGCGGAAGAACTGGCGCCTGCTCCGCGTGATGGCGAAGGCGGCGGCGGCGCCCGACCAGGACGTCCGGGAGGCCGCCCGGCCCGACAAGCCCGCCGGGACCCACGCCCCGAGCCATCCCCCCGGACCCGCCGTGTAAGAGACGAGCCGCATGATCCAGCTCAAGTCCATCGTCGATGTGGCGGACAACACGGGGGCCAAGCTCGCGGGGTGCATCCAGATGCTCGGCGACTCGAGGCGCCGCTACGGCGGGGTGGGCGACATCATCGTGGCCTCGGTCAAGCGCGCGATCCCGGGGGCCGCGATCAAGCAGGGCGACGTGGTCCGCGGCGTGATCGTGCGGACGCGGGCGGCCATCCGGCGGGAGGACGGCTCGTACGTCCGCTTCGACCGGAACGCGATGGTCCTGCTGGACAACGATGGCAACCCGAGGGGCACGCGCATCTTCGGGGCCGTGCCGAGGGAGCTCCGGAACAAGTTCATGAAGATCATTTCGCTGGCGGCGGAAGTCGTATGAGGATCCGCAAGAACGACGTCGTCCAGGTGATGACCGGCGATGAGAAGGGCAAGCGGGGGAAGGTCCTCTCCGTGGACCTCGACAAGGGCCGCATTCTCGTCGAGGGCGTGAACTACATCTGGAAGCACATGCGCCGGTCGCAGGAGCACCCGCACGGGGCGCGCATCCAGAAGGAGGCGCCGATCCGGGTGGCGAATTTGGCGGTGATGTGCCCGGCCTGCGGCAAGCCCACGCGGGTCGCGATGAAGAAGCTGGAGGGCGGGGGCAAGGTCCGGATCTGCAGGAAGTGCCGTGCGGAGGTCGCGTACAACGCCTGATGGCCAGGTTGCTTGAAAAATACCGCACCGAGCTGGTCCCCGAGCTGAAGAAGACGCTCGGCACGCAGAACGTGCTGGCGCTGCCCAGGCTCGACAAGGTCGTCGTGTCGATGGGGGTGGGGAAGGCGCTGGAGAACAAGAACTTCCTGGACGCGGCGGCGAAGGACCTGGCCACCATCACCGGGCAGAAGCCGCTGGTGACGCGGGCCCGCAAGTCGGTGGCCGGCTTCAAGCTCCGCAAGGGCCAGGAGATCGGGCTCAAGGTGACCCTGCGCGGGAACCGGATGTACGAGTTCCTGGACCGGCTGGTCTCGGTCGTGATCCCGCGCATCCGGGACTTCCGGGGGCTCTATCCCAAGGCGTTCGACCCGGCGGGGAACTACAACCTGGGGATCTCGGAGCAGGTGGTCTTCCCGGAGATCAACATCGACAAGGTCGAGTTCGTCCAGGGGATGAACGTGACGATCTGCGTGCGGGCCCGGGACCGGGAGGAGTCGTTCGAGTTGCTCAAGCGGCTCGGTCTCCCCTTCCGCCCGTCGTAGTCGAGGAGGGAGTATGGCCGGGACCGGAAAGGTGCCGAGGAAGCCGGGGGAAGGGGGGGGCGGAGAGGCGGCGGGCGCCGGGAAGGGGCCCGAGGACGAGAAGATTCCGCCCGTCGGGTGGGCGGTTTTGGGCGTGTCGATCCTGCTGATGCTGGTGGGCGGGCTGATGTGCATGATGCAGTTCTTCTGGGCGGGGGCGCGCACCGGATGGCTGGTCGGAGGGTTCGTGCTCCTTCTGGGCGGGGTCGTGGCGCTGTCGTACTTCTTCGACAAGTGGGGAAAGCTTTAGGGGATTGAGTGATTGAGCGATTGAGACATTGAGTGATTGAGGGTCCCCCCCCGGCCCCCGGGGTGGGAGGAGGCGCAATGGCTCAATGGCTGAACGGCCCGATGACTCGATAGGTTTATGGCCAGCATCCGGTGGAAGGTCAAGCAGAAGCGCAAGGCCAAGTTCAAGGTGCGGCAGTACAACCGGTGCACCATCTGCGGGCGGCGGCGGGGATACCACCGGAGGTTCAAGGTCTGCCGCCTCTGTTTCCGCCGGCTGGCCAGCGCGTCGGAGATCCCGGGTGTCCGGAAGGCGTCCTGGTAGAGGCGCGAAGGTAGGAGCAGGATGGCGAGCACCGATCCGGTCGGCGACATGATCGTGATGGTCAAGAACGCGTACGCGCGCCGCCACCGGCGCGTGTCGGTCCCGCACTCGCGGATGAAGGAGGGGATCTGCCGCGTCCTCTGCTCGGAGGGCTACCTGGAGGACGTGCGGGTCGAGACCGAGGAGAAGCGCAAGGAGCGGCGGCACCTCCTCCTCTACCTCAAGTACGACCCCGAGGGGGCCCCGGTGCTGACGGAGATCCGCCGCGTCTCGAAGCCCGGGTGCCGCATCTTCCGGGGGATCGAGGGCTTCGGGAAGGTCCTGGACGGCCTGGGCATCTCGGTGCTGTCGACTTCGAAGGGCATCCTGAGCGACCGCCAGGCCCGCAAGATGCGGGTGGGCGGCGAGCTCCTTTGCAAGGCGTGGTAGCATGTCGCGACTCGGAAAAAAGCCGATCGATTTGCCGGAGAAGGTGAAGGTGGCCGTGTCCGGCCAGACGGTCTCCGCCGAGGGGCCGGCGGGCAAGGGCTCGATGACCCTGCACCCGGAGGTCTCCGCGAAGGTCGAGGACGGCAGGCGCGTGGTCGTCCTGTGCAAGGGGCAGACCAAGGTCCAGAAGATGCTCTGGGGCACGTGGCGGAGCCACTTGGCGAACCTCGTGGAAGGGGTGGCGAAGGGCTACCAGAAGGACCTCGAGATCAGCGGCGTGGGGTACAACGCCAAGGTTCAGGGGGAGAAGCTCCTGATGGCGCTGGGCTACTCCCATCCCGTGGAGATGACGATCCCGAAGGGCCTGGCGGTGACGTGCGCCACGCCCACGCAGATCGCGGTAAAGGGGATCGACAAGCACCAGGTGGGGCAGTTCGCGGCGGATATCCGGGGGAAGCGCGCCGTGGAGCCCTACAACCTCAAGGGGATCAAGTACAAGGACGAGGTCGTCCGCCGCAAGGCCGGGAAGACCTTCGTGACGGGAGCGACCTAGGCCATGAGTTTCCTGAGAACGAAGGAAGTCCGGAAGTGGGGGCGGCGCCAGCGGCGCGCGTTCCACGCGGGCAACCGCATCTTCGGCACGCCGGAGCGTCCGAGGCTCTCGGTCTACCGCAGCCACCGGCACTTCCACTGCCAGATCATCGACGACGGGGAAGGCCGGACGCTGGCGGCGGCCTCCACGCTCATGAAGGACCTTCGCGCCCAGGTCAAGAACGGGGGAGACAAGAAGGCGGCCGCGCTGGTGGGGCAGAAGCTGGCGGAGGTCGCCCTCTCCAAGGGCATCTCGAAGGTGGTCTTCGACCGGAATTTCTACCGCTTCCACGGCCGCGTCCGCGCCTTCGCGGAGGCGGCGGCCAAGGGCGGGCTGCTGTTCCTGGTGAACCCCAAGAAGAAGGACCGGCCGCCCAAGGCCGCCAAGCCGGGGAAGGCCGGGAAGCCCGAGAAGGCGGCCAAGCCCCAGAAGGCCCCCAAGCCCCCCAAGGAAGGCGCCAAGCACGGCGCGCCGGGCAAGCCGGGCGGGGAGGCGAAGGCCGCGGGGGCCAAGCCCGAGCCGAAGGCCGAGTCCAAGTAGAGGTGAAGGATGGCCGACATGCGGAGCCGCGGCCGGGACCGCGGGCGCGATCGGGAGAGCCGCGCGGGCGATGAGCTGGAGGAGATCGTCGTCAAGGTCAAGCGCTGCGCCAAGGTGGTCAAGGGCGGGAAGCGCTTCAGCTTCAACGCGCTCGTCGTGGTGGGAGACCGCAAGGGCCGGGTGGGGTGGGGCTACGGGAAGGCCAACGAGGTCCCCTTTGCCGTCAACAAGGGCATCCAGGAGGGCAAGAAGGGGCTCATCGAGGTCCCGGTGGTCCACACGACGATCCCCCACGAGATCCGCCAGAAGCACGGCGCCACGTCCGTGATCCTCCGTCCCGCCTGCGAGGGCACCGGGATCAAGGCCGGCGCCGCCGCCCGCGCGGTGCTGGAGCTGGCGGGCATCCACAACATCCTGACGAAGGTGTTCGGGAGCACCAACCCGATCAACGTGGTGAAGGCGACCTTCGCGGCGCTCTCGAAGCTCCGCACGATCGGCCGGGTCGAGGAGATGCGGGGGGTCATCCTGCGGGAGCCCCGGAAACCGGCGGAGCCGGCGGCGGAGGCGGCACAGCCATGAACCTGACCGACGTCCGCAAGGCGAAGATCCCGCGCAAGAAGAAGTTCCCCGTGGGCCGCGGGCATTCGAGCGGCATCGGCAAGCAGTGTAGCTCGCGGTGGTCGCCGCATCACTCCCGAAAAAGGACGAGCTTCCGCCCCTACTTCGAGGGCGGCCAGATGCCGATGCTCCGGCGCCTCCCCAAGCGCGGGTTCAACAACGCGGTCTTCAAGGCCGACTACGAGATCGTCAACGTGGGCCAGCTGGAGAAGCTCTTCTCGGCGGGGGAGACGGTCGACGAGGCCGCGCTCCGCGCCAAGGGGCTCGTCCGGCGGGACTGCGACGGGGTGAAGATCCTGGGCGACGGGGCGCTGGCCAAGAAGCTGACGGTCCGGGCCCATCTCTTCACGAAGGGGGCGGAGCAGAAGATCGCCAAGGCGGGAGGGTCGGCCGAGCGGATCGCCGCGAAGAAGCCGGAGCCCTCCGGGGCCGGCCAGGCGCCGCCGGCCCAGGGCCCGAAGGCCTGAACCGGCCGGAGGGGGACCGTGGACCCGGGAGCGCGGCCTGAGGGCAGGGAGTAGTCATGCACATCGTCGAGTCGTTCCAGAACATCTTCAAGATCCCGGAGCTCCGCAAGCGCATCTTCTGGACGTTCGCCCTGCTGATCGTCTTCCGGATCGGGTCGCACATCGGCCTGCCCGGGGTGAACCCCCTGGCGATCCGCGAGTTCAACGAGCAGATGTCCCGCGAGGGCGGCGGCATCTTCGCGCTCATGCAGCTCTTCTCGGGCGGCGCGCTGGGGAACCTGGCGCTCTTCTCCCTGGGGATCATGCCGTACATCACCGCCTCGATCATCATGCAGCTGATGACCAAGGTGAGCCCGACGCTGGAGGCGATCGCCAAGGAGGGCCCCAGCGGCCAGCGCAAGATCCACCAGTACACCCGCTACGCCGCGATCCCGGTCTGCATCGTCCAGGGCATCTTCGCCGCCCGGCAGATGGCGGCGATGAGCGCCCAGCAGGAGGCCAACGGGCAGCTGCCCCTGCTGATGAACACGGGATTCTTCTCCATGGTCTTCCTGATGCTGGGGCTCACCGGGGGGGCCCTGTTCATCATGTGGCTCGGGGAGCAGATCACGGACCGGGGCATCGGGAACGGGGCGAGCGTCCTGATCATGTCGGGCATCGTGGCGCGGATGCCCGCCATCCTCGTGGAGATGATCGACGAGGCGCGGAACGAGAGGATCACGACCGACTCGATCGTCATCATCCTGGCGGTCTACCTGGCCACGGTCGTGGCGGTCGTCTTCGTCACCCAGGCCCAGCGGCGGATCCCGCTCCAGCACGCCAAGCACATCCGGGGCCGGCGCATGATGTCGGGCGGGCGGAACTACCTGCCGCTCCGGGTCAACACCTCGGGCGTGATGCCGGTGATCTTCGCCTCGTCCCTGCTGGTGGTGCCGCAGATCCTGGGCTACATCCCCGGGATGCAGTGGTTCGGCGAGGTCTTCCAGCGCGGCGGGTTCTTCAACTCGCTCTTCTACGTCGTCACGATCATCTTCTTCTCGTACTTCTGGACCTACCTTTTCTTCCAGCCCCAGGAGATCGCGCTCCAGCTCAAGGAGAGCGGGAGCTTCGTCCCGGGCATCCGTCCCGGAGAGAACACCGCCCAGTACCTCAACACGATCCTCGCGCGGATCACGCTCTGCGGCGCCGTGTTCCTCTGCGTCATCGCGCTCATGCCGGACCTGATCTCCGTGGGGCTGCGGGTGGACCGGTACCTGGTGGCGTTCCTGGGGGGGACGGGCATCCTCATCGTCGTGGGCGTGGGCCTCGACATCATCCAGAAGATCGAGTCGTACCTGCTCATGCACCATTACGGCGGCTTCCTGGGGCCGGGCGGCATCCGGGGCCGCCGGGGCCGGTGAGCCGGGGCATTCCGCCGCGGAAACGGACGGATTCGCATGAGACTGCTCATCGTGGGCGCGCCGGGCGTGGGGAAGGGGACGCAGGCCAAGAGGATCTCCGCGGAGAAGGGGATCGCGCACATCGCCACGGGCGACATGCTCCGGGAGGCCATCCGGCAAGGCACCCCCGTGGGGCTCCGGGCCAGGGCCCACGTGGAGTCGGGCGGCCTCGTCCCCGACGAGGTCGTGATC
>CAYNDR010000075.1:13671-14286 GCA_964395295.1 uncultured Planctomycetales bacterium
AGGAGCGTTTCGCCTGGGGGGACACCGCCGCGGGCTGGATCCTCGACGGCTTCCCCCGCACGGCCCCGCAGGCCGAGGCCCTCGGGCGGATGCTCGACCGCCTCCGCCAGCCCCTGCAGGGGGTGATCCTCCTGGAATGCCCGGACTCCGCGATCCTCGACCGCGTCACGGGGCGCCGGAGCTGTCCCCGGTGCGGCGCCCCGTACCACGTGAAGCACCAGAAGCCGAAGAAGGAAGGCGTCTGCGACGCGGACGGCGCGCCGCTGGTCCAGCGCGAGGACGACACCGAGGCCAAGGTCGCCAAACGCCTTGAGAAGTACCGCGCGGAGACGGCGGCGGTGGTCCCGTTCTACGAGAAGAAGGGCCTGGTGCGGCGCGCGGACGCCGCGAAGGCCCCGGGCGAGGTCTACCTCGAGGTCCAGGCGGTCCTGTCGAAGCTCTAGCCCGCCCGGCGGAGGCTTGCCGGCACCCCTCATTTCACGGCGGTGGAGGTCATGGCCGCGATCGTCAAGGAGCCCTGGGAGATCGACCTGATGCGGCAGGCCGGCCGCATCGTGGCCGGCGGGGTGAAGGTCATCGAGGGGCGGGTCCGGCCCGGGGTTTCCCCGGCGGCCC
>CAYNDR010000075.1:14296-20367 GCA_964395295.1 uncultured Planctomycetales bacterium
GGGGGCCGGGGCCTATCCCACGTTCAAGGGGTACCGGGGGTTCCCGGCCGCGGTCTGCGCCTCGGTCAACGAGGAGGTCGTCCACGGGATCCCTTCCCCGGACCGGCTCCTGAAGGAGGGGGACATCCTCTCGATCGACTGCGGGGCCACCTACAAGGGGTACGTGGGGGACATGGCGGTGACCCTGCCCGTGGGGCGGATCTCCGAGAAGGCCCAGCGGCTCATCGACGCGACGCGGGGGGCGCTGGAGGAGGCGATCCGGGTCGTGGGCCCGAACGTGCGGCTCTCCCGGGTTTCCGCCGCGATCCAGAAGTACGCGGAGAGCCGGGGCTACAGCGTGGTGAAGAAGTTCGTGGGGCACGGGGTGGGCCGGGACATGCACGAGGAGCCGCAGATCCCCAACTACGTCATCAAGCCGTTGGAGAGCTTCGACTGCGTGCTCAAGCCCGGCCTCTGCCTGGCGATCGAGCCGATGGTGAACGAGGGGACGGACGACGTCGTCACGCTCCCGAACCAGTGGACGGTGGTGACCCGGGACCGGAAGCTCTCGGCGCACTTCGAGCACACGGTGGCGGTGACCCGGGACGGCCGCGAGGTGCTCACGCTCCTGTAGCTTGACTTGCGGCGGGCGAATCCCTATATTATGCCCTCCACGGAGGGGCCGGTTTGGCCGTGGAATCGGGGTTCCCGAAGGGAGTATGGCGAAGGAAGATTCGATCCGCGTGGAAGCGATCGTGAAGGAGTCCCTTCCGAACGCGATGTTCCGGGTGGCCCTGGCCAAGAATCCGAACCATATGGTGCTCACCCACGTCTCGGGCCGGATGCGGATGAACTTCATCAAGATCCTTCCGGGGGACAAGGTGATCATCGAGATGAGCCCCTACGACCTGACGAAGGGGCGGATCATCTACCGGGAGCATTGAGGCCGCGCATCGACCATGAAGGTTCGACCGTCCGTGCGAAGGATCTGCGAGAAGTGCCAGATCGTCCGCCGCAAGGGCCGCCTGCGGGTGATCTGCGCCAATCCCAAGCACAAGCAGAGGCAGGGGTAGGGCGGGGTACCCGCAGGGAGGCTGAAGCATGGCCCGAGTCGCCGGGATCGAGATTCCCGCGAACAAGCCCGCGTGGGTGTCGCTGACGTACGTCTTCGGGATCGGCAACACGCTGGCCCGCCGGATCCTCAAGGAGGCGGGGGTGCCGGAGCAGACCCGCGTGAAGGACCTCTCGGAGGACCAGCTCTCGCGGGTCAACTCCATCGTGGACAAGAACTACGTGGTCGAGGGCGCGCTCCGGCGCGTCGTCGCCCAGAACGTCCAGCGCCTGAAGGACATCGGGTGCTACCGGGGGACGCGCCACCGCCGCGGCCTGCCCGTGCGCGGCCAGCGCACGCGCTCGAACGCGCGGACGCGGAAGGGCCCGCGGAAGACCGTGGCCGGGAAGAAGCAGGCCAAGTCGCCGACGTAGCGAAGGGAGATGCCCGTGGCCGAGGAAAAAGAGAAGAAGGACGCCAAGCCCGCCGCCGAGGGCGCCAAGCCCGAGGAGAAGAAGGCCGCCGGGCCGCGCAAGCCCAAGAAGCTCGTGAGCCGGGCCGTGGCGCACATCCAGGCGACGTTCAACAACACGATCATCACGATCACCGATCCCGGGGGGGACGTGCTGTGCTGGGCCTCCGCCGGGACGATCGGGTACAAGGGGTCGCGCAAGTCCACGCCCTTCGCCGCGCAGAAGGCGGCCGAGAGCGTGGCCGAGAAGGCCCAGAAGTACGGCGTCCGCGAGGTCGAGGTCCGCATCAAGGGCCCGGGGGCCGGGCGGGAGAGCGCGATCCGCGCCCTGCAGTCGGCCGGCCTGGACGTGCGCGTGATCGAGGACGTCACGCCCCTGCCCCACAACGGGTGCCGTCCGAGGAAGAAGAGGAGAGTCTGATGGCGCGCATCACCGGGGCCAAGTGCCGGGTCTGCCGGCGGCTGGGGACGAAGCTCTTCATCAAGGGCACGCGGTGCGACACGCCCAAGTGCCCCGTCGAGAAGGAGAACCGCCCCCCCGGCCAGCACGGCGCCAAGCGGGTGCGCCTGACGGAGTACGGCGTCCACATGCGGGAGGTCCAGCGCGCCAAGAAGATGTACGGCGTGATGCAGAGGCAGTTCCGGCGGTACTTCGACAAGGCCGTGTCCCGGCCGGGCAACAGCGGCGAGGTCCTGGTCCAGCTCCTGGAGCGCCGGCTCGACAACGTGGTCTACCGGCTCCACATGGGGTCCTCGCGGGCCAATGCCCGGCAGTTCATCCTCCACGGCCACATCCGGGTGAACGGCCGGAAGAACACGATCCCCTCGTACCAGGTGGAGGCGGGGGACCTGATCGAGCCCGCCCAGCGCGAAAAGAGCCGGAAGATCGTGAAGGAATGCATGGCGGCCCGGAAGGACATGCCGCTCCCCTCGTGGCTGAAGATGGCGGAGGAGCCCCCCCAGGGGACGGTGGCCACCCTGCCCACGGCGACCGAACTGCAGATGCCGCTGGAGCCCCAGCTGATCGTGGAGTACATGTCCCGCTAGGGAGCCCCAGGCCCCCGGCTCCGGCCACGGAGGCGGAGGCTCGAGGCCGGCCAAGGGCCCGGACGGGCCGGCGCGCGCGGGCCTTCGCGCCCGCGGAAGCGCGCCCGACCGTGCGGGCCCGCAAGGACAAGGAGAAGGCATGAGAGTTCGCTGGAAGGACTTCGAACTGCCCACGAGGGTGTCGTTCGACGAGAAGACGGCCACCCCCACGTACGCCAAATTCTTCGCCGAGCCCTTCGAGCGCGGGTTCGCCACCACGGTCGGCAACGCGCTCCGGCGCGTCCTCTACTCCTCGATCGAGGGCTCCGCGGTGACGTACCTCAAGGTCAAGGGCGTCCCGCACGAGTTCACCACCATCGCCGGCGTGGTCGAGGACGTGACCGACATCGTCCTGAACATCAAGCAGCTGATCATCAAGGTGGCCGATGAGGGGAAGAAGGTCCTCAAGATCGAGGCCGCCAAGAAGGGGCCCGTCAAGGCCTCCATGATCCAGGCCGAGGCCGGCGTGGAGATCGTCAACTCCGACCTCCATCTCTGCACCCCCGCCGAGGACGCCGAGTTCACCGCGGAGATCGGCGCCAGCCGCGGGCGCCGCTACATCACCGCGGAGGAGCACGCCAAGGACGGCCACGAGATCGGCCTCGTCACGGTGGACTCCAGCTTCTCCCCCGTCCGGCGCGTGCGCTACGAGGTGGAGAACACCCGCGTGGGGAAGCTCACCAACTACGAGCGCCTGGTCCTGGAGATCTGGACGAACGGCACGGTCAGCCCCGAGGAGGCGCTCACGGAGGCCTCCAAGATCCTGCGCAAGCACCTCAACCCGTTCGTGCAGTACTTCGAGCTGGGGCGCGAACTGCAGATCAACGAGAAGAAGGAAGAGGAGATGCGCCGGAAGGAGCAGGAGAAGGAGGAGCTTCGCCAGAAGCTCTCCATGTCCATCTCCGAGCTGGACCTCTCCGTGCGGTCCGCCAACTGCCTGGCCAGCGAGCGCATCGAGACGATCGGCGAGCTCGTCTCCCGCTCGGAGCCCGAGCTCCTCAAGGTCCGCAACTTCGGGAAGACCTCGCTCCGCGAGGTGAAGAAGAAGCTCTCGGACATGAACCTGGGACTGGGCCTCGACCTCGAGGCGATCTTCGGAAAGAAACCCCCTTCGTTCAACTAGACGGCCATGCGACATCGACTCAAGGGCAGGAAACTGGGGCGCACGACCGCCCACCGGGAGGCGCTGGAGCGGAACCTGGTGACGAGCCTGTTCGTCCACGGGCGCGTGATCACCACCCTCCACAAGGCCAAGGAGTTCCGCGGGACGGCGGAGCGCCTGATCACCCTGGCCAAGGCGGGGGGGCTGGCCAGCTTCCGCCGCATCCTGCGCACGGTCCAGGACGCCGGCGTGGCGCGCAAGATCGTCAACGACGTGGCCCGGCGCTTCGTCGACCGGCCGGGGGGCTACACGCGGATCGTCCGCCTGGGCGGATCGCGGTGGGACGGCGACGGGCGCGGCCTCTACGCCTTCAACCGCCTGGGAGACAACGGCCTGAAGGCCATCTGGGAGCTCGTGGTGCACAAGGACCACGAGGAGGAGATGAAGCTCGCGGGCCGCGGGGCCGCGGCGCGCCGGGCGGAAGAGGCCAGGAAGGCCGAGAAGAAGAGGGGCAAGAAGGAGAAGGTCGCCGCCCAGTAGGGCCTCCGGACCGGGGCCTTGATGCCTATGGCCGAGTGCGTCTTCTGCCGGATCCTCAGGGGCGAGATCCCCGCCCAGAAGGTCTACGAGGACGGCAAGGTCGTGGCGATCCTCGACGTCAACCCGATCTCCTGGGGCCACGCCCTCATCCTCACGCGCGACCACCACGAGACCTGGACGGACCTCCCCTCCGATCTCGCCGGCGACGTGGCCCGGGCCGCCCAGGCGGTGGCCCGCGCCGTCCTGAAGGCGGCCGGCGCGGACGGATTCAACCTGCTCGTGAACAACCGCCCCTGCTCGGGGCAGGCCATCCCCCACGCCCACGTCCACATCATCCCGCGCAAGACGGACGACGGCGTCAAGTTCAACTGGGCCCCCAAGCCCTACGAGGCGGGCCAGATCGAGAAGGCGGCCCAGGCGGTCCGCGCCGCGCTGAAGGCCTGAGCCGGGGCCGGCGCGCCTCCCTCCCCCCTGTGGGGGGAAGGTCCCGGATTATTGTCGATTATTCGATGTCTCCGGCCGGAACCGAGGATACATTATTAGCAAGGAGGGAACGGATGCCCGGTTCGGCGGAAACGCGCCTATGAGGAACATCCGGGGGGACTTGAGCCTCGTCGGGATCGAAAACCTCCTCCAGATGCTCGCCTCCGCCGGGTGCGAGGGGACCCTGGCGATCGTCCAGGAGAGCCAGAAGAAGGTCATCCACGTCGGCCCGCAGGGGATCCGGCTCATCAGCGGCGCCCGCCGCACCCACCCGCTGGGGGAGATCCTGATCCGGGCGGGGAAGATCACCAAGTCCCAGCTCGACGAGATGCTGGCCGAGCAGAAGCAGGCCGGCGGGCGGCTCGGCGACGTCGTCGCCCGGCGGGGGATCGTGCCCCGGGAGGAGATCGAGTTCGCCCTGCGGGAGCAGATCGCGGAGGAGATCTACGACCTCTTCAGCTGGAAGGGCGCGCTGTTCACCTTCGCGGAGGGCGGCCTGGGATCCGTCCCGGACAGCCCGCTGGCGGAGCTGGTGCTGGGCTCCGACGTGATGTTCGTCATCCTCGAGGCGGGCCGCCGCGCTGACGAGATGATGAAGATCACCTCCGTCATCCCCGACGAGCGGATGGTCCCCGTCATGCTGGGGCTTCCCGCGGCGCCCGAGGCCGCCGACCTGGAACGGTGCACGATCGAGGCGGTCGTGCCCCTCGTCGACGGCCGGTCTTCCGTGGCCCAGATCATCGGGAAGTCGCTCTACCCGAGGTTCACCGTCCTGCGGACCCTTTACGGCCTGGCCGAGCGGGGCCTGATCAAGATCTGCCGGCAGGAGGGGCTGGACGGGGGGCCGGAGACGGTCCTGCGCCTGAATCCCCTGATGTCCGGGGAACGGCCGGCCCCGGCCGGCCGCACGGTGGCCCTGCTGAGCGGGACCCAGCCCTTCCGGGCCGCCACGGCGGCGTTCCTCAGGGGCGCCGGTTTCGGCGTGGTCGAGGAGGAGGTCGGGCCCGGCCTGGAGAAGCTCGCGGGCGGACTGCACGCCGACGCGGTCGTCCTGGACGTCGCGCTCGAGACCCCGGAGGGCCGGGAGGCCTGCGCGCGGCTCCGGGAGGCGGCGAAGGCGCCCTTTATCGTCCTGGCCAGCAGTTCCGGCCGCGAGGCCGTGGCCCACGCGATCGAATCGGGGGCCCGGTGCATCCTGCTCAAGCCCGTGCGGCCGGACGTCCTGCTGGATCGGCTCGCGGACACGTTCAAGGCCCAGGGGGAGAGGGACCCGTCCGCCGGCGGGGCCCCGGCGCCGGCCGCTACTTCCTGAAGTGCGCCAGGGCGGCCCCCTCGTCCTCGGCGAAGCGGAGGATCTT
>CAYNDR010000076.1:0-4549 GCA_964395295.1 uncultured Planctomycetales bacterium
TGGTTCCTCCTGTTCAAGTCCGTGGCCACGAACTCCATGAACGAGAACTACATGGAGACCCGCAAGCCGGAGCTGGAGAACTGGCTGCCCTACGGGAAGGTGAAGCCGGTCCCGGCCAACCTCCGCAACTACCTGGGCATGCTGGACGTAATGGATGGCAAGGGCCCCATCTACATGCGGACCGAGCAGGCGATCAAGAGGATCGCCGACGCCGTGACGGACCCCAAGGAGCGATCCCACAAGCTCAAGGAGCTGGAGTCGGAGGCCTGGGAAGACTTCCTCGACATGACGATCTCCCAGGCGATCCTCTGGGCGGCCTCGAACGTGGCGCCGGAGGAGAAGTCGTCGGAGATCGCGGCGGCCGAGCCGTACTTCATCGGCTCCCACTCGGGCGCCTCGGGCGCCTGGGTCAGCGGCCCCCAGGACCTCGCCCCGAAGGACTACTTCTGGGGCTACGACTGCATGTCCACGGTGAAGGGGCTCTTCTGCGCCGGCGACGCCTCCGGGGCCTCCAGCCACAAGTTCTCCTCGGGCTCGCACGCCGAGGGGCGCATCGCGGCCAAGGCCGCCGTCAAGTACGCCGTCGAGAACCCGGCCGCCCCCAAGGTCGACCAGGCGGCGGTGGAAGCCCTCAAGAAGAAGATCCTGGCGCCGCTGGACCGCTTCGAGCAGTTCAAGGGCGGCACGAGCGACCCGGACATCCACCCCGAGTACATCAAGCCCAAGATGTTCATGTTCCGGCTCCAGAAGATCATGGACGAGTACGCCGGCGGCGTCACCGCCCAGTTCAAGACCAACAAGGCCCTCCTGGAGAAGGGCCTCGAGTTGATCGCCTTCCTGCGGGAGGACTCCGAAAAGCTGGCCGCGGCGGACCTCCACGAGCTGATGCGGTGCTGGGAGAACGTCCACCGGATGTGGCAGGCCGAGGCGCACGTGCGGACCGTCCTGTTCCGCGACGAGACGCGCTGGCCGGGCTACTACTTCCGCTCGGACAAGCCCAAGATGGACCAGGAGAACTGGAAGGTCTTCGCGAACTGCAAGTACGACACGAAGGCCAACAAGTGGGAGATGTTCAAGCGGCCCATCATCGAACTCGTGAAGGACTAGCCTTCACCCGTTCCTAGACGTTCATCGGCCCCTCCCGGCCCGGACGACGGGCCGGGAGGGGGCCGTTATCCGGCGGCGGCCGCCGGAACGGATTCCTCCCGTTCTTTGCGAATGCGCCCGGTCGGGGTGGGAAACCAGGTGTCCTCGATGGAAGTAGAGCAAGAGCGTTGCCCCCACTGCCGGGAACCGCTGTTCCCCTGGCGGCCCCCGGCAGACTCGACGTGGGGAGGCGCGGTCCAGTGGGTCTGCTTCAGCGACGCGTGCCCCTATTACGTCGAAGGCTGGGAGTGGATGCAGAAGAACTACAACGTCCGCGCCTCATACCGGCACCGGCACGATCCCCGCGCGAAACAGTCCGGCCCCCTGCCCGTCTGGTCCCCCCAGGCCCACCGGGACGCCATCGTGAAGGAGCCGGACCGTGGATGAACTCCAGGAACGGGCCGCCCTGGAGAAGGCCATCCTCAAGGACTTCCCCCGGATGTCCGAGGAGGACGCGTTCCCGTTCTCCTGCGACCGGGGCGCGCCCTGCTTCACCCGCTGCTGCGCGGACGTCAACATCGCGCTGACCCCCTACGACGTCCTGCGGCTGAAGAAGCGCCTGGGGATCACGTCCGGGGAGTTCCTGGACCGGCACGCCATCATCCCCTTCACCCCCGCGCAGGCCCTGCCCGTCCCCCTGCTCAAGATGCGGGACGACGAGGGCAAGCGCTGTCCGTTCGTCGAGGGGGGCGGCTGCCGGGTCTACGAGGACCGCCCCTGGGCCTGCCGGATGTACCCGATCGGCGTGGCCTCGCCCAAGGACGACCTGAAGGAGCGGAAATTCTACTTCCTGATGAAGGAAGCCCCCTGCGAGGGGCACGGCCGCGGGCGGACCTGGACCGTGCGGTCCTGGATGGAGAACCAGGGCGTGGCCCCGTACGACGACATGGGAGAGGCCTTCAAGGAGGTCACGCTCCACGACTTCTTCCAGCGCGGCGGCCGGCTGGACCCCGCCAAGATCGACATGTTCTTCATGGCCTGCTACGACCTCGACAAGTTCCGCCGCTTCGTCTTCGACAGCAGTTTCCTGAGGAAGATGGCGGTGGACGAGGCGGCCGCGGCCGAGGCCAAGGCGGACGACGCGGCGCTCCTGAAGCTCGGCTTCCGCTGGCTCCGCTACTGCCTGTTCGGGGAGTCCGCGATGGACGTCCGGCCCGACGTGAAGGAGATCCTCCGGAAACAGCTGGGGGCGGACGCGGCGGGACGAGGGGCGCCGAAGAACGGCCCCGGCGGAGGCGGCGGGCGATGAACGGCAAGGCCAGCCTCCTGGTGGTCGGCGGCGGGATCAGCGGCCTGACGGCCGCCGTCGAGGCGTCCGAGGCCGGCGCCGAGGTCACGCTGGCGGAGCGGAATCCCTACCTGGGGGGCCGCGTGGCCCAGATGCACCAGTACTTCCCCAAGCTCTGCCCGCCGTCCTGCGGCCTGGAGATCCTCCTCCGGCGGGTCCGCTCGAATCCCCGCATCAAGTGCCTGACCCAGACCGAGGTCCAGTCCCTCTCCGGGGAGCCGGGCCGCTACCGCGCCGCCCTCCGGCGGTCCCCCCGCTTCGTGAACGCCCGCTGTACCCTCTGCGGCGCCTGCGCGCCCGTCTGCCCGGAGTCGCGGCCGGACGAGTTCAACTGCGGCCTGGGCCGAACCCCGGCCGTCTACCTCCCCTTCGAGACGGCCTACCCCGCCCGCTTCGCGATCGACGGCAAGGCGTGCAAGGGGCCCTCCTGCGGCCTCTGCGTGAAGGCCTGCCCGTACGGCGCGATCGAGCTGGACATGAAGCCCGAGACGATCCAGGTCGAGGCCGGAGGGGTGGTCTGGGCCGCCGGCTGGGATCCGTACGACGCCTCGAAGCTCAAGGAGCTGGGATTCGGCGCGTCCCCGAACGTGATCACGAACCTCATGATGGAACGGCTCGCGGCGGCCAACGGGCCCACGGGCGGCCAGATCAAGCGCCCGTCCGACGGCAAGCCCCCCGCGTCCGTGGCCTTCGTGCAGTGCGCCGGCTCGCGCGACGAGAACCACCTGCGCCACTGCTCCGGGGTGTGCTGCATGGGGTCGCTGAAGCAGGCTCGGTACGTCCGCGCGCAGAACCCCGAGGCGCGCGTCTTCATCTATTATATCGACCTGCGGGCGCCGGGGCGCCTCGAGGACTTCCTCGCCGAGACCCAGAAGGACGCCAAGACGACCCTCGTGAAGGGCAAGGCGGCGCGGGTCACCCCCGATCCCTCGACGGGGGACCTGGAGGTCGAGGCGGAGGACGTCCTCTCCGGCCGCCGCGTGCGGGAGCGGGTCCAGCTCGTGGTGCTGGCCACCGGCCTCGTGGCGGCGGGGAACGGGATCCCCGGCCTGCGGAAGGACGAGTGCGGTTTCTGGACGGCCGAGGCGGGGGCGCGGGGCCCCCAGCCGGCCGGGTGCGCCCGCCGGCCGGCGGACGTGTCGGCGTGCGTGCAGGACGCCGCGGGCGCGGCGATGAAAGCCCTTTCCGGCTGTTCAGGATAGACCGGCGTGGACAAGAAAACGGCCGTTTACGTCTGCCGCGGGTGCGGCCTCGCCGAGGGACTCGACATCGCGGCCCTCGTCAAGACGGCCGAGGGCGCCGGGCCGGGCGGGCCCTGCCGGGACCACCCCTGCCTCTGCGGCGAGGAGGCCGCCGGCCTCATGCGCCAGGACGTCCAGGGCGGCCTCCAGGCCCTCGTGATCGCGGCCTGCTCGCCGCGGCATTGCGCCGATGCCTTCGCGTTCGAGGGCATCCACGTGGAGCGGGTCAACCTCCGCGAGCAGGTGGCCTGGAGCCATCCCCCCAAGGACCCCGAGACCCAGGCGCTGGCCGAGGACTACCTGCGCATGGGCCTGGCGCGGGCGGACAAGGCGGAGGTCCCCCAGCCGTTCCAGGCCGAGATCGACAGGACCCTCCTCGTGGTGGGAGGCGGGATCAGCGGCCTGACCGCGGCCGCCGAGGCCGCCCGGGCGGGCCATCCCGTCGTCCTGGTGGAGAAGGAGGCCCAGCTCGGCGGATTCCTGAAGAACGCCCTGGGCTCGTTCCCCCACCGCCCGCCGTACCGCGAGATCGAGGCCAATCCCCTCGACGAGCTCCTCCGCGAAGTGAAGGCGAACCAGAAGGTCCGCGTCCACACCTCCTCCACGATCCAGAAGATCGCCGGCCAGCCCGGCCAGTTCGACGTCACGATCCGGACGGACGGGACGACCGCGCAGGTCCGGGTGGGCGCCATCGTGCAGGCCACCGGCTGGAAGCCCTACGACGCCTCGCGGCTCGGCCATCTCGGATACGGCCGGTCCCCGAACGTCATCACGAACGTCCAGATGGAGGAGCGGCTGGCCTCGGGGCGGCTCGTGCGGCCCTCCGACGGGAAGCACCGGATCTTGCGGTCGATCCCGAGCGTCCGGAACACCT
>CAYNDR010000076.1:4559-9637 GCA_964395295.1 uncultured Planctomycetales bacterium
TCGTGAGGCCCTCCGACCGGAGCCATCCGAAACGGATCGCCTTCCTCCAGTGCGCCGGCTCGCGGGACCCCCAGCACCTCCCCTACTGCTCGTCGGTCTGCTGCCGCGTCACCCTGAAGCAGGCGATCAAGGCCCGGGCCCTCGACGGCGCGTCCCGGGCGTACGTCATCTACAAGGACATCCGCGCCCCCGGCCAGCACGAGGAGTTCTACCGCCGGGCGCAGGAGGATCCCGAGATCTTCTTCACCAAGGGCGACGTGGCCCGGGTGGAGGAGACGGGGGACCACAACCTCCTCGTGGACGTCGAGAACACGCCACTCGGCGGGCCGATCCGCCTCGAGGCGGACCTCGTGGTCCTGGCCACGGGCATGGTCCCCGCGGCGGCCGACGGGGAGGCGATCCGCGCCTACGTGGACGCCAAGGCCGCGGTGGCCAAGGGCGGCGAGGGGCCGTCGATGGAGGCGGCCAAGGCCAAGGTCGAGGAGCTCAAGGCCCTCGAGGGGGCGGGCATCCTGAACCTCGGCTACCGCCAGGGCCCGGACCTGCCCGCGCTGAAGCACCAGTTCCCCGACTCGCACTTCATCTGCTTCCCCTACGAGACCCGGCGCACGGGGATCTACGCGGCCGGGTGCGTGCGGGCCCCGAACGACACGGAGTCGTGCCGGGCGGACGCCGCCGGCGCGGCGCTGAAGGCCGTCCAGTGCCTGGAGCTGGCCTCGCGGGGGCGGGCCGCGCACCCCCGGTGGGGCGACGCGAGCTTCCCGGACTTCTTCCTCCAGCGCTGCACGCAGTGCAAGCGGTGCACCGAGGAGTGCCCCTTCGGCACCCTCGACGAGGACGAGAAGGGCACGCCCCAGCCCAACATCACCCGCTGCCGCCGGTGCGGCATCTGCCTGGGCGCCTGCCCCGAGCGCATCGTCTCGTTCAAGGACTACTCCATCGACATCGTCTCCTCCATGATCAAGTCCGTGGAGATCCCCGCGGAGGAGGAGGGGAAGTTCCGCCTCCTGGGCTTCCTCTGCGAGAACGACGCCTATCCCGCGCTGGACCTGGCGGGGCTGAAGCGCCTCCACCACGCCGCCTCGATCCGGTTCATCCCGGTCCGCTGCCTGGGCTCGGTCAACGTGGTCTGGATCGCCGACGCCCTCTCCCGCGGCTTCGACGGCATCCTGCTCGTGGGCTGCAAGTCCGGCCCCGACTACCAGTGCCACTTCATCCGCGGGAGCGAGCTGATGGGCCGGCGCGGCGAGAACGTCCGGGACAAGCTGAAACAGCTGGCGCTGGAGGAGGCCCGCGTCCGCGTGGAGGAGATCTCGCTCGGGGACTACGGGCGCCTGCCGGCGATCATCAACTCGTTCGCGGAGCAGGTCCAGGCGGTCGGGATGAATCCGTTCAAGGGATTCTGAGGATATGGCCGGAATGCCGGAGATCGAACGGGTCGAGCCGGACGCCGAGTTCGTCCGCCGGATCCTCGGCGGGAGCGGCGGCGACCTGAAGCGCTGCTACCAGTGCGCCACCTGCGCGGTGGCCTGCGACCTCGCGTCCGACGACCGGCCCTTCCCGCGGAAGGAGATGGCCTGGGCGCAGTGGGGGCTCAAGGACCGGCTCCTGGCGGACCCCGACGTCTGGCTCTGCCACCAGTGCAACGACTGCATCGAGCGCTGTCCGCGCGGGGCGCGGCCCGGCGACGTGATGGCGGCCCTGCGGCGCGAGTGCGTGCGCCGCTACGCCGTCCCCGGGGTCCTCGCGGACTGCGCGGACCGGCCCTCGTTCCTGCCCCTGCTCCTGGCGGTCCCCGC
The DNA here is from genome assembly GCA_964395295.1 of uncultured Planctomycetales bacterium. GTDB lineage: Bacteria > Planctomycetota > MHYJ01 > MHYJ01 > JACPRB01 > CAYNDR01. The sequence goes on from CAYNDR010000076.1 coordinate 6,359, forward strand.
GGCGCTCCTGGCCATCGCCCTGCTCGCGCGGGACCCCATCGCGTCGCTCCTGGGGCTGGAGCCCCACGGGGGGACCGGGATGGAGTACGCGCACCTGTTCCCCCACTGGCTGCTCATCGGATTCTTCACGGCCTTCACCGGCCTGTCGTCCCTGGCGGCGGCCGCGGGGGTCGTGCGCTTCTGGAAGGCCATGAAGGCGGCGGACGCGAAGGCGGGGAGGACGCCCCGGGAGGGCGGCCTCGTCGGGCGCCTCCTCCCGGCGATCCGGGACGTCCTGTCCCATGCCTGGTTCTCCCGCTGCCGGGAGGCCTCCCCGCGGCGCCTGTCCCACCTGGCGGTCTTCTACGGCTTCGCGGCCCTGTTCGCGGTCACGGTCTGGGCGGTGGTGGTCCTGTACGCGATCAACCCGCTCTCCCGGAGCCCGCTCACCTACCCCTTCGCGTGGTGGAATCCGGCGAAGCTCCTGGCCAACCTGGGGGCGCTGGGCCTCCTGGCCGGGTGCCTCCTGCTGGTCCGCGACCGCCCCTGCTCCCCGAAGAAGGCGGGGGCGAGCGCCGGCTCCGACAGGACCTTCCTGGGGGTGCTCCTGGGGGTCGCCGTGACGGGGCTCGCCGCCGAGGCGTGCCGGTGGGCGGCCCTGCGGGGCCCCGGCTACGCCGTCTACTTCGTCCACCTGGTCCTGGTCTTCGCCCTGCTGGTCGCCCTGCCCTACTCGAAGTTCGCGCACCTCGTCTACCGCGTCGCGGCGCTGGCGTACGCCGGCCGGACCGCGCCGCCGCCATCGAGCCATGCCGGGAAGAAGAATCCATAGCCTCCCGCGGAACCGCGCGCCCCGGCGCCCGCCCGGGGGCGTGAAAAGTGTTGCACATCCCGTCGAAATCCACTATACAGTCCTTCCAGTTTTTCCTGTAAGCATGTTCGTCCGGTCGCGCGTCCTCCCGATCCCCGGCGGGTCCGGGAGTCGGGGCGGCGCGAACAACGAAAGGAGATTCTCGTGGACTACCTCGTGAAGCCCCACGGCAGGGAAAAGGCGCTCAAGCCCCTCCTGCTCCAGGGAGAGGCGCTCGCCCAGGAACAGAAGAAGGCGGAATCGCTCAGGAAGATCCGCATCACGTCCCGCGAGACCGGCGACGCCATCATGATGGGGATCGGGGGCTTCACGCCGCTGACGGGGTTCATGGGCAGCAAGGACTGGAAGGGCTGCTGCACCGAGATGAAGATGGCCGACGGCACCTTCTGGCCCATCCCCGTCACCGTGTCCGCCTCGAAGGAGGACGCCGACGCCCTCAAGGAGGGCCAGGAAGCGACGCTGGTGGACGAGGAGACGGGCACCTCCATGGCCACGATGAAGGTGACCGAGAAGTGCGAGATCGACAAGGCCCTCGAGTGCAAGGAGGTCTTCAAGACCCAGGACCCGGCGCACCCCGGCGTGAAGATGGTGATGGACCAGAAGCCGGTGAACCTGGCCGGGCCGATCAAGGTCCTCAGCGAGAGCTACTTCCCCACGGAGTTCAAGGACGTCTACATGCGGCCCGCCGAGTCGCGGGCGATCTTCACCCAGCGCGGCTGGCGCACCGTGGCGGCCCTCCAGCTCCGGAACCCCATGCACCGCTCCCACGAGTTCCTGGCCAAGATCGCCCTGGAGACCCTCGACGGGCTGTTCATCCACCAGCTCGTGGGCAAGCTCAAGCCCGGCGACATCCCGGCCGACGTGCGCGTCCGCTGCATCAACATCCTGGTCGAGAAGTACTTCGTGAAGAACTCGGCGATCCAGGGCGGCTACCCGCTCGACATGCGCTACGCCGGGCCGCGGGAGGCCCTCCTGCACGCCCTCTTCCGCCAGAACTACGGCTGCAGCCACCTGATCGTGGGCCGCGACCACGCCGGCGTGGGCAACTACTATGGGCCGTTCGACGCGCAGAAGATCTTCGACGAGATCCCCAAGGGCGCCCTGGAGACCGTGCCCCTGAAGATCGACTGGACCTTCTACTGCTTCAAGTGCCGCGGCATGGCCTCGATGAAGACGTGCCCGCACGGGAAGGATGACCGGCTGATGCTGAGCGGGACGGTGCTGAGGAAGACCCTCTCCGAGGGCGGCCAGGTCCCCGAGGACTTCAGCCGGCCCGAGGTCCTGGCGATCCTGAAGGAGTACTACGCCCAGCTGGACGCCAAGGACAAGGTGGAGATCAAGCTGCACCAGGCGGCCACGGGCGAGGTGAAGAAGCCGTAGGCCATGGACCTGCTTTCCGTCACGCGAAAGGAAGGCACCGCGTTCGAGATCCGCGTGCGGGGACACGCCGTCCGGGTCGACATGGCCGAGAAGGACGGCGGCCGTGGGACCGGCCCCTCGCCGGTGGAGATCCTGGCCGGATCCCTGGGCGCCTGCATCGCGATGATGGTGCAGAGGTACTGCGACGCGCACGGCTACCGGGACGGGGACGTGGGGGTGAACCTGACGATGGAACTGGCGGACAGCCCCAAGCGGGTGTCCGCCTTCACGGTGGACCTCCAGATCCCGAAGGACGTCCCCGAGGACCGGAAGGAGGCCGTGAGGCGCGTGGCCGAGCTGTGCCCCGTGCACGAGACGCTGAAGCATCTTCCCAGACTGGACCTTGAAATTGTTTAATGGGGAGGGGAGCCCGGGACGGCCCCCGCTCCGCGAATACTAGAGGAAGGAACCATGGAGAAGAAGAAGCTGGGCACCAAGGAGCTGGAGATCGACGAGGACGGATTCATCCAGGACCCGAACCTGTGGGACGAGGGGGTGGCGAAGGACCTGGCGGTGGGAGAAGGGGTCGACAACCTGACGGAGAAGCACTGGAAGGTCGTGAACTACCTGCGCCAGTACTACACCCAGTTCAAGATGGCCCCGATGATCCGGAAGCTCTGCAAGGAGACGGGCTTCCAGCTCAAGGAAATCTACGAGCTGTTCCCCACCGGCCCGGCCAAGGGGGCCTGCAAGGTGGCGGGACTGCCCAAGCCCACGGGCTGCGTCTAGGGCAGGCGCCCCCGGCGGCCCATCGGGCGCGCGCGACCATGACCACGCTGAAGGACCTCTCTCCGGCGAGGAAGGCGGCCACGTCTTCCATTTCGCCATCTGCAAGCGCGAGCAGGTTCAAGTCCTTATCGAATGCCGCGTAGGTGAAGGATTTGCGCCCGGAGGTTGGGTCAACGCCCACGAAGGTTGAGTCTGTGAAGAGCATGGGGTAAGTAAAATGGTATACAAGTAGACAAGTACACAAGTGGACAGGTATACAAGCCAGTCAGGGCAGTTCTATT
>CAYNDR010000076.1:9647-17401 GCA_964395295.1 uncultured Planctomycetales bacterium
GGAGCGGTGGCGCAGGGACGCCCTGGCGGCGTATCCCCCGGACGCCTCCGCCCTCTTCGACCGGGAGAACGACCCGTTCGGCAATCCGGTGGGCCACGCCCTCCGGGCCGGCGCCGAGGCCATGATCGAGGCCCTCCTCGACGGGATGGACCCGGACCGGATCCGCCGCCCCCTGGAGGACATCCTCAGGATCCGCGCCGTCCAGGAGATGTCCCCGTCCCAGGCGGTCTCCTTCGTCTTCCTCCTGAAGGACGCCTTCCGCGCGGAGATGGGGGAGGCGTGGGGCGACCCGGAGCGCGAGGAGATCGAGACGCGGGTGGACCGGATCGCGCTCCTGGCGTTCGACCTCTACATGCGGTGCCGGGAGGGGGTGTGCGAGCTCCGGGTGAACGAGATGAGGAGAAACGTGGTCCAGGCCGTGGAGAGGCTGAACCGGAGCCGTCCCCAGCCGGAGGCGGCGGAGGGTGCCGACCGATGAACGCGGCCCTTTCCCTGGCGGCGGTGGCCGGCCTGTTCCTTCTGGGCCTCCTGGGGGGCGCGGGGCTCCAGCCGGTGTTCGGGATCGCCTTGCCCTACCTGGCCGGCGCCCTCTTCCTGGGAGGGATGGTCTGGCGGGTCCTCTCGTGGGCACGCGTCCCCGTCCCCTTCCGCATCCCGACCACGTGCGGCCAGCAGAAGGCGTTGTCGTGGATCCCCTCCTCCCGGCTGGACAATCCGCACACCGCCCTGGGCGCCGCGGGGAGGATGGCCCTGGAGGTCCTCTTCTTCCGCTCGCTCCTGAGGAACACGAAGACCGAGCTCCGGCCGGACGGCCGGCTGACGTACGGCGCCAGCCCCTGGCTCTGGCTCGGCGCCCTCGCCTTCCACGGATCCCTGCTGGCCATCCTCGTGAGGCACCTCCGGTTCTTCACCGAGCCCGTCCCCTTCTTCGTGGCCTTCGCCCAGGACGTGGACGGCTTCCTGGAGGCGGGGGTGCCCGTCTTCTACGCGTCGTCGGTCCTCTTCCTCGCGGGCCTGGCGTTCCTGCTGGCGCGGCGGTTCGCCAACCCGATGGTCCGGTACATCTCCCTCGCGGGCGACTACTTCCCGCTCTTCCTCCTGCTGGCCATCGGGATCAGCGGGTTCTGGCTGAGGCACCTCTCCAAGACGGACGTGGTGGGGATCAAGGAACTGGCCCTGGGGCTGGCCACCTTCAGCCCCTCGGCGCCCCGGACGATCCATCCCCTCTTCTTCAGCCACCTCTTCATGGTCTGCGTCCTTCTGGCGTACTTCCCCTTCGGCAAGCTGTCCCACATGGCCGGGGTGTTCCTGAGCCCCACGCGGAACCTGGCGAACAACAACCGGGCGGTGCGGCACGTGAACCCGTGGGACGCCCCCGTCAAGGTCCACACGTACGCGGAGTACGAGGACGAGTGGCGGGAGAAGATGAAGGAGGCGGGGATCCCCGTCGAGAAGGACTAGTCATGGCCAATCCGGACCAGATGGAGTTCTACAAGAAGGAGGAGGTCCTCAAGGTCCCCTCCCGGCCTCCGCAGACGGGGTGGATGGACACGCCGGTGAATTTCCGGAAGGGGTCGTTCATCTACCCGGGGAAGCCCAAGAACCTGAAGATCCTCGACCTGCCCAACCCCCGGGAGTGGGCCGTCACGGACCAGGACTGGAAGCTCCCGGAGGGCTGGAAGAAGACCGTCCTGGACGGGATGGCGGAGCGGCTGGCCAAGTACCGCTCCTTCAAGCTCTTCATGGACATCTGCGTCCGCTGCGGCGCCTGCGCGGACAAGTGCCACTTCTTCATCGGCGGCGGGGACCCCAAGAACATGCCGGTGCTCCGGGCGGAGCTCCTGCGCTCCGTCTACCGGAGGGACTTCACGGCCCTGGGGAAGCTCTTCGGCCGCCTCGCCGGGGCGCGCGAGCTCACCGTGGACGTGATCAAGGAGTGGTTCTACTACTTCTTCCAGTGCACCGAATGCCGGCGCTGTTCGGTCTTCTGCCCCTACGGCATCGACACGGCGGACGTCACCATGATGGGCCGGGAGCTCCTGGGCCTCCTGGGCCTCTACGTCAACTGGGTGATCGAGCCGGTGGCGAACTGCTACAAGTTCGGGAACCACCTGGGGATCCCGCCCCACGGGCTGAAGGACACCCTCGAGTTCTTCCTCGACGACATCCAGGAGCCCACCGGCGTCCGGGTCAAGCTGCCCCTCAACAAGAAGCGCGCCGAGGTCCTTTTCATCCCCCCCTCGGGCGACTACGTGGCCGCCCCCGGCATCTACACCTGCATGGGCTACATGGTCCTCTTCAACGAGCTGGGGCTCGACTACACCTTCAGCACCTTCGCCTCCGAGGGCGGCAACTTCGGGCTCTTCACCTCCCACGAGATGATCAAGCGGCTGAACTCCAAGATCTACGCGGAGGCCAAGCGGCTCGGCGTCAAGTGGATCCTCGGGGGCGAGTGCGGCCACATGTGGCGGGTCCTGCACCAGTACATGGACACCGTCAACGGCCCGGCGGACTTCCTGGAGGTGCCCAAGTCCCCCGTCACCGGCACGGTGTTCGAGCACGCCCGCTCCTCCAAGGTCGTCCACATCATGGAGTTCACGGCCGACCTGATCCGCCACGGCAAGCTCAAGCTGGACCCGAGCCGGAACGACGACGTCCGGGTCACGTTCCACGACTCCTGCAATCCCGCGCGGGCCATGGGCATCTTCGAGGAGCCGCGGTACGTCCTCCGGCACGCGTGCAGGAACTTCTTCGAGATGCCGGAGAACACCATCCGCGAGCAGACCTTCTGCTGCGGGGGCGGGGCGGGGCTCGGGACGGACGAGAACATGGAGATGCGCCTGCGCGGCGGCATGCCCCGCGGCAGTGCCGTCCGCCACGTCCAGCAGAAGCACGGCGTGAACACCCTCGCCGCCATGTGCGCCATCGACCGCGCCACGCTGGCCACGGTCTGCGACTACTGGGCGCCGGGCGTGCGGGTGTCGGGCATCACCGAGCTCGTGGCCAACGCGATGGTGCTCCAGGGCGAGAAGAAGCGGACCCTGAACCTGAGGCTGGAGCCCCTGCCGGGCGCGGAGCCGGAGGCGGGAACCAAGTGAAGGACAAGCCCCTCATCGTCCTGGGACTGGCGGTCTTCGCCGCCCTGGCGACCTTCCCGATCTATTACAGCCTGGCCTCCGGCAAGGCGGGGCCGCGGCCGAAGCTGGAGATGCCCGCCGGCCAGACCCGGTGCGTCGAGGACAAGGCCTATATGACCGGGTCCCACATGGACCTCCTGAACGGGTGGCGGGACGCCGTGGTCCGCGAGGGGAAGAAGACCCACGTCTCGCGGGCCTACGGGACCTCCCACGAGATGAGCCTCACGCGGACGTGCCTGGGGTGCCACGCGGACCGGGCGGCGTTCTGCGACCGGTGCCATGCGTACGCCGGCGTCCGCGTGTTCTGCTGGAACTGCCACGTGGATCCGAAGGGGAAGTAGCCGATGGACGAGAGCCGCCGGGGGTTCCTGAAGAAGGCCGGGTGCGCCGCGCTCGGCATCGGCGGCGGCCTGCCCCTGCTCCGCGCCGGGGCGGAGACGTTCGACGGCCTCCGCGCCCCCGCCGGGAAGCAGTGGGCCATGGTCGTGGACGTCCGCAAGTGCCTCTCGGAGGAGGTGCGCCGCGCCGCCGTCGAGGCCTGCCACCGGGAGCACAACGTCCCCGAGATCTCCGACCCGAAGGAAGAGGTGAAGTGGCTCTGGGCCGAGGCCTACGAGAGCGCCTTCCCCGACGGGGCCCATTCGCGCGTCGAGGACGCCCTGAAGGGGAAGCCCGTGCTGGTGCTCTGCAACCACTGCGCGCGGCCGGCCTGCGTGAAGGTCTGCCCCACGCAGGCCACCTGGAAGCGGAAGCAGGACGGGCTGGTCATGATGGACTACCACCGGTGCATCGGCTGCCGGGACTTCATTGGGGCCCGGCCCTACGGGGGCCGGGGCTTTAACTGGAGGGACCCGCGCCCGCACCTCCGCGGCGGCGTCCGGCCGCCCTATCCCACGCGCTCGAAGGGCGTGGTGGAGAAGTGCACCTTCTGCGACGAGCGTCTGCGGGAAGGGCGCCCGCCGGCCTGCGTCGAGGCCGCCGGGAAGGTCCCCGGCGGGGATGGCGCCCTGGCCTTCGGCGACCTGTCCGATCCGGGCTCGGAGGTGAGCCGGATCCTCCGCCAGAGGCACTCGGTCTGCCGGAGGGTCGGCCTCGGCACCGGCCCCAACGTGTACTACCTCGTTTAGAACGCCTGATAAGATGACCCTCACCACAAAGACACAAAGGACCCAGGAAGGAATCCTGGATGGGGGCTTCCCCCCCTGCCCCCCCGGGGGGTCAGGGGGGATGATGATGACATTGCGTCTTTGTGGTGCTTGGTGTCCTTCGTGTCTTTGTGGTGAATTTCATTAGCCGGGATACCGACGAATGCTCGAACACGCGTTCCGCGGGGGCCGGCGGTACTGGGCCCTCCTGGCCGTCCTGGCGCTCGGCCTCCTGGCCGGCCTGGCGGCCTACGGGATCCAGCTGGACCGCGGCCTGACCGTGACCGGCATGAGCCGCGACGTCTCGTGGGGGCTCTACATCGCCCAGTTCACCTTCCTGGTGGGCGTGGCCGCCTCCGCCGTGATGGTCGTCCTCCCCTACTACCTGCACGACTTCAAGAAGTTCGGGAAGATGGTGATCCTGGGCGAGTTCCTGGCCGTCTCGGCGGTCGCCATGTGCTCGCTCTTCATCTTCGTGGACCTGGGCCAGCCGATGCGGGTGCTGAACGTGATGCTGCACCCCACCCCCAACTCGGTCATGTTCTGGGACATGATCGTCCTGCAGGGCTACCTCCTGCTGAACCTGGCGATCGGCGCGACGACGCTGGAGGCGGAGCGGAAGGGGGTCCCGCCGCCCTCGTGGGTCAAGCCGCTGATCTACCTCTCGATCCCCTGGGCCGTCAGCATCCACACGGTCACGGCGTTCCTCTACTCGGGACTCGCGGCCCGGCCGTTCTGGATGACGGCGCTCCTGGCGCCGCGGTTCCTGGCCTCCGCCTTCGCCTCGGGCCCGAGCCTGCTGATCCTCCTGGCGCTCCTCCTGCGGAAGACCACCCGCTTCGACCCCGGCCGGGAGGCGATCCAGAAGCTCGGCGTGATCGTGGCCTACGCCATGACGATCAGCGTCTTCTTCGTGCTGGTGGAGCTCATCACGGCCCTCTACAGCGGCATGCCCCACCACGTGCACTCGTTCGAGTACCTGTTCCTCGGGGTCGAGGGCAAGGGCGCGCTGACCCCCTGGATGTGGCTCTCCACGGCGATGATCCTCGGGTGCGCGGGACTGCTCCTGGTCCCGTCCCTCCGCGCCCGGGAGGGCGTCCTGGGGTGCCTCTGCGCGGGGGTGATCGTCTCCATCTGGATCGAGAAGGGCATGGGGCTGATCGTGACGGGCTTCATCCCGTCGCCGTCGGGACACGTCACCGAGTATACTCCCACGGGGATCGAGGTCCTGGTGACCCTGGGCGTCTACGCCCTCGGGGGCCTCATCCTGGCGGTGGCCTACCGGATCGTGGTCGGCGTCCGGGAACAGCAGGTGGAGGCGGCCGGAGGGGCGGAAACGCACTGAAGCCAGCCATCTTTCGACTGAACTCATAGAGGAGGATTTATGGCGGACACGAACGGCGGCACCCCGTTGCTGGACCAGCTGGAGAAGGGGCCGTGGCCCAGCTTCATCAAGGAGATCAAGGCCATGGCCAACAAGGGCAACAAGATGTGCAAGGCCCTGCTGGCCCAGCTGGAGACCTCCTACCGGGAGAAGGTCGGCTACTGGAAGCACGGCGGCATCGTGGGGGTGAGGGGCTACGGCGGCGGCGTCATCGGCCGGTACTCCGCCATGGCCGACAAGTACCCCGACGTCGCCCACTTCCACACCATCCGCGTCAACCAGCCGGCGGGATGGTTCTACACCTCGGCCGCGCTCCGGACGCTCTGCGACATCTGGGAGCGGCACGGCTCGGGCCTCACCAACATCCACGGCTCCACGGGCGACTTCGTCTACCTGGGGACCGTGACGAGCGAGCTCGAGGCCATCTTCACCGAGCTGTCCTCCAACGGCTTCGACCTCGGCGGGTCCGGATCGGACATGCGCACGCCGAGCTGCTGCGTGGGCCCGGCCCGCTGCGAGTGGGCCTGCTACGACACGCTCGCCCTGACCGACCACATCACCCGCCAGTACCAGGACGAACTGCACCGGCCCGCCTTCCCCTACAAGTTCAAGATCAAGTCCGCGGGATGCCCCAACGACTGCGTCGCCTCCATCGCGCGCGCCGACCTCTCCATCATCGGGACCTGGCGCGACTCCATCCAGATGGACCCGGCCGCGGTCAAGGCCTACGCCGACAAGGGCCTGGACATCCGCGAGATCGTGTGCGGGAACTGCCCGACCCGCTGCATCACGTGGGACGGCCAGGCGCTCAAGATCGACAACTCGAACTGCGTGCGGTGCATGCACTGCATCAACGTGATGCCCAAGGCGCTGCGGCCCGGCAAGGACCGGGGCGCCGTCCTCCTCATCGGCTCCAAGGCGCCGATCGTGGACGGGGCCCTGCTCTCCTCCGTCCTGGTGCCGTTCATCAAGCTGGAGCCCCCCTACAAGGAGCTCAAGGACCTCCTCGGCAACGTCTGGGAGTTCTGGAACGAGTACGGCAAGGCCCGGGAGCGCATCGGGGAGCTCATCCAGCGCGTGGGCCTCGGGAACTTCCTCGAGGCGATCGGCGTGGAGCCCGTGCCGGAGATGATCGCCCACCCCCGCGAGAACCCCTACGTCTTCTACGAGGAGGAAGACGGCAAGGAAGAGAACGCCTGAGGACCGGATGACCCCGAGGATAACAAAGGAGAATAGACATGGCTGCTGAGCGGAAGACGGATATCGGCCCTCCCGACTACAAGAAGCTCCTGCCCCCCGTCATCGCGAAGAACTACGGGAAGTGGAAGTACCACGAGGTCCTCAAGCCCGGCGTCATGGTCCACGTGGGCGAGTCGGGCGACAAGCTCTTCACGGTGCGCGCGGCGTCGCCGCGGATCCTGAGCATCGTGACGATCCGCAAGTTCGCGGACCTCGCGGACAAGTACTGCGGCGGCTACCTGCGCTTCACCAGCCGCAACAACGTCGAGTTCCTGCTCCCGGACGAGTCCAAGATCGCCCCCCTCGTGGCGGACCTCAAGGCGGAAGGGTTTCCCGTGGGCGGCATCGCCAACTCCATCTCGAACGTGGTCCACACCCAGGGGTGGGTGCACTGCCACTCCGCGGCCACGGACGCCTCCGGCCTCGTCAAGTCCGTGATGGACGAGCTGAGCGAATACTTCACGGAGATGAAGCTCCCGGGCAAGCTCCGCATCGCCGTGGCGTGCTGCCTGAACATGTGCGGCGCCGTCCACTGCTCGGACATCGCGCTCCTGGGCGTCCACCGGCGCCCGCCCAAGATCGACCACGCGAACCTGAACCGGACCTGCGAGATCCCCAACGTGGTCTCCGCCTGCCCCACGGCCGCCATCCGGCCGGCCAACGTGGGCGGCAAGCAGTCGGTGGAGGTCAGCGAGGAGCGGTGCATGTTCTGCGGGAACTGCTACACCGTGTGCCCCTCCATGCCGCTGGCCGACGCGGACAACGACGGCGTGGCCATCTGGGTCGGCGGGAAGGTGTCCAACGCCCGCCGCGAGCCCATGTTCTCCAAGCTCGCCATCCCCTACCTGC
>CAYNDR010000076.1:17411-20278 GCA_964395295.1 uncultured Planctomycetales bacterium
CGTCGAGGTCTGGGCCAAGGGCGCCCGGCCGTACGAGCGGATGGGCGAGTTCATCGGGCGCATCGGCTGGCCCCGCTTCTTCAAGCTGGCCGACATCCCGTTCACCAAGCAGCACATCGACGATTTCCGGCACGCGGGCTTGACGTACAAGCGGTCCACCCAGTTAAGATACGTGTAGGAGGACAGCCATGGCCGCGACACCCGAGCAGGTCGCCGACGCGATGTTCGAGATGGTCAAGGAGTACACCGGGCGCAAGAAGTTCAAGGCGGGCGACCTGACCAAGTCGATGATCGAGAAGTTCGGCGAGGCGGAGTGCGGCAAGGACCTGTGCAAGGCGGCCATCCGGGTCCTGATGGACTCCGGGCGGTGCGTCTACACCTACTTCGGGGGCAGTTTCATCGAACTGCCCCGCCAGGAAGGCGCCGCGGAAGGGTCTCCTCCGCCCCCGGGCGGGGGGGCCTAGCCCGACTTGTCCATGGTCACCGGGAAGAGATCGACAGCGGGGTCCGGAGGTCGGGAAATCCCGGCCTCCGACCCCCAAACCCCAAAGGCGTCGCCCCTCCCCCCGGGGGAGCGGCTAGAAGCGGGGTAACGAGAGGACACCATGGCCCTGAAGAAGCTCAAGCGCATGGCGGCCGCGTCCCGCTCGCGCGAGCAGTCGCCCCTCCGGCCCCGGCAGGTGGAGAAGATGCCCCCCTGCCGGCAGGCCTGCCCGAGCGGGAACCGGATCCGCGAGTTCGTCACCGCCATCGCCCAGGCCGAACGCAAGGGCAAGGCCCCCGACCAGGCCTACGAGGAGGCCTGGCACGTCTACACCGACACCAGCCCCTTCCCCGCGGTCTGCGGCCGCGTCTCCCCGCACCCGTGCGAGGAGAAGTGCAACCGCTACGAGCACGACGGCGCCGTGGGCATCAACAAGATCGAGCGCGCCGTGGGCGACTTCGCGATCGCCCGGGGGCTCGCCCTCCGGAAGCTCACGGAGGAGAAGCGCCCCGAGAAGATCGCGGTCGTCGGGGCGGGCCCCGCGGGGCTCTCCTGCGCCTGCCAGCTGGCCCGCCGGGGCTATGCCGTGACGGTCTTCGAGGCGGCGGACAAGCCCGGAGGCATGCTGTTCTGGGGCATCCCCCGCTACCGCCTGCCGGCCCGCGTCATCGAGGCCGAGATCAAAAGGATCCTGGACCTCGGCGTGGAACTGCGCCTCAACGTCCGCGTCGGCAAGGACGTCTCCCTCGAGGACCTCCGCAAGCAGTACCAGGCCGTGTTCGTGAGCATCGGCGCCCAGAAGGGCCTGAAGCTCGGGGTGGAGGGGGAGGACGCCGAGAACGTCCTCTCCGGCGTGGCCTTCCTCAACCGCATCCACCACGGCCAGAAGGTGGGCGTGGGGGACCGCGTGGTCGTGGTCGGCGGCGGCGACACCGCCATCGACGCCGCGCGGATCTGCCGCCGGCTCGGCGCGGAGACCGTCATCCTCTACCGCCGCACCCTCAACGAGATGCCCGCCGTCAAGGAGGAGATCGAGGACGCGCGGGCGGAGGGCGTGAAGATCGAGTTCCTCGCCGCCCCCGTGGGATTCCGCCGGGAGAACGGCCGGGTCTCCGCCGTGAAGTGCATCCGCATGGAGCTCGGGGAGCCGGACGCGTCCGGCCGGCGCCGCCCGGTGCCCGTGGCCGGATCCGAGTTCGAGGTCCCCGCCACCGCCGTCATCGCCGCCATCAGCCAGGAGCCCGACTTCGCGGGCTTCGAGCCCCTCGTCGAGGGCCGGGACTGGATCCGCGTCGACGCCCAGGGCGCCTCCTCCAGGACGGACGGCGTCTTCGCCGGCGGGGACGCGGTCAAGCTCGCCCTCGTCACCACGGCCATCGGCCAGGGCCGCCAGGCGGCCGAGGCGATCGACCGCCGCCTCCGCGCCGCGGCCCTCGAGCCCGAGCCGCCGGTGCCGTCCATCCTCAAGGACCGCCTGAAGCTGGACCACTACGAGAAGAAGGAGCGGGCCTCGGCGCCCTCGCTGGGGGTGCCGGAGCGCCTGGCCTCCATGGAGGCGGAGGTCCAGCAGGGCCTGTCCCCCGAGGCGGCCCTGGCGGAGGCCCGGCGCTGCATGAGCTGCGGCTACTGCATGGACTGCGAGAAATGCTGGACCTTCTGCCAGGACCAGGCCATCGTGAAGCCCATGCAGAAGGGTGTGATCTACTCCTTCAAGCTCGAGAACTGCACGGGCTGCAAGAAGTGCTCGGAGGAGTGCCCCTGCGGATACATCGACATGCAGTAGCCGGCGTGAAGATCCCCCGGATCGTCATCGCCGGCCTCCGCGGCGGCGGCGGCAAGACGGCCGTCTCCGCGGGGCTGGCCGCCGCCCTGCGGGCGCGGGGGCTCGCGGTCGCCCCCTTCAAGAAGGGACCCGACTACATCGACGCCGCGTGGCTCTCGCTCGCGGCGGGACGCCCCTGCCGGAACCTGGACCTCTTCCTCATGGACCGGCCCACGGTCCTCGCGTCCTTCGCCCGCTCCGCCCGCGGGGCGGACGTCGCGCTGGTGGAGGGGAACCGCGGGCTGTACGACGGCATGGACGCCTCGGGGACGTACAGCACCGCCGAGCTGGCCAAGGCGCTCCGGGCGCCGGTCCTCCTGGTGGTCGACTGCACCAAGGCGACCCGCACGGTCGCCGCCGAGGTCCTCGGATGCCGGCGCCTGGACCCCCGCGCGCCCCTCCGCGGCGTCATCCTGAACCGGGTCTCCGGCGCGCGGCACGAGGCCGTGGTCCGGGAGGCCGTGGAGCGCTTCGCCGGGCTGCCGGTCGTGGGCGCCCTCCCGCGGCTGGAGTGGAATCCGTTCGGGGAGCGCCACCTGGGGCTCGTCCCCCCCGCTGAGC
>CAYNDR010000077.1:0-17097 GCA_964395295.1 uncultured Planctomycetales bacterium
AGAACAATCCGGGGCTGCCGTGGTCCACCATAATCAGATACAGCGGCGCGGGCGACTCTAGCATCTTGTCCCGCGCCCACACCTCGATGGCTTGCTGTAGGTTGGCTTTCGTGGGCGCGTACTGTCCCTTGGCCGCGTCCTTCAGGTCCTTCCTCTCCGCGAGGCTGACGATGGCCGAGCAGGCCTCCTCCGCGGTCGCGGGATCCTCCGCGAAAGTGACCAGCAGGTCGAGCGCGCGGGCCGTGGGGATGGTGCCGAGGACCGAGATCGCCAACCGCTTCTCCTCGGGCCTCGTGGCCAGCGGCAGGACCTCGTTGACCTTGGCCAGCCGCTCGCCCTCCTGGAGCTTCTTGTTCCCCTGGATGTACTGCAGACAGCCGCGCAGGGCCAGGATCCGGTGCGCCGCCTTCTTCCCCGACTTGGCCAGGGCCATCAGGGGCTCCGCCGCGCCGGCGTCCTCGGGCCAGCGGTTCGGCCAGTTGGACAGCGTGCGCACCGCGTCGTCCTGGACCGCCTCGTCCTTGTCGTCGATCGCGGACTTGACGGCGGCCAGCGCCTCGGCGCCCCCACAGCAGGCCAGCGCGTGCAGGGCGATCACGCGCAGTGCCGGGTCCTCGCTGCGGGCCAGGGGCAGAAGGCTCGGCGTGCACGCCGCCCCGCCGCGGGAGGCGGTCGCCGTGAGCGCCTTCTCGATGCCGTCCCGCTCGCCGGCGTCCTTGGTCTTCTGGAGGATCTTGGCGAGGTCGGGCACCTGCTTCTCGCCGCCGAGCGCGCCGAGCGCGGCCACGGCGGCGGCGCGGATCCCCGCGTCGGCGTCCTCGGCGAACGCCGCGAGCGACGGAAGGGCCGACTCGATCCGGCGCTGGCCGATCAGCTCAATGAGGGTCTGGCGCGCCTTCCCCGAGGATTGCGGGATGCGGCCCACGATGTCCGTGTCCACGGCCGCCCCCGGCAGCCTGACCAGCGTCGTCTTCGCCGCGGCCGCCACGTCCTTCTCGGCCTCGACCGCCAGCTTCAGCAGGACCGGCACGCACGAGGCGTTCCCGATGCGGTCCAGCGCGCCCATCGCGGCGAGCGCCGTCTCCTTGGGGCCGCTCTGGATCGCCCCCAGCAGGGCGGGCAGGGCCTTGGGATCGCCGCGGTCGGAGAGGGCCAGGACCAGCAGGGCCTGCCGGTCCGGCGCCAGGCGGCCCATCTCGGCCACCAGCGCCTCGGTCACGTCGCCGCCGGGGAGTTCCCGGGCCGTGCTCAATCCGATCTCGTAAAGCCCCTTGTCCTCCGACTTCAGCATCTCCAGGAGGAGCGGGATGCCCGCGGATTTCCGCGCGAGGATCGCCCCGCGCGCCGCTTCGAGGATTCTTTGCTTGGGCAGGACCGCCTTGCGGATCTTGTCGTACAGCCTTACGGCCTCGTCGGCCTTGCCGTCGGCCAGGAGCTTCACCGCGCACAGGATACAGCCCTCCGCGACGGCCGACCGGACCGCGGCCGGCGCGCCGGCGAGGCCCGGTTCCAGAGCCTTAAGGGCGGCGGCGTCGCCGATGCGGCCCAGGGCCACGGCCGCGGCCGACGCCGCCTCCGCGTCGTCCCGCTTCAGGGCCGCCGCGAGGCCGTCGACCGCCTTCGCGTCCCGCCGCATGCCGATCGAGTTGATCACCCCGACCAGCAGGCGGCCCTGCAGTTTGCCCATGGCTTCGCGCAGGGCGGCGTCCACGGCCGGATCGGGGATCACCTCCAGCGCGATCCGCGCCCAGGAGGCCAGCTTCTCGTCCGACAGGAGCGGCGCCAGCGCCGGGACGGCCTCCTTGGTCCCGCAGAGGGCCAACTGCTTGCAGGCGATCGCCTTCTCCTGCGGGGCCGCGTCCGACTTGAGCAGGTCGATCAGCTTGCGCTCCCTGTCGTACCCGGCGGCGGCCGCCGCCGCGCAGGCCAGGGCGAGCACCGCGAACGATCGGATGGTCGGCATAATCATTCTCCTTGGCCCGGGTCCTACGACCGCCAGGGTTCGCGCTGGGCCTCCGAGCGCATGCGGTTCGCCTCCTCGTCGCCCACGAAGAAGGTCGTCTTGGGATCGTAGACGATTTTGCGCTTGAGGAAGATGGAGATGCCGGCGGCGTGGCAGGCGATGTGCGAATGGCAGGCCACGTCGGCGTTGGCCCGGGGCTTCCCGCGCGTCTTCACGCAGTTGAGGAAATCGCGGATGTGGTTGTTCGCGGGGTAGCCCGCCACTTTCGCGCCCCGGCCCGCCAGGAGCGCCGGCGAGCTGGCGATCATGTCGCCGTTGTCCCCGACCTCCACCCAGCCCGCGTCGCCCTCGAACCGCACGGGGCACGATCCGAGCGGGAGCCAGCCCCCGTTGCGCAGGACCAGCTTGACGCCGTTGGCGTAGCGGGCGGTGGCCTCCCCCCCTTCCGGCGGGAAGTACTCCACCGGCTCGGTGAGGTCCGCGTCGTTGGCCCACTGGCAGAGGTCCACGCAGTGGGACCCCCATTCCAGCACGCCGCCGCCGATCATCCCCCCGCCCTTCTCGAAGTTGAAGCCGTCGAGGAGCCGCCGGTTGTACGGCCGCCAGGCGGCGGGGCCCAGGTAAAGGTCCCAGTTCACCTGTTCCTTGGGCGGCTCGGGCTCCGCCGGCGCCCAGCCGCTGGCCCCGGTCCCCATCCCGCCCGGATGGGCGTGGAGCGTCTGGAGCTTCCCGAGCTTCCCGCGGCGGGCCAGGTCCACCGCGTAGGCGAAGTGGGGCAGGTTGCGCCTCTGCATGCCGCCCTGGAAGACGCGGGCCGTCCGGCGGAACGTCTCGGCCAGCGAGAGGCTCTGCACGATGGTCTTCGTGCTGGGCTTCTCGCAGTACACGTCCTTGCCGGCCTTGGCCGCCTCGATCGATGCCACGGCGTGCCAGTTCGGGCCCGTGGCGATCAGCAGCGCGTCGATGTCGTGGCGGGCCAGGAGCTCGCGGAAGTCGCCGTACGTGGCGCAGTTCTGGTTGCCGTACTTGTTGTCCGCCATCTTCTTGACGGCCTCCCGGCGGGCGGCCTTCACGTCGGCGACGGCCACGAACTGCACGTCGTATTCCTGCAGGAAGCACCCCAGGTCGTAGCCGCCGCGGTTGCCGATGCCGATGCCGCCCAGCGTGATCCGGTCGTTGGCCGGCGCCGCGCCGCCCAGGCCCAGGGCGGAGGACGGGACGAAGTACGGCGCCGCGAAGGCCGCGCCCGCCGCGGCGAGGCCCCGCCCCAGGAACTGCCGCCGGCCCAGCGTTGACGGGTTTTTCATGGCCTGCATCCTTTCCGACAGAACGTTGCCGCGAAGCACCCGCCATTCTAGCCGGTCCCCCCGAACCCGCAAGCAGAATCCTGGGGGGGCATCGTTCCCCCCCCGGCTGATCCTGATCCGTACCATTACCAGGGGGAAGAACGGAGGGACCCTCGTGATCAAAGGGATCGCGGCCGCCATCGGCGCCGCTCTCCTGGCCGTCCCCCTCCCGGCGGACGACGTCGCCCCCGACCAGTGGCTCAAGGCGCAGGCCAAGCCGCGCTTCCGCGAGAGCGGCCTCCTCCCGGGGCCGGACAAGCACCGCTGGTCGAAGGACCAGCCGGCGTACGAGTTCCCCGCCGGCGCCGGCGCCCGCGTCCTGGCCCGCCGGCACGCCCGGCGGCCGGAGTGGCTGGCCACCGCCTGGGCGGCCGACGGGAACGCCCGCGAGGTCGCCGTGGAGATCCCCGACCTGGGGGCCGTGAAGCTCCAGGCGCGTCCGGAGGGATCGGTCTACCGGGGCGGGAAGGCGAAGCTGGTACTGCTTGAAGAGAGGAAGTCGGAATGATTTTCCCCCGGTTTCGAATAGGCCGGTCCGCCCTCGGAAGGGAGCGATTCACCGCACCCTCCGCGCGGCGATCCGGGTTCAACCTGCATGAGCGCGATCCTGGCCGTACTGCTCCTCGCCGCCGGGGGCGGCCCGGAGCGCATGGAGTGGACGGTCGACGGCGTCCTCCGCGAGGCGCTCGTCTGCGCCCCGTCGAAGGAGGGCTCCGGCGCCCCGCCGCTCGCCTTCGGGTTCCACGGGCACGGCGGCTCCATGCAGAACGCCTCCCGGTCGTTCGCGCTCCACGAGCATTGGCCGGAGGCCGTGGTCGTCTACATGCAGGGACTGCCCACCCCCGGCAGGCTCACGGACCCCGAGGGGAAGAAGGCGGGCTGGCAGCACTCGCCGGGCGACCAGGGCGACCGCGACCTCAAGTTCTTCGACGCCGTCCTGGCCGGCCTCAAGGAGAAATACAAGATCGACGCGAAGCGCGTCTACGCCACGGGCCACTCGAACGGCGGGGCGTTCACCTACCTGCTGTGGGCGAACCGGCCGGACGTCTTCGCCGCGCTGGCCCCCTCGGCCGCGGCCGCGCGGGACCTGAAGGGCGCGAAGCCCTGCCCGCTCCTCCACCTGGCGAGCGAAAAGGACCCCCTCGTGAGGTACGAGTGGCAGGAGCGGACGATCGCCGCCGTCCGCGCCCTCAACGGGTGCGGGGAGAAGGGGCAGGAATGGGACAAGGGGTGCACGCTCTACCCTTCGCCGAAGGACGCGCCGGCGGTCGTCTTCCTCCACGCGGGCGGCCACAAGTACCCCGCGGAGGGACCCGCCCTCATCGTGAAGTTCTTCAAGGAGCACGCCCGGAAGCCGTGACGGCGCCCCTCTGTCCCGCGCGGGGGACGACCGGCCGTGACCTTGGTGCTGGCGTTCTGGTCGATGTTTCAATCCACGCCCCCGCGCGGGGGGCGACAACATTCCGGTGTCAAACCCAGCGGGTCTGTTTTGTTTCAGAGCGGTATCCGCTTGACTCCTGTGATCGCAATTCCTTGTGCGTCCTCGGGGCTGCGGCCCCCTACGGATTGTGGTCACAGGAGTCAAGCGGATACCCCTCTTGTTTCAATCCACCAGTCTTGTCGCCAACTGGGCAAAGGAAGGCCGGGAGATCTACCTTGACGGACTTCTCGTCCTCACCTACATGCGGGAAAATGCCTTCATCGACGCCTGGGCCGCTGCGGAGCTGATCCAGACATCTCGAGAAGATGCAATGGCGCTCCTCGACCGCATGTCTCAACCGCGGACGGGCGTCCTGGAGCGACGGGGCGGGACGCGAACCTCAACCTTTCACCTGACCAAAGGGGTCGCACGGGATCTCCTGGGAAAGGCCGCCTATACCCGAGCCAGGGGGATCGCGCCCGCTCGGTACGCGGAGCTCGTCAGGAATTACGTGAATGACTACGGATCGATCACGCCAAAGGAAGCCCGGGAACTTCTCGGACTCGGCGACTCGCCTTCAGCCCGAGTGGAGGCCTCCAGGCTTTTCAAGAAGTGGACCGGAAAGCAGGGTTTCCTGAAGCGGGAAGGGGATCTTCCCCGGGTACGGTACGTCCCCAGGACCCCTTGTTAGCAATCATATTAACAAACGGCCTGACGAGAGGCGCCACGCCACGCCACGCGCATCCCGCCAGGAACCAGCGCCTTACACGGCCGCCGTATTAGCAATCCATTTAACTCCAAGGGGGAGACCGCAGAGGCAACTGCTGACGAGGGGGAAAATCACCCATTATTCCTGGGAATGCGGATTTATTCAAAGGCGGTCCCTCCTCCCTGTTCAACTCCGGGGGACGGGAGGGGTTGGGACGACAATCACTTCTTCGGAGGGGGGACGCGCCTCTTCTCCGCCTCCGCGGCGCCGTAGCGGTAGTTCGCCCGCCGCGTGGGCGCGCTGTCGCCGCTCAGGGCGAACTCGATGAGGTCGCCGTCCTTCTGCAGGTTGTCCGCCCAGTGGAAGTCGAGCCGCACCGGCTTGCCCTCCAGCCCCAGCGCCGCGCGCGGGACGGCCAGCTCCAGCTTGTTCCCCGCGACCCGGCACGGGGCCTCGCCCGCCGCCGTCCACTTCCCGCCGATCCAGCGCTTCACGCCGCCGTCCACGAGGACGTCGTAGCCGCACCAGCCGGTCGCGGCATCCTGGTCGGCGTCGATGAAGAGGAGCATCCACTTCGGGTCCGTCCTCGGCGTGATCGCCTGCGCCGTCTCCGCGTAGAAGTGGACCGACCGGTCGTCGTGCGAGACCTTCAGGCGCACGAAGTCGTTCCGCCCCGTCTTGTTCTCGTACCGCAGGTCCTTGTTCCAGCCGGTCGAGTCGCGGTGGAAGACGTCGCCCTCGTGGTCGCGGTACTCGGGCCGCACCGCCGCCCAGTCCGCGAAGTCGCCGTCGATCGCGATCCGAGCCGGCCGCGGGACCTCCGGCGGCCGCACGCCCTTGTAGCGGCGGACGTTGGCCACGAGCTGGCAGTAATAGGCGTCGCCGAAGCCGCCCTTCATGGGCTCGATGTCCCGGCTGTACTCCTCGTCGTACTGGTCCACGAAGAAGGTCTCGCCGTTCTTGAGCGGGCGGCCGAGCATGTGGGGGCGGGACTTGTCGCTCGCCTCGAACCGCTGGGCCACCCACTCGTTCCAGCCGGTCACGAAGACGAAGGGCGGATCGACCTCGAGCGCCCGGCGCCACTGCTCGTCGAAGCAGGGGCCCTCGGCGGAGCGGAACTGCCCGGGCGGCGGCTGCTTCCGGTCGCGGAAGCTCCGGCCGATGTTGCTCGTGGGATGCTGGGCCGCGCAGACGGAGATCTGCTCGGGCTTGTCCGGGGCATCGTGCCAGCCGGGCTTCTGCGGGTGGTGGTCCACCCAGCACCACTTGTCCCGGCCGTCCTTGAACCAGCCCCGCGGGTCGCTCCACGCCCAGCTGTGGCGCACGGTGTAGAAGGCCTTGTGCTCTTCGCCCACCGCCTCCGGCGGCGCCAAAAGGAGCGGCTTCCCCAGCCAGCGGAACCAGAGGTCGGGGTGGAGGCTCTTCGCGTAGAACTCCGCGTGGAGGCGCTTGAGGGTGTCCGCCGGGTTGCTGTTGAGGATGAAGCAGAGTTTCGGCGTCCGCCCGCCCTTCTTGCGGACGTCCTCGAAGACCCGGCAGATCTTCATGTACTGGCCGTGGTAGGTGATGGCGTTGGTGACGTCGAAGATCCAGACGTCCACGCCGGCGTCGTCGAGGAGCTCCATGTGCTTGCGGATGACGTACTCGTCGTCGATGGTGTAGTAGCCCAGCTCGGGCTCGCCCCAGAAGTGGAAGGCGTGGAGCGGCCCCCAGGCGGGCTTGTCGGGATTTTCTTTCAGGAGCTTGCCGATGTCGTAGACGGGGGCGTTCCCGCGGTTGGTGAAGGGCTGGTTGACCCAGAGGAAGTAGAAGATGCCCACGGTGCGGTTGGGGCGGGGCGGGCCGCACTCCTCGAAGCCGGGGAGCCGGCGGCCGAGGCCGTCGGTGGCCACCCAGGTGTCGGCGCCGACGTCGCCCTGCTGGAGGGCCGCCGCCAGGAAGGCCGCCCATCCGACGAAGCTCATACGCTGGTTATACAACGACGGAGGGCGCCCGGGAACATCCCGGCGGGCCCGGCTCGACGGGCCGCACCCCCTTACCTCGCGATCACGCCCGGCTTCAGGCGCTCCTGGTACCGGAGCAGGTGGAAATTGAGCGCGATATCCGGCTCGAACAGCATCGGCTGGCGCACCTGGAAGGCTTCGACTTTCTCTCGCTCCAGCCCGGGATCGCCGAGCCGGTGGGCGGTCTCCGCCATCGCCAGGGTGCGGATGTCCTCCAGCCACGGGAAGTCCTGGGGGGAGAGCGCCACGCCTTCGAGAATCCCCCTGGCCCCCCCTATCGTCGCGGCCGCCTGCGCCCTGAGGACGGCCATGTTCATGCGCGTGTATCCGGTGGGGAAGCCTTGCGGCATGCGGCCGAGTGTTTTTTCCAGCGCCTCAAGCAGGCGTCCGGTCTTCCGGTCCCGGTGCGCCTCAAGCTCCGCCTTCAGGCAATCAAAGTCATAATCATGGCAGTTCTCGATGACGTACTCCGTGGCCGATTCAAGCTCCCGCAGATCTCCGGACAATATGGCGAAAGCGGCCATGTGGGACCACCAGCGCCCGAAGAACGGAAGCCCCCGGATGTACAGGAAGTGGTCATCCAGGATCTTGAGCTGTTGGTACGCTTTATAGAACGGCCTGATGAACGACAGGCCGTCGTCATACCGGCTCCAGAGGTAGGCATACCTGGCCTGCGCCAGCGCGTACTCGCGGGGTATTTCAGGGAACCGGCAGGTCCGGAAGAGCTCGAAACCTTTCTCGACGTCCTTGGCGCGGATGTACTGCTGGCCCAGGGAGAACCGGATGGAGGCCGATCCGGGGAACCTCCGGTGGGCCTCCTGGAGACGTTCCAGCGCCTCGCCGTCGCGCCCCTCCCGGAAGGCCACGATCCCGTAGAAGTGCCACCAGGCCTCGTGCTCGGCCGGCGAGAGCGACGAGGCATCGAGCTTCTTCAGCTCCCGCTCAAGCTCCCCGAGGCGCCCCTCTCTCTGCAGGGCGTTGGCCAGTTCCTCGACACGGTTGGTTCGCGGCGCCGCGGAGGGATTCACGGCCGCACCGCGATGGGATACTCCCGCTTCCAGTCCGGCCAGCCCGCGATCCCGATGTGCACCGTGATCGCCCACTTGACCTGGTTGTCCGAGGCCGCGAACGTGGGCGGCGCCTCCGGCGGGACCTCCAGCTCGCCCTCCAGGTCCATCCCCTCCCCCGCCGCCGCCTCGCGCCCCCCCGCGTCGAGCGTCGCCTTCGCCTGGTGGAAGACGTTCCGGTGCGTGGTCTTGTTGGTGCCGCTCCCGCTCACCACCTCCTCCCACCCGCGCAGTTCCGCGTGGACTCCCTCCAGCCTCACGGGCGCGCGGGGCTTGATCGCGACGGAGAGCGGGATCTTCCCGCCCGGCCGCGCGACCGACGTCCCGATCCGCACCTCCGGCACCCCGAGCTTCTTCTGCGCGATCCCCCGCCAGAGGACCCCCAGGATCCCCAGGATCCCGACCGTGAAAAACACCGCGCCGAAGAGGAACGGGAACCACGACACGCTCGCGAAAGCCCACATGACGATCGCGCCGACCAGCACGAACACGCTGATGAAAGCGATCTTGCACCCCAGGCCCTTCTCGGCGGCCATGAAGGCCTGGGCGGGCGGCTGGTAGCGCGGCCCGAAGTCGTACTCCTCGACGTCGCCGGCCTCCAGGAGGAACTCCGCCTCCGCCTTGGGGTCGAGCGCCCACGGGATGTCCGCGCGGGCCGCGACGTACCAGTCCACGTTGAGCAGTTTGCCGCGGTACGTGGCCGGCCCCCGGGGCACCGCGAACTCGAAGGGATATCGCGGGGTCATCCCCGGAAGGAGCTCCCCCTGGAAGAGGACCCGCCGGTCCTCCGGGCCCTCGGCGCGGTTTCCCTTCCCGTGGGTGCGCCACCGGCACGACACCGTCAGCGCCTTGCAGGCGCATGGCGCGTTCACCTCCACGGCCAGCTCGCCCCGCACCGTCTCCCCCGGGCGGTAGACGCGGCCCTTCTCCTCCAGCAGGATCGAGAGGTCACACTTGGACATCGCGCGGCTCCTCCAGTTCCTGGAAGACGTCGTACAGGCGGCCCTCGATCGCGCGCACGTCGCCGCCGTGCCGCCCGATCAGCCGGCCGACCGCCTCCGCGGGGACGCGCGGGACCGGACCGGGCCCCCGCCGCGCCCACTCGATCCGGCGCCGCAGGATCTCCTCCAGGCGGTCCGGCGTCACGTCCCCCGCGCGGACGGTCCTGAGCGGCCGGCCCGCCGCGGCCGAGAGGTCCCCGTGGGTCCCCAGCGCCAGCGTCAGGGACCGGGCAAGGAGGCGCCGGAGGAGCGGGGGGCGCACGCGCTGGGCCTCGTCGAGGAGGAAGATCGAGCCGTCGGCCGGGGCGCCCGTGAAGCGGTCCGATCCCTCGGCCACGCACTCGTAGACGGCCCCCGGGTGGCGCGCCGCGAGCGCCAGCAGGTGGGTCGTCTTCCCCCGGCCTCTTTCCCCGATGATCTGGACGGGGTCGCCCGGCCGCAGTTCGGGCAGGTCCACGACCGCGAGGCCGCCGCGGTCCTCGCGCGCCGGTTCGCCGAACGGGTTCCAGCGCAGGTTGAGGTGCGCGAAGGGGAGCGCGGGGGTCATGCGAGCTTCCCGTTCTCCATGCGGAGGGCGCGTCCCGCCCGGGCCACGGCCTTGGGATTGTGGGTCACCAGGAGGACCGCCCCGCCGCTCCGGGCGAACTCCTCGAGGCCCTTGAGGACCTCCTCGGCCGCCGCCTCGTCCAGGTTGCCGGTGGGCTCGTCGGCGAGGAGCAGGCCGGGCTTGTTGAGGAGGGCCCGCGCCAGGGCCGTCCTCTGCTGTTCCCCGGCGCTGAGCTCGTTCGGCTTGTGCCGCGCCCGGGGGCCGAGGCCCAGCCGCTCCAGGAGTTCCCGCGCGCGGCCCTCGGCGCCGCCGGTGCGGAGGGCCAGGGTGGGCGCCAGGACGTTTTCGAGGACGCTGAGGTACGGCAGGAGGTGGAACTGCTGGAAGACGAAGCCGATCTTCGCGGCGCGGACGCGGGCGCGGCGTCCCGGGGAGAGGGCGTAGAGGTCCTCGCCGCCGACCTCCACGCGGCCAGAGTCGGGGGCGAGGAGGCCTCCGGCCACCAGCAGAAGGGTCGTCTTCCCACAGCCGCTCGGGCCGTGGACGGCCGTGAACTCGCCGGGGCGGACGTGGAGGGAGACGCCCGCGAGGGCCCGCACGTCCTGCGGGCCGCGCCAGGTCCGGGAGGCGGCATCGATCTTGAGCATGGTCGTCAGCTCGCGCGGAGGACCTCGGCGGGGTCCTGCCGGGCGGCGAGGGCCGCGGGGATCCACGCGGCCACGGCGGCCAGGAGCGGCGCGGTCAGCAGGACCAGCAGGATCGTCCCGGGGCGGAGCATCTCCGTCACGGCCTGTCTCATCTGGGGGTTGGGGCTGAAGAGGAGGGGGGCGGCGAGCCCGGCGGCGGCGCCGATCGCGGCGCCCGCGAGGCCCACGAGCGCGGCGCGGGCGAGGACGAGGGCGAGGATGGAGGGGGTGCCCGCGCCGAGGGCGCGGAGGAGGCCGATCTCGGCGCGGCGTTCGCGGACGTTGGCCAGGGCGAGGAAGCCGATCCAGACGCCCCCGGCGGCCCAGACGAGGGGGACGACGAAGGAGGCGAGGGCCTGCTTCTGCCGGCCCAGTTCCTGGCGGGCCTGGCGTTCCCGGCCGATCTCCTCGCGCGCGAGGGCGTCGGCCTTGTTGCGGGCCTCGGCGCGGGCGAGGGCCTGGGACTGGAACTCGACGACCTGGGTATCGGGGAGGATGCGGGCGATTTCCGCGCGGATTTCGCCGAGGCGGTCCACGGTGGCGCAGTTGCATTCGAGGGCGAGGATGGCGTTGATGCGGCCGGGGAGGCCGAGGAGGTCCTGGGCGTCCTTGAGGTTCATCCAGACGGTGATGTCGTCCTTGCCGCCGCGTTCGGCCTGGCAGCGGTCCACGGTGAACTCGCGGCCCATGAAGGCGGCGCGGTCGCCGTTCTTGAGGGAGAGCCCCTTGTGGAGCTCGTGGCCGAGCCAGATCTTCCCGGGGGGCACGGCGTCCTGGATGGGTTTCTGTCCGGGGGCCTTGAGCCAGACCTCGCCCTGGACGCCCACGAGGAGGACGGTGCGTTCCTTTTCGGGCCACTTGAGGCGCTGTTGGAGGCTGGGGAGGATGTGGTTGAGGGTGACGACTTTGGAATCCACGAGGCGCTGGGGGTAGGATTCGGGGAAGGTGGAGCCGTGGGCGTCGTCGGCGTAGAAGCGGGCGAGGTCGACGTCCTTGGGGAGGATGAGGACGTTGAAGCCCATGTTCTTGGTGAGTTTGCGGACGTCGTCCTCGTAGGCGTCGAGGCGCCGTTTCTTGGACTTCTCTTTCTCGGCGAGGAGGCGGTCGGTGGAGAGGTCGTGTTCGCGGAGGAGGGCGAGGGAGGCCGTGAGGCAGGCGGCGGCGGCGGCGACGGAGGCGGCGCCGAGGGCGGCGCCGAGCCACCGGTGGCGGATTTCGCGGAGGGCGAGCGCGAGGATTCCCATGGCGCCCTGGATGATACCCGGGCCGGGACGGCCCGGCAAGGCCCGGGCCGGCCCAGCTTCGGGGGGACCGGCTCACATTTGCACGTTCCGGCCGGCCCTCCCTCCGCCGGGCGCCGCCTGTCCTGATGTTCTGTCTTTTTATGCCGCCCGGCGCATGCTAGAGTAGTGGCCGCGTCGTTGAAGACGGGGGAGGCCGTTGGATGAATCCGTCTAGGGTCCTGGGGCTCGTGCTGGCGGCGTCCGGGGTGTCGTCCCTTTCCGCGGTCCCGCCCCAGCAGGCCGCCAAGGAGTACGACCTAACCTGGCGCCTGCCGCACGACCGCGCGGCGGTGTACGAGGTCTTTGACGGCACGACGGGGGCCCGCCGCGAAGAGTTCTGGCTCCTGGGGTGCGAGCTCGAGCGCCGCGTGGGCGCGACCGATACCAGAGACCTTCCCTTTCGATATATCTTCAGGCGACCCAAGGCACCGATCAAGGTCGGATCCCAGTGGGAGGTTAGAGAGATAGCCTTTGAAGGCCCGGAACGGGAATTGGGCGTTTCTCCCCTGGAAGTGGTCGGGCTTTACAGGCTTCGCCAAGTTAAAAGCATTCGACTAAACGAACAATTCAAGACAGCTTTCCGGAATATCAAAGACAAATCCGCGCTTACCGAAGTGGCGTTGATTGACGCACAGTTTGATTTCTTTCGATGCAATAAAATCGAAGGGAAGGGAGCCGTCCGCGCCGAGCAGAAGGCATCCGCAACCCTTGCCATCACTATAGCGACCAGGCCTTCCGACGGTGCCGTGCTCGCCGCCCGATATCATTGGTCCGGAAGGGAGGAGAGTTACTCTGTCATTAGCAATCCGGGGACGAAAAAGTCCAATGAAGTGGCGGAGATCGCCCTTCGCGAGCCATTCTTGGAGTTGAACAAGGAAGCCTTGAAAGGGAAGATTGATCTTGCGGTCGAAAAGGGCGTCAAGTACCTGAAATCCATCCAAGCCAAAGATGGAAGAATCGCGGACAATCATTATCCTGTGGGCTCCGTAGCGGGAATCGGCGCCACGGCGATGTCGGTGCTCGCGCTCCTTCATTCGGGCATGCCCATCGATGACCCTTCGGTCAAGGCCGGCCTTTCCTACATCTCAAGCAAGAAGGTAAACCAGTCTTACGATCTTGCGCTGTGCCTCATGGCCCTCGAGGCGAAATATCTGCCCCTGGGGACCATGGAGGAAGTCGAGAAGTTCTCGGAGAAGAAAGCCCGCGAGGACATCCGGAAGCGGATCACCAAGGAAGATATTGCCCTGGCTACCGAAATGACCCGCGCCGTCATTGAAACCCAATCGGAATATGGGATGTTTGGCTATGTTAACGGGGGAGGGCTATCAAACTTATCGAGCACCCAATACGCAATCCTAGGATTAAAATCCGCCTCCCGCATGGGGATATACGTGCCGGCAAGCGTCTGGAGACAGACGCTTTCCTTCATATTAAAGTCAGCCATGCCAGGCCCCAATGAAGTTACCGTGTCTATCCACAGACGAGACAGCAGTCTTGTTGAGCACAAATCCAGGCCTTATGGATGGGTATACGAATACCAGGGATATCCAAGCCCTACCGGAACACTGACCGAAGCTACCCTAAGGATTATTGCTATATGTGAAAGTGAACTAGCAAGGCTTACGGAATGGAAGGAAAGCGATTCGAAAACATTCGACGAATTGGCTTGGGGGGCAGCGGCCTGGATACAGGAAAATTACGGGATAAGAGCCACTCCGCCAGAGGGATGTAATTATGCCGCATCGATGGTTTATTACTATCTTTATGGCTTGGAACGGGCGGCTATTTTGTGGGAACTAGATAAGATTGGCGGACACGATTGGTTCATGGAGGGAACAGCACTAATATTATCCTGGCAGAAACCCGACGGTTCGTGGTCCAGCCGCCAAGCCTCTATTGTAATCGACACGGCCTGGGCCCTTCTGTTCTTGAAGAGGGCCACGATCCCCGTGGAAACCGGGCGGCCCAGGATCGCGTCGGTCGACAAATCTCCCAAGGCTACGGAGCCCCAAGAGCGACCTTGAGGTCCTGGTTCGTCTCGTCCCGGTAGGTGATGTGGACGGCCCCCGAGGCCTCCACCGCGATGCTCGCGTAACTCCCCACGTCACCCGCGGAATCCAAGAGCCGGAGCACCCAGCCGCCCCCCGGGTCCTTCCTCGCGTACCTCAGGTCCCGGGCCCCCCCGTCATAGTACGCGACGTGGATCCTCCCCGACGTCGGGTGGATCGCCACCGAGTTGTACCGGCCCAGGTCCCCGCCGGTCGCCTCGTGGACGACCTCCGAGGCCCAGCTCCCCCCCGCGTTCGTTGCGTGCATGAGCCGGTTGGCCGTGCCCCCCGAGAAGTACGCGATGTGCGGGAACCCGGAGGGATCGATCGCGATCGAGTTGTCGAGCGGCTGGCCGGCATTCGTCGCCGTCGTCAGCGTCCAGGCCGTGCCGCTCTTCCTCGCATGGACGAGCTCGTACGTCCCGCCGTCCGAAGACCCGGAATACGACACGTGGAGGTTCCCGGAGGCGTCGAACGTCAGGGCATACGAGGCCAGGTACTGGGGAGAGGGCAGGATCGCCTCGAAGCTCCATATCCCGTAGGTGCACACGGCGTGCTTGAGCTGGTCGGGCCCCGGGAGGTTCTCCGTGTAGATGACGTGGATCGTGCCGTTGATCGGAGAGACCGCGATCCTGGGAAACGCCCCCACGGAGCCCGCGGAGTCGGCCGTCGTGGCAACGTAGGGGGGACCCGGGTAGTTGGTGACGTATCGGAGGTCCCCGTTCGTCCAGTCGTAGGCGGCCACGTGGCGATATCCGGAGGCGTCGATGGCCAGGGAGGTGCCGTTGTACCCCACGCTCTCGGCCCCGGTGGGCCCCGGATCGATCGTGGAGGTCAGGTACGTGGTCGAAACGGAGCCGTAGGTCAGGACGCAGTTGGTGCTGGTGGGGGTGGCGTCGTAGTGGGAGATGTATTCGGTGCCCCCGACGAGACCGATCGAGGCCCAGCGGCCCACGTCCCCGGTGGAGGCGGCCGTTCGGATCGTCATCGCCACCGTCTGCGTAACGGCCGATGCGACGTTTGACGGGACGCTGTCCCCGTCGGCATTGAAGGCGAACGCGCGGTACCGGTATTCGGTGTCCGGCGCGAGGCCCAGGTCGATGTGGGTCGTGGCGTTGGCCCCCAGGTTCGCGATCATGGACCAGCTGGCCCCCGAATCGGCCGACCTCTCGATCCGGTATCCCGTCTCCCCGGCCACGTCCTGCCATTGGAGGTCGATGCGCGAGGCGGACGCCGCTGAAGCCTGGAGCCCCACGGGGGCGGGCGGGACGTTCGGCGTGGTGAGGGAGACGACGTTCGAAGGATCGGATTCCAGCGTCGCCGTCACCGCCAGGACGTGGAAATAGAGCGTTCGGCCCGGCCAAGTGTCGTAGGTGTACGACGTCGATCCCGCCGGCGCCTCGATCACGTTCACGACGGTGGGCGTGGTCCCGAAGGGGGCGGTGTTGACGTCGATGCGGAAGGCCGTCTCCTCCGTCGAGTTGTCCGCCCACGAAAGCCGCACCTGGGCGCCCCCCGGCAGGGCCGCGGCCGTCAGCCCGGTCGGGGCGGCGAGGCCGGCCTCCGAGGTGACATGGAGGTCGTCCCCGATGTCACTGCACCCGGCCAGGATCAGGGCGAGGGCCGCCGATGCCAGCGATGGCCGAGCCATGGATCTACCAGGCGATATTGAGCCCCGCATTGAATCCCGGCCCCCACGAAAAGAAGCCATCCGACACGAACACGGAGGCGTCGATCGACGCCAGCAGGGACAGGCGCCTCGTGATGAAGAACTCCCCCTGGAGCCCCGCGGAGGATTCGAATCCGGCCGCCTCGCCGATGTCCGTCCTCATGAATCCCGGGCCCGCCGAGACCGCGGCCGCGACCGAGACGAGGTCGGCCCGGGCCAGGGGGATGGACAGGCGCAGTCCCGCCGAGTAGAGCTCCAGGTCCGACTCCACGTCGAAGACCTCGAACTGGCCGAAGAGGGCTCGAGCGTAGAGGTGGAGCGACGTGGATTCGGGGAGCCAGCGTACGGGCCCCCACCCCGTGACGTCCCGCAGGAGCAGGAAGTCGAGGTCGGGCCCGTAGAGGATTGGACGGTCCGAATCCTCTTCGCCGCCGGAGCCGCCGTCCCCGAAGAGGCCCGGCTTGGTCGCGATCGGATCCTGCCGGATATGGCCGATGACGCTTATGAAAGGATCCGCCTTGACCTTTACTTCGATGGGACCCAGCTTGCCGCCGATGGACACAAGAGGCAGGGGGGACAGCGGGGCGGGGACTTGGTCCTCGGGCCGGAACCGACAGCGGGTGAAGTAGGAGACGCGCCCCGTGGCCCTCCCCTGGGCCCCTTCCACGCGGACGGAGTGCTCGACGGGATGGGCCTGCTCGTACTCCTCGTGCTCGCGCTCCTCGTCGAACTCCTCCTCGATGTAGACGTGGACCTCGGTGTGGATCCGCTTGGGAGATTCCTGCGAATCCCGTGGCTCCGACACCTGGGGCGGAGCCCAGAGGAAACAGCCCGCGACCAGTAAGAGCTCAGGGAACATTATCGATTCCTCTGACTTACTTTCACACCGGTCTTCGTAACTGGATCTTGAACCATGATATCTGTATTGCCATTGGATCTCATGCTTCCCCCCCCGCCCCCCGTCCGCGGATCCCAAAGCACCTGCCCCTTGCTGTCCATGAAGCGGCCCGTCGTGGGGTCGAAAGTGCCCATCGGGGGGCCCATCGAGCCGCCGGGCGTGTAGCCGCTCGCCTGCGTCATGTACCGGCCCGCCGCCCAGGTGGGGAACCCTCCCTTCGACGCCTCCTCCACCGCCGGCGTGTGCGTGGGCGACGTGATGTACACGTTCGTCACGCTCGTCATGCCGGAGCCGCCGCCGCCCGCCCCCAGCGCCGCCGACGGGTTCAGGCTCGCCGTGAGGTTCCCCAGGCCCCGCCCGGCCTCCCGCGCCAGGGCGTCCTGCATCAGCGCCCCGGACATCCCCCCCGCCACCCCCGCCGCCGCGTCCCCGCCGATCCCGGCCGGCGCCGCCTTCG
>CAYNDR010000077.1:17107-18939 GCA_964395295.1 uncultured Planctomycetales bacterium
CTGGGTGCTCGGCGCCTCGCTCGAGCAGGCGTGGCAGAGCAACCCGCGCTTCGCCGGTGTCATCCCGGCCGGCGACGCCTTCGGGCGCGGGCCCTGGAAATAGATGGGCAACACGTGCGGGATCGGCTCGCTCCGCTTCGCCCGCGCCAGCTTCACCTCCGCCGCCGCGATGGCCGCCCCCTTCCCCTGGTCCTGGCCCGGCGCCGGGGGCAGGAAGCCCCCCGTGGCCTTCCACGCGAACGTCCGCCGGTGATAGAACCACGCCACCGCCGGGAACCGCTCCTCCGGCAGGGACGAGAGGTCGATCTTCACCAGCTCGTCCGCCGACTGCGGCGTCAGCTCCCGCTCCAGGAGCGCCACCCCCGAGGTCGGCCGCCCCGTGCCGTGCGCGATCACCACGCTCTGCGGCACCCCCTGCGCCACCTCGTAGTGGCTCACCAGGATGTCCGCCTTCGTCGAGGGCGGCCGCGCCGGAAGCTGAACCGCCTGCCGCGGCGGCACGACCACCGACGCCACCGGCGTGGGATCGTGCGCGGGCCCCGAGAGGACCGCCAGCGGCTCCGGCGCCGGGCCGTCCGCGCTCAAGCCGTCCGGGAACGGCACCACCAGCACCCGCGACACCACCGCTCCCTCCGCCGTCTCCACGTCGATCATCAGGTCCGCCACCAGCACCGTGTCCCCGTACGCCACGAACGCGGACTTCAGGATCTCCCCGTGCTTCTTCTCCGCGTCCAGGAGGTAGACCAGGAAGTGCGACGAGTTCCTCGGCAGGGCGAACGCCCAGAGGCTCCCGTTCCGCGTGGGGACCGGCCGGCCGCCCGTGAAGGGCTGGACCGCCAGCATCCCCTCCGACTCCCCGATCGGCCGCAGCACCGCGTAGAGCGCGTCGGGCACCGCGTAGCTGGCGCGGTCCGGCGACTCCAGGCTCTTCATCTCCTGCGCCGGGCTCACGAACGCCAGCGCCTCCGGCAGGTCCGCCTCCTTCGCGGGGACCGCGACCGACAGCCCCGGCTGGCCCGCCGGCTTCTCCAGCCGGTCCCCCGGGAAGACGTGCCCGTGATAGCCCCACTTCCGCGGGTCGTGCAGGACGATCCGGCCGCCCGGGACCGCGAAGATCCGGACCTCCGGGAACTTCCGCAGGCACTCCGCCAGCCGCGGCCCCATGCACTCCTCCAGGCCGTGCTTGTCGTACCAGAGCACCTCCTCGTGCTTCACCGCCTCCCGCGCGTCCCCGCGGGGATACCAGCTCGAGGCCGGCGGCACCGAGGCCGCCGGCGGCGCCTCCGCGGGCCGCAGGCGCTCCGTGCGCGCCTTGTAGCCGTCCTTCGAGTAGTCGATGCTGTAGACCGCGCTCCGCGGGTACATCGAGACGTGGTCGTCCCTCTCCACGAGGACCTGCCGCGGATTCTCGTCCACGACCAGGCCGCGGACCACGTCCCCGTTCGTCAGCCGGACCACGTCCGGCGAGGATTGCCCTTCCATGTACTGCGCCGGCTTGCCGGCCGCCGGGGCGGCCGCGCCGGGGCCGCCCGCGCAGGCGGCCAGGAGCGCCAGAAGCAGAGGAGCCATGCGGTCCATGTCCATTCCCTCCTATTTCGTCCTGTCCTTGATCCGGATGCTTTCCACCACCACCGTCCCTCCCCCCGCCCCCACCTGCATCCCCCCCTCCAGCGCGTACTCCTCCTCCGGCAGGGCGAAGAGGAGCCGCCCGTCCAGGTACGCCAGCACCAGCGGGGAGAGCGGCACGACCGTCACCACCCCCCCCCCCCCCCCGCCCCCCCCCCCCCCCCCCCTCAACCGCTCCCCCACCCCCCCCCCCCCCCACCCCCCCC
>CAYNDR010000077.1:18949-20082 GCA_964395295.1 uncultured Planctomycetales bacterium
CTTCACCGGCTCCACCCGCCCGCCCTCCCCCGCCCGGAAGAGCGCCGCCGAGCGGCGCGTGACGTCGATCCAGCGCGTGAACGAGAGCGCCACCGCGAAGGTGGCCGTCTCCGCCGAACCCGGCCCGAACCGGAAGGCGACCTGCCAGCCCTTCCGCGCCCCCCGGAGCTTCCGCTTGAGCCACGCGCGCTCCCCCGCGCCGAGCGCGGTGAGCAGGTACGCCCCCGACGCGCCGTCGTAGCGGGCCGTCCCGTCCGCCGCCCACGTGCCCCAGGGGACCTCGCCCACCAGCTCGTGCTCCGCGCCCGGGGGCAGGGACTTGCGGAAGTCCTCGAGGATCTCCGCCGCCGCGCGGACGGCCGCCAGGGTCGTCGCGCGCTCCCGGAGGAGGGCCGGGAATTCCTTCCGGGCCAGCAGTCCCGCCGCCTCCGCCTCGAGGCCGAACCGATGGAGGCGATCCCCCAGGAACTCGGACGCGGACTCGCGCAGCGCCGCCGGGACCGCCAGCGCGAGCAGGGGCTTGAAGTCGCCGCCCTCCGCCGCCCGGAGGACTTCCTCGATCGCCTGGTCCACCACGCCGGGCGCGTGCCGCGACCGCCCGGCCTCCGGGAGCGCCTCGAAGCCCGCGAGGGCCCCGGCCGCGTCGCCCGCGCCTGCCCGGACCACGGGGTCCTCCGAGCCGGGACAGGAGAGGGCCTTGAAGGGCACGGTCTCCCTGAGCCCGCCGGCCCGCTCGATCGTCACTCCGCGCGCGTCCTCCTCCACGAAGGACCCCTGCACCGCGCGTCCGTCCCGGAGCGGCAGGGTCACTTCCTGGCCGGGCCGGTACGGGGGGCGCCCCGCCCAGGCCCGCGCCGCGGCCCGCGT
This sequence comes from uncultured Planctomycetales bacterium, assembly GCA_964395295.1. Lineage (GTDB taxonomy): Bacteria > Planctomycetota > MHYJ01 > MHYJ01 > JACPRB01 > CAYNDR01. The sequence continues at coordinate 19,817 of CAYNDR010000077.1, forward strand.
CCGCTCCAGGTCCGCCTCGGCGAAGGCCGTCGCCCACTCCGTGAACGGCCCCAGGGCGTCGAGGCCCGAGAGCGCCCGGTCGAAGCGGCAGGCGGTCCGTTCCGCTAGGGTCTCCCTGGAGAAGGCGAGGATTCGCGCGAGGGACTTCAGGTCGTCCTCGGCGGGCTTGGGACGGGGCGGAGGGGGGACCTCTTCCACGCACGGCGGGCTCTGGGGAAATTCCTCCGGCGGCGGCATCTTCACCACGGGGAGCGGCGGCTCCTCGA
>CAYNDR010000078.1:0-20008 GCA_964395295.1 uncultured Planctomycetales bacterium
TCGGGCGCCCCGGCCTTGACCTCCCGCGAACCCCGGCCCTATAATCCACCCCCCCGGGGGGAGTGCTGGAGGCTTTTTCCTTGGATCATTTCACGTACGCCCGCGGCGAGCTCATGGCCGAGGAGGTCCCCGTCCAGGAGATCGCCGAGCGGCACGGAACGCCGATCTACATCTACTCGGCGCACACCATCGCCGGCCACTACCGGCGCCTGCGCGACGCCTTCGGGGAGGCCGCGGGCCTCCCCCAGGCGCCGATCGTCTGCTACTCGGTCAAGGCCAACTCCAGCCTGTCGATCCTCAAGCTGATGCACGACCTGGGGGCCGGCTTCGACGTGGTCTCCGGCGGCGAGATCCACCGGGCCCTCAAGGTCGGGGCCGACCCCGGAAAGATCGTCTACGCCGGCGTGGGGAAGACGGACCCGGAGATCCGGCTCGCCCTGGAGAAGGGCATCCTCCTCCTCAACGCCGAGAGCCAGGAGGAGCTGGAGAACATCGACCGGATCGCCGGCCAGATGGGCCGGAAGGCCCCGGCCGCCCTGCGGGTGAATCCGGACGTGGACCCCCAGACCCACACCTACATCGCCACCGGCAAGAAGGAGACCAAGTTCGGGGTGGACCTGGTCCGGGCGAAGGAGATCCTCTCCCGGGCGCGCGGACTGCGGAACGTCCGCCTCTCGGGGATCCACGTCCACATCGGCAGTCAGATCACGAAGGTCGAGCCCTACGTCGAGACCCTGAACCGGATCGCCGCCTTCCTGCCCGAGTGCCGCGCGATGGGCCTGGACCTGGAGTGGCTCGACATCGGCGGCGGGTTCGGCATCTGGTACAAGGACAAGCTGGCCCGGCCGGCCCGGGAGATCGCGGCGGCGGTCCTCCCCGCCCTGGGCCGGATCGCCTGCAAGGTGCTCCTGGAGCCCGGGCGCTTCATCGTGGGGAACGCGGGGATCCTCGTCACCCGGGTCCTCTACGTGAAGGACTCGGGAAACAAGAAATTCGTGATTTGCGACGCGGGAATGAACGATTTGATCCGTCCTACATTATACGGCGCCTACCACCGGATCTGGCCCGTCCGGACCGACCCGGGCCACTCGGGGGAGGCGCCCGACGAGGAACAGTGGCGGGGGACGGGGGTCCCCACGGACGTCGTGGGCCCCGTCTGCGAGAGCGGCGACTTCTTCGCCAAGGATCGCCGCCTGCCCCCCCTGCGGAGGGGAGACCTCGTCTGCGTCTTCTCGGCCGGGGCGTACGGGTACGCGATGGCGTCGACGTACAACTCGCGGCCCCGCCCCTGCGAGGCCATGGTGGCCGGCAAGGAGGCCCAGGTGGTGACGGAGCGGGAATCGGTGGAGGACCTCACCCGCCGCGAGCGCATCGTCTCATTTTCGTTGACATAGGGTCCCGGACGGCGAGAATCAGGTGGATTCGGACACGGGGAGAATTGCCATGCTGAAGCGCCTGCTGGTGCTGTCTCTGGTCGCCGCGATCGGACTGACCGTCCTGGCCCAGGACGAGTCCCTCGGCGACAAGGTCCGCACGCTCCTGGACGAGGGCACGAAGCTCTACAAGGGCGGGAAGTACCAGGAGGCGTCCGCCAAGTTCGAGGAGGCCTTCCAGGCCAAGCCCTCGAGCGACCTCGTCTACGCCTACATCAAGCGGGCGGGCGAGGACCTCGTGGCGGGGATGATGAACTCCCCGGAGCCCAAGATCCGGGACATCGGCAGCCGGCTCTTCGAGCTGGCCAAGCCCGGCGAGCCGCTCCGGGAGGGCAAGGAGGTCGTCCTCAAGTACGTCGAGGACCTCAAGTCGGACGACCACGCCGTCTGGCGCAACGCCTTCTGGCACCTGAAGAACTTCGGCCCCTACGCCGTGCGGTTCGTCATGCCGGCGCTCTCCGACCAGCAGCAGGACAAGTACCGCTCCCGCGTGATCCTCCTGCTGACCGAGATGGGCGTGGACGCCTCCCTGGCCGTGGTCGAGGCGCTGGACTCCAAGGACGCCTTCACCCGCCAGCAGGCGGCGATCGTCCTGGGGAACGTCAAGGACGAGCGCTCCATCCCCGCCCTCAAGCGCGTGGTCGAGGACGCCAACGAGCCCCCGGAGGTGAAGAAGTTCGCCAACGAGTCGCTCCGCAAGATCATCCGCGACAAGGAAGCCGCCCAGTGGAGGAAGGCCACGGAGTACTACTACGAGCTGGCGATGAAGTACTACTACAGCCACTCGAACGCCGTCCTGGCCTGGCAGCGCAACTACCTCGTCTGGAAGTGGGACGTCGAGAAGAACTGCCTCACCGAGCGCAAGGTGGCCCGCATGCTCTTCAACGAGCAGCTGGCGGAGGAGGCCCTCTACGACCTCCTGGCGCTCGACCCCGAGTTCACCGACAAGGCCACGGGCCTCTCGGCCTGGAGCCTCCTGGCCTGCGTCCACTTCGCCGAGGCCATCGAGTCCGGCGCCGGCGCCATGGCCGCGCTCGAGGCCCTCAAGGTCGACGACATCGACAAGCCCGGCCTCGTGCGCTTCCTCAAGGACATCGAGGGGATGAGCGACGCCTCGATCAAGGAGCTGGCCGACGCGATCACGGCGGCCGCCGCCGTGGGGGACGTCCAGACCCTCGTGAAGAACTACTTCAAGGCCCAGGCCAAGGCGATCCGCGCCAACGTGTGCGGCGAGCTCCCCGGCAAGCGGTACCTCTACGAGGCCCTGGCCCGCTCGCTCACGGACGGCAACTACCTCGTGGCCAAGTCCTGCATCGAGGCCGTCGAGGAGATGGGCCGGCCCGAGGACCTGCCCGCGCCCCCGCCCTCGCCCGACGCGGCCCAGGCCGAGGCGACCCCGGCGCCCGCGGGCCTGGACGGCACGATGGGCCACCCGCTCATCGAGGCCCTCACCAACGAGGACAAGCGCGTCCGCTACGCCGCCGCCAAGGCGATGGTGACGCTGAACCCCCAGCGGCGGAAGCTCGCGATGGAGCTCGTGATCCCCAACCTCATCGACGCCCTCGGCGAGCAGGGCGTGCGCGACGCCCTGGTCATCTACGACGTCCAGGACGACAACGACCGGAACTTCATCAACTCCTTCAAGAAGACCCTCCTCGGGATCAACTGCTTCCCCGTGATCGCCGCGACCGGCGGCGAGGGCATCGTCAAGGCCAAGCAGTTCCCCACGGAGGACGTGATCATCATCCAGAAGAAGATCGCGGGCCAGGTGTACTTCCGCGAGTCGGACGTCAAGAAGCCCATCGTCGAGAGCGTGTGGGACACGCTCCGCGACGACGTCCGGACGCGCCACATCCCGCGGATCGTGCTCTCCGAGAACCCCGCGGAGAACGAGGAGGCCCGGAAGGTCTACGACCAGAACGCGCACGGCTGGATCATGAAGGACGTCCACAAGCTCGACCTCCAGGCCCTGCTGGACAAGGTCTTCGACCTGCCGGAGGCCAAGAAGGACGCCAAGGACCGCGCGGACGAGATCGCCAAGGTCGCCGCGGAGACCCTGGCGAAGATCGACCCCACCAACACGCTCTACCCCTTCCGCGACGCCGTGGAGGGCCTCATCCGGACGGTGAGCCCCGAGGTCCTGCGCGAGGACTTCATCCGGATCCCGGCCGCGCGCGCGCTGGGGCACTTCGGCGACCAGCGCGCCATCGACGTCCTGGCCAAGGTCGTGGCCGACAAGGACGCCGACGCCGAGCGCGCCAAGGGCCAGAGGAACGTCCGGCTGGCCTGCGCCAAGGCGCTCTCCGAGATCTTCAAGCAGACCGGCGTCACCCCCACGGACGACGTCTTCAAGGTCCTGATGAACAACCTGAAGGACGGGAACTACGAGATCGAGTTCACCTGCGGCGAGGCCCTGGGCAACGCCAAGCTCGCCAACAAGCAGAGGCTGGAGCTGTCCGTCTTCCGCCGCCTCGTCCGCGAGACGTACACCGCGGAGGACCCGTAGGGACCCGCGAACCGGAGCGACCGGAAAGGCCCCGGCTTGCCGCCGGGGCCTTTTCCTTTTCCGGCGGGCGCAAAAGTGATTGACCCTCCCCCGAGGGCGGGCCTATAATTATCCCGCTTATGGCGCTCCAGGGGCGGAATCGTCCGATCAAGAAGTACGGGGGGCGGGAGCTCGACACGCCGGGCCGCAAGGCCCTGTACACCCCGCCGCCCGGCCAGGCGCTCGCGCCCGCGCCCTCCGCCGTCAGCCTCCTGCGCCTCAAGGCCCAGAAGCGGCTGGCCCTGCGCCAGAGGATGGGCCTCCTCAAGAACAAGTCCTTCGACGAGGACCTCAACGAGGTCGAGAAGAAGATGCTCGACCACGAGCTGGCCATCGCCGAGGAGCTCCAGGCCAACCTCCTGCCGCGCAAGGTCCCCCAGATCCCCGGCTACGACGTGAGCGCCTACTACCGGCCGTCCCGCGAGGTCGGCGGCGACTACTACGACTTCATCGAGATCGACGCGGACCACCTGGCGATCCTGGTCGCGGACGTCTCCGGCAAGGGGATCCCGGGGTCGATCGTCATGACGGAGACGCGGGCGCTCTTCAAGTCCGAGGCCGTCCGCACGCTCTCCCCGGCGGAGACGCTCATCCGGGTGAACCGCGTCCTCTACAACGACATCAAGCGCGGCATGTTCGTGACGGTCTTCTTCACGATCCTGTCGCTCCAGAGGTCGATCCTCTCGGTCGTGTCGGCCGGCCACAACCCGATGGTGCTCTGGCGGAAGGCCTCCAACACGTGCCACCTGGTGAACCCGAACGGGCTGGCCCTGGGGATCGACAAGGGGCCGCTCTTCGAGAAGACGCTCAAGGAGCAGAAGATCCAGCTCTTCAAGGGCGACCGGTTCTGCCTCTACACCGACGGCGTGATCGAGTCGATGAACGACCGGCACGAGCAGTACGGCCAGAACCGGTTCTACCTGCGCGTCAAGCAGCTCGCGGACAAGAGCTCCAGCGAGTTCCTCTCCCTCCTGGTGAACGAGATCGAGGCGCACCAGGGCCAGGCCCCCCAGCACGACGACATCACGATGGTCACCGGGAGGACCGTGGTCGAGGAGGAGGACGCCCAGGGGCCCGTGGCGCAGGACTAGTCGCCCCGCTTCCGCGCCCCGTCCGCGGCCCCCAGCGTGAGGAGGTTCATCGCCGTCGCGTAGACCCGGCCCCCCTCGCAGCCCCACTTGTCGGCCGGGTCCCAGCTCCCCTGCGCGCACCCCTCGTTGAACTTCCGTTGATGGGAAACCAGCAGGCGCCTCACGCGGGCCGCCCAGGGGTCCCACAGGGCCGGGTCCCCGCAGGCCGCCAGGGCGCGCGTCCCCGCGAACCAGGCGCTGAAGTCCGCGCCCGTGCCGTCCCCGTCCCAGACGGGCAGGCCGCCGCACAGCCGGCGCGCCCCCACCCGCGCCCGCGAGGCGTGGCGGGGGTCCCCGGACCGGAGCCACAGCCACACGGCGACCGCCGTGAGCCCCTCGTTCCGCTCGTAGTGGTCGTTCAGGCCCCGCACGCTGGCGCTCCCGCCCCCGCGGCGCCGGTAGGAGACCTCGCCATACCGGTCCCCCGTCACCTCGTCCAGCCACCGGTAGATCCCCTCCAGCGCCCGGGGGTCCACCTCGATGTCCACCTCGGGGGAGGCGGCCGCCAGGAACGCCGCCCCCGCCCAGCCCGTCACGCTCGTGTCGTTCTCGCCGTCGCGGACCCCGTAGCGCCAGGCCAGGCCCGGGTTCCGCGCCATCTCCAGGAAGCGGATCCCCCGCGCCGCGTGGTGCTTGTAGATGGCCTCCCCCAGGACCGGGTAGGCGCGGGCGAAGGCCAGCGTCGCGATCGCGTGGCCGTACATGTACTTCCCCGCCCGCGGGCCGATACAGCCCCCCTCGTCCTGCCGCCGCGCCAGCCACTGGAGGGCGCGCCGGGCGCAGTCCTCGTATTTCGGCCGGGCCCGCCCCGACTCCAGGATCGCCAGCGCCGCCAGCGCGGTCACCCCCAGGTCGTGCTCGTCCTCCCCGCGCCCCAGGCACGCCCGGCCCTCGCACAGCTGGGCGAACGAGCGGGCGCTCCACAGGCCCTCCGCGTACTGGTGGCGCGCCAGCCAGTCGAGGGCCCCCAGGACCGCGTGCGGCAGGGCGTCCCCCTCGTGGGCCACGTCCCGCCGCGCGTCGACGTACGCCGCCTCCCCGGCATGGCGGGGGGGGACCGGGTCCCGGGGCGTACGCCGCGCGTCGCGCAGGAGGAGCGCCCCGAGCGAGAGCGTCGCCGTGACGGCGAACGCGACGACGAACGGCCTTTTCGCCCAGCTTCCCACAAGCACGCCTCCACTGTTCCTGAACGCAGGACGCGGGGAAAGGTTCATCGAAAATGGGGAATCGGGTGGGGTGCCTGGCGATCCGGCCCCTACGGCCCCTTCGCCTTCGGCGGCTCGATGACCGTCACCTCGATGGCGTCGCGCTTGGACCAGGGAAGGTTGATGTCGAACCACTCGATGCGGCTGTTGTACTTCGCGCGGACATGCCTGGTGTAGTCGGCCATGCCGCTCGCCCCGTAGCCCGCGTTGTCGGCCACGACGACGGCGCCGGGGCGGAGCCGTCCCTCCAGGCCGAGAAAGCAGGGGTAATAGTTCGGCGGATGGCAGTCGAGGAAGACGAAGTCGATGGGCCCTTCGATGTCCTTGACGAGCTTGCGGGCGTCGCCGACCTTCACCGTGACGCAGTCCGCCAGGCCGGCCTTCCTGAAGTTGGCCTCGGCCTCGCGGGCGAGGGCGGGATCGATCTCCAGGGTGATGAGCCTGCCGCCGCCGGCCGCCTTCAGTTCGCGGGCGATCCACAGGCCCGAGTAGCCGATGGCGGTCCCGCCCTCGACCACGAGGCGGGGCTTGGCCTTCCGCACCAGCTCGGCCAGCCGCCCGGCCTTCTCCGGCGCGAGCAGGCGGATGCCCCGCTGGACGGAGATCTTCTCCACCTCGTCGATGACTTCCTGCGCCCGATCCTCCTTCGCGGCCTGCGCCTCCGCGGCGCCCGGCAGTACCGTGATCAGAGGCTTGGCGTCCCCCCCGAAGTCGAGGAGCTCCACCGCGCGGGCCCCCGACCGCCTCCGGACCAGCCCCCCGAGGTCGCTCCCCGCGTAGACCGGCGGGACGTCGGGATGCCAGAGCGAGACCTCCTCCACCAGCCGCCCCTCCGCGTCCTCCGACCGGACCCGCGCCCCACGCGCCGCGAGGTCCCGCCCCCCCACCGCCACGCGCTCCTCGATCCCCTCCCGGGACGCCTCCCTCAGCGCCGGCGCCGGCCCCGCCCACTGCCGGAGATCCTGCGGGACCGCGGCCGTCTTCGAATCTTTCGAGACCTCGGCGTAGAAGGCCTTCTTCACAACCCCCTCCGGCGTCACCAGCCGGGCGCTCACCAGCCGCGGCTCCCCCTCCTCGATGACCTCCACCCACACGCCTCCCGCCTCCTTCCCCGCGACCGCCAGCGTGAGGACGGCCCCCCCTTCCCGGTACCGCGCCCACTGCCCCGCCTTGAGCCTCGCCACGCCGCCGTAGGCGTGACGGTCCGCCGCCGCCGGCGCCACGACGGCGGACTTCTTCAGCTCCTCCGGGACGTCCCCCACCCGGCTGGACTCCCCGGAGGGGAACAGGAAACATCCGGAAAGGAGGGGGACCCAGGGGAGGACGACGGCGAAACGCCTCACGCCCTTCATCCTACGGGCAACCCTTGATCCCATCAATCCTTTCTGCTACACCCAAGGGCGCGAACGATGGATCCCGCCACCCTCCTCGACGTCTTCACCCAGGGCGTCGAGAACCACCCGCGCCCCGACCGCTTCCTCCGGAAGATCGAGGGCGCCTACCGCCCCGTCTCCACGGAGGAATTCGCCCGGCAGGTCCGGGCGTGCGCCGCCGCCCTGCCCTCCCTCGGGATCGGGCGGGGCGACCGGGTGGCGATCCTCTCCTACAACCGCCTGGAGTGGGCGGTCGTGGACTACGCCTGCCAGCTCGCGGGGGCCCCCACGGTCCCCCTCTACAGCACCCTCCCGGCCGACCAGTGCGCCGTCATCCTGGAGGACTCCGGCGCGAAGGCGATCTTCGTCGAGAACGCGGCCCAGCGGGACAAGGTGCAGGGCCGCTTCCCCCACGCCGTCTGCTTCCGGGAAACCCCGGGGGCCCTCTCCTTCGAGGAATTCCTCAAGCGCGGGGGCCCTCCCCCGCCCCCGGCCGCGATCGGGCCCGACGACCTGGCGACGCTCATCTACACCTCCGGCACCACGGGCACGCCCAAGGGCGTGATGCTCACCCACCGGAACCTCGTCTCGAACATGCTGGCCGCCTGCAGGGTCTTTCCCATCGGCCCCGACGACGTGGCCCTCTCCTTCCTCCCGCTCTCCCATGGCTTCGAGCGGCTCCTCGACTACGCGTTCTTCTGGAAGGGGGCCAGCATCGCCTACGCGGAGACCGTGGACCGGGTGGGGGAAAACATGCGGGAGGTCCGCCCCACGCTCATGGCGGCGGTCCCCCGCTTCTACGAGAAGCTCTACTCGCGGATCGTCGGCTCCCTCGACAGGATGGGCCGCCTCGGCAGGTGGGCCTTCGAGTGGGCCCGCTCGGCGGGCGCCCGCGAGGCCGAGCACCGCCGGCGCGGGGAGAGGCCGCCCCTCCTGGCCCGCTGGCGGCACGGGATCGCCCGCGCGCTCGTCCTCGACAAGCTCGCCGCGCGGACGGGGGGCCGCCTGCGCTACCTCATCTCGGGCGGCGCGCCCCTGGCGGCGGACATCGCGGACTACCTCTTCTCCCTGGGCTTCACGATCTGCGAGGGCTACGGCCTCACGGAGACCTCCCCCGTGATCACGGTCAACTGCCCGGGCGCCATCCGGAGCGGCACCGTGGGCCCGCCCCTCCCCGGCGTGGAGATCCGCATCGCCCCCGACGGCGAGATCCTGGCCCGTGGCCCCAACATCATGAAGGGCTACTGGAACCGGCCCGGCGAGACGGCGGAGGCCATCAAGGACGGCTGGTTCCACACGGGCGACATCGGGGAGATCGACCCCTCCGGCTGGCTCCGGATCACGGACCGCAAGAAGGACCTCATCAAGACGGCGGGCGGGAAGTACATCGCCCCCCAGCCCATCGAGAACAGGCTCAAGGCCAGCCCGCGCATCCTCAACGCGGTCGTCGTGGGCGAGTCGCGCAAGTTCCCCGCCGCGCTCATCGTCCCCGCGCCCGGCGCCACGCGGGAGCAGGTCCAGGCCGAGGTCGACGCCGTCAACGGGACCCTCGCCCACCACGAGCAGGTGAAGAAGTTCGCCCTCCTGGAGAGGGACTTCAGCATCGAGGAGGGGGAGCTCACTCCCACGCTCAAGGTCCGCCGCCGGTTCGTCGAGAAGAAATACCAGGCGCAGATCCAGGCCCTCTACCCGTCAGATAAACCTTGACCGGCGCCCCGCCGGACCGGGAAACTGCGGGAAGCATCCGACGCCGAAGCCCGTTATGCCCGCGGTGACCCGCGTCCTGAAGGCCCTCTCGAACCCGAACCGGCGGAAGGTCTACCAGATCATCTGCCGCCAGGCGGGGCGGCGGCGGGACGGGGGCGTCACGATCGACCGGATCTGCGGGCTCTCGGGGATGAAACAGCCGGCCGTCTCCCACCACGTGGCGCGGCTGGCGGCGGCCGGGCTGGTCCTGCGCCGGAAGTCCGGGTGGTACGTCCACTGCGCGCCCGTCCCCGGCGGCCTGGCGGCCCTCAGGAGGTTCGCGCGGGATCCGGCCGGCTATCCGCTGGGCTAGGGGACACGACAAAACGGACCGTCCATTTTGTCGTGGGGATCACTGGGGGGAGGCGCCGGCCCTCCACACTTCGATGCCGGACAGGTTGGCGTCGCCCGCACTGCAGGCGACCTCGATCCTGCCGTTCGAGACCGCCGCGGTCCAGGGCCCCAGCTTCTTCCACTGTCCCGCCCGGCCGCTCTTCACGCCCGCCTGCACCACGGCGCCCCCCAGCGAGACGTCGAACGTCGCCGACTCGTTGTCCTCCCAGACGTAGAGATAGACCTGGTAGGTCCCGGCCGGCACGCCCGAGAGCGCGACGCCGCTCCCGCCGGAATCCCACACCGAGGACCGGATCATCCGCGCGCGCTCGGGGTCCGTGGGCGGGTCGAGCGGGACGTCCTGGTTCTCGAAGCCCTGCCCCCGGAACGAGCAGTTCGCGGCGTCGCGGCCCTCCCAGGCGTTCCCGTCGATCGTGAGCGGCAGACCGTTCAGGTTGACCGCCCGGTAGAAGCCGGCCGGGAGGGGACCCACCGTGACGGCCACCTTCGCCGAGACGGCCGCGGCCCCCTTGTCGTCCGTGGCCTTCGCCCAGAGCGTGTACAGGCCCGCCGGGACGTCCTTCCAGGTGAAACTGTAGGAGCCGCCGCTCCCCTCCCCGAGCTTCGTCGTCCCCTGGTAGAGCTCGCTCTGCGCTGCCCCCCCGTCGAAGTCCGCGGCGGCGACGCGGGCCGTGATCGACGCGGGAGCCGTGAACTCGGCCCCGGCCGCGGGCTCGGCGAGGCTCACTGCGGGATAGGCGTTCCCCGCCTTCCCCGGCGGCGGCAACTTCTTCGAGGCGTCGTCGACCACCAGGACCCAGTCGTTCCCTCGGCCGATTGAGGGGGGCGTGAAGGCCTGGGTCCCCTCGTTGGCGGCCTCCCCGGCCGGGAAGGAGTTCCCCGTCCGCGGGTCGTACCAGTGCACCTTCACGCGGCTCCCGGAGATCTTCCCCATCTGGACCGTGACGGGCTTGCCGGTGGGGAGGTACACGAAGAGGTAGTCGTCTCCCCGCGTGGCGCGGACGTGGTCGGCGCCCGATCCCGCGCTGCCGGAGACGAGGGACTGGTCCGGGACGCGGCTGAGGAAGGGCCGCGACTCGATGAGCGTGCGGACGTGCCCCATGTCCCAGGCGCCGGGGAGGTCCAGGGCGTCGGTCCAGTTCGTCCGGGCCCAGGAGATGGGCTTGCGGCCGGGGGCGAACATCTGCCAGATGTCGTGGCAGCCGTAGGTGTGGCCATGGGCGCCGGCGAAGAGGGCCCAGTAGGCGGCCTGGCGGCTGTCGTAGTCGTCCATGTACCCGTTCTGGGTCTTGAAGCCGGCGGGGTGGTCCTCGTACCGGGGCTCGCCGTCGATGCAGGGCTTGGCGGGAGTGCGGTTGTAGTCGGCGGCGATCATGTTGTAGTTGGGCACGTTGTAGTTGTGGCCGGACTGGAGCAGGTTGAAGTCCAGCCAGTCGTCGTTGTGGAACCACTTCGAGGTGGAGCTCCCCCCGGAGGGATGGTAGGTCATGAGGTGGCGGCCCTTGTCGGCCTCGCGGATGGCCTTGGCCATCTCCCTCCAGAGATCCAGGACCTTGTCCGGCGGCCGGTCGCCCCCCAGGATCCAGATGATGTTGGGCCGGTCCTTGTAGCGCGCGGCGATGAACTTCCCGTACGCGGCGGCGTTCTCCGGGGTGAAGACCACGGGCCCCACGCCCCACATCTTGGTGACCTTGTCTCCCCAGGTGGGGAGCATCCCGATGAAAATCCCCTTCTCCCGCGCCCGGTCCACGATGAAGTCCACGTGGTCCCAGTAGTCGTTCGCGGGGCCTTCCTTGACGTCGGGCCGCGCGGGATCGTTCCCCAGGAGCGGCCGGTGGCCGTAGGGATTGGGATCGTTGAGCCCGTCGAGCTCCGCCAGGGCCACCGCCTGGATCACGGTGAAGCCCTTCCGGCGCCGGTTCTCCAGGTACTTCTCCGCCTCCTCGCGGTTGAGGCGGTGGAAGAGCTCCCACGCGGTGTCCCCGAGGTAGAAGAACGGCGTCCCGTCCGCGTGGACGAGGAAGCGCCGGTTTTCGGAGACCTTGAGGTCGCCGTGCCTGAGGTCCACCGAGGGGCCGCTCCGGGGCGTCTCCTCCTGGGGCCCCGCCGCGGCCCCCAGGGCCGCCGCGATCCACGCCGCCGCCGTCCTCCAAGCCATGGCTCACCTCCGCAATGGATGTTGACATCTTACTGAGATGCCAGTAAGATATCAAGAGAAAACTTCGAAGGAATCGGACCCATGGCCCACGCCGCCGCGCCCCGGCGCCTCCTCCAGGACCGCGCCTACGACGACCTCAAGAGGCTCATCCAGGCCGGGACCTATCCCCCCGGCGGATTCCTCTCCGAGCGGAGGCTCTCCCGCGACCTGGGGATGAGCAAGACCCCCATCCGCGCCGCCCTCACCCGCCTGGACATCGAGGGCTTCGTGGCCGTCTCCCCCCGGCAGGGGATCGTGGTCCGCGAGCCCTCCCTCCGCGAGATCGTGGACATGTTCGACATCCGCGCCGCCCTGGAGACCTTCGCGGTCCGCGCCGTCGCCGGCCGGCTCACGGACCCCCAGGCCGCCCGCCTGCGGGGGAACCTCAAGGACCAGGCCGAGTGCGCCCGCGCCGGAGACGACGCCGGGATCACCCGCCTGGACACCGACTTCCACATCATGCTCTGCGAGTTCCTGGACAACCGGGAGATCGTCCGCGTGATGCTGCGCCTCAGGGACAAGCTCCACCCCGCCATCCGGCGCGTCTACCAGGCCGCCGGCCGCCTCCAGTCCGCCCTCAGGGAGCACGCCGCCATCGCCGACGCGGTCCTCCGCGGCAAGGGCGACCTTGCGGCCGAGCGCATGAAGGAACACCTCGAGTTCGGGAAGCGCTACCTCGTTTCGCGGTGAGGAGATAGCCGAGGAACTCCGGGCCGGGCCGCTCACGCTCCTCTTCGAGGAGGGCGGCCTGCGGCGCATCCGCCTGGGCCGGCGCGAGGTGCTCCGGAGGATCTACGCCGCGGTCCGCGACCGGCGCTGGGACACGGCGCCCGCCGCCCTCTCGAACCTGCGGGTCGAATCCGGCGGGGACTCCTTCCGCGCGGCCTTCGACGCCGAATGCCGCCTCGGCGACATCGGCTTCGCCTGGAAGGGCTCCATCTCAGGCGGCCCGGAGGGGACCGTGACGTTCTCCATGGACGGGATCGCCCGCTCCACGTTCCTCCGCAACCGCATCGGGATCTGCGTCCTCCACCCGATCCGCGAGTGCGCGGGCCGGCCCTGCCGGGTGGAGCACACGGACGGCTCGACCGAGCGCGGGAAATTCCCGGAGGACGTCTCGCCCCACCAGCCCTTCAAGGCCGTCCGCGCCATCGCCCACGAGGCCGCCCCGGGCGTCGAGGCCGAGGTCCGGTTCGAGGGCGACACGTTCGAGACGGAGGACCAGCGCAACTGGACCGACGCCTCCTTCAAGACCTACTCCACGCCCCTCGACCTCCCCTTCCCCGTCGAGGTGAAGGCCGGGACCCGCATCTCACAGTCCGTGACCCTTTCCCTGCGAGGCACGGCCCCCGCCGTCGAGCCTGACGAACCTCTTGCCTTCACGGTGGGAGACGCCCCGGCGGGCCCGCTCCCCAGGATCGGCCTCTGCCTCTCCGAACCCTCCCGTCCCCCCGAAGCCGCCCGCCTCCGCGCCCTGGGGCTGTCCCATCTCCGGGCCGACCTCGACCTGTCCGGCGACATCGCCTCCCGCCTCGCGGAGGCCGCGGCGGAGGCCCGCGCCCTCGGCGCCTCCCTCGAACTCGCGATCCACCTCTCCGATGACGCCCCCCGCAAGCTGGAGCGCCTCCGTCAGGAACTCCAGGGCATGAAGTCCATCGTCTCCTCTTTCCTCGTCTTTCAACCGGAGTGGATCGACGCCGCACGGAAGGCCCTCCGGCCCTTCGCCCCCGTCGGGGCCGGCACCGACTCCAACTTCGCCGAACTCAACCTGAACCGGCCGCCGGAGGGCGCCGACTTCCTCTTCTACCCGGCCAATCCCCAGGTCCACCTCTTTGACGACGCCACGCTCATCGAAAACCTCGAAGCCCAGGGGGACACGGTCCGGTGCGCCCGCCGTTTCTCCGGCGGCCGCCCCGTGGCCGTCACGCCGGTGACGCTCAAGCCCCGTTTCATTCCCTCCGCCCCGGACGCGCGCCAGAAGACCCTCTTCGGCGCGGCCTGGACGGTAGGCAGCCTGAAGTCGCTGGCCGAGGCGGGCGCCTCCAGCGTCACGTACTTTGAGACCCGCGGCGTCCTCGAAGGCGACCGCGTCTTCCCCCTCCATCATGTGCTCGCCGACGCGCTGGAGTTCTCCGGCGGAGAGGTCCTCCCCTCCTCGCCGAGCGATCCCCTCGTCCTGACGGGCCTGGCGCTCCGGAAAGGCGCCCGCACCCGGGTGCTGGTCGCGAACCTGACCGCTCAGCCGCGGCACGCCCTCCTGGAGAACCTCCCCGGGAAAGGCCGCATCGAGATCGATCTGTCCCCCCACGAAGTCGCGAGGATCGACAGCCCATGAACGATCTCCGGTTCGCCGTCCTGGGGGCCGGCTTCTGGGCCCGCTTCCAGCTCGCCGCCTGGCGCGAGATCAAGGGCGCCCGGTGCGTCGCGATCTGCAACCGCACGCGCGCCAGGGCCGAGGCGCTCGCGGGCGAGTTCGGCATCCCCGCCGTCTACGACGACGCGGAGGCGCTCCTCCGCCGCGAGAGGCCGGACTTCCTGGACGTCGTCACCGACCCGGGCACGCACCGGAAGTTCGTGCTCCTGGCCGCGGCGCATAGGACGCCGGTCATCTGCCAGAAGCCCATGGCCCCCACGCTCGCCGACGCGGAGGAGATGGTCCGCGCCTGCCGCGAGGCGGGCGTCCCTTTCTTCGTCCACGAGAACTGGCGCTGGCAGAGGCCGATGCGGGAGGCGAAGTCGATCCTCGACGGCGGCCTTGTGGGCCGGCCCTTCCGGGCGCGCCTCCAGTTCTCCTGCAGTTTCCCCGTCTTCGACAACCAGCCGTTCCTCAAGGAGCTGGAGGAGTTCATCATCACCGACATCGGCAGTCACGTCCTCGACGCCGCGCGCTTCCTCTTCGGGGAGGCCCGGAGCCTCTTCGCCGTCGCGAGCCGCGTCCGCCGCGACATCCGCGGAGAGGACGTGGCCACCGTGATGATGAGGATGGAATCCGGCGCCGCCGTCTCCTGCGAGATGAGCTACGCCAGCCGCACCGAGCGCGAGCGGTTCCCCCAGACCTTCCTCTTCGTCGAGGGCGAGGAGGGCTCCCTGGAGCTGGGCCCCGACTGCGAGATCCGCGCGACGACGAAAACGGGAACGGAGGCGCGGCTCTGCCCGCCGCCGCACTACGCCTGGGCCGAGCCGGCCTACGACCTCGTCCACGCAAGCATCGTGCCCTGCAACGCGAACCTCCTCGGGGCGCTCCGCGGCGAGGGCGCGGCCGAGACGACGGGGGAGGACAACCTGAGGACGGTCCGGCTGGTCTTCGCCGCCTACGAGTCGGCGCGGACCGGGAAGGCGATCGACATCAAGGAGGAAGGACGATGACCACGGTGGCGCTCTTCGGGGCCGGCGGCAAGATGGGATGCCGCATCACCTACAACCTCAAGGACTCCGAGTACCGCGCGCTCTACGTCGAGGTGAGCCCCGCCGGGATCGAGAACCTCAGGACGCGTGGACTCTCCCCCGCCCCGGCCGAAGCGGCGCTCCGCGAGGCGGACGCCGCGGTCCTGGCCGTCCCGGACAACCTGATCGGCCGGATCGCCGCCGACGTCGTGCCCCGGATGAAGGCCGGCGCGATGCTCCTCTGCCTGGACGCGGCGGCGCCCCACGCCGGGAGGCTCCCGCGCCGGCCCGACGTCGCCTACTTCGTCACGCACCCCTGCCACCCGTCCGTCTTCAACTATGAGGACGACCCCGAGGCGCGCCGCGACTTCTTCGGCGGGATCAAGGCGCGGCAGAGCATCGTCTGCGCCCTCATGCAGGGGCCGGAGGGGGACTACGCGCGGGGCGAGGCGCTCTGCCGGCGGATGTTCGCCCCCGTCGTCGACGCCCACCGCGTGACGGTGGAGCAGATGGCGCTCCTGGAGCCGGCGCTCTCGGAGACGACCGCGGCCACCTGCGTGGTGGTGGTCCGCGAGGCCATGGAGGAGGCGATCCGCCGCGGCGTCCCGCGGGAGGCGGCGCGGGACTTCCTGCTGGGGCACCTCAACATCGAGCTGGCGATCGTCTTCGAGGAGATCCCCGTCCCCTTCTCCGACGGCGCCAGGAAGGCCGTCGAGCGGGCCAAGGCCCAGCTCTTCCGGCCCGACTGGAAGAGGGTCTTCGAGCCCGAGGCCGTGAAGGAGAGCGTGGAGATGATCACGCGGCCCCCGGCGCCCCGGTCTTGATAAGGGCAACATCCCCGCCCCCTTGTCGTATAATAGCCCCGCGAAGAGCGGGACTGGACGATGATGCTCGCGGCGCTGGCCCTCCTGCTGATCTGCGGACCCCAGGCCTCCGACGGCCTCACGGAAAAACTGATCGACGCCATCAACGCCGGGAAATTCCCAGGGAAAAGCGACGCCGGCATGAACGGATTCAAGGACGGCGAAAGGAAGGTCGCCTGGGACAGCCTCGACGCCCCAACCCGCTTCAGACTGCTGGAGGCGATCGGCCTCAAGGACGACGACCTCCTCTCGCTGGCCAAATGGGCCTGGCTCGCCGGCCTGAAGCCGGAGGCGGAACGGGCGCTCTCCCGCTACCTGGAGGCCGATCCCAAGGGGCGCCAGCACGCGGCCGACCGGACCGTGGCCGGCTGGCGCGGCGTCCCCGTGCCCGAAGGGGGCTACGCGTACGACCCCCAGTCCGGCTGGGAAAGCCTGATCGAGCGCTCCTCCCGCAAGGCCCGCGCCAAGGCGGCCGACCTCTGCAAGGCGATCTCCACGACCGGCGACCCGGTCGCCCTGGAGCAGGCCTCGAACGAGCTCGCGGCCCTCTGCAGCACGCCCGGCCTCCCGGCGGCGGCGGCCGGGGCGATCCGGACGGACGGCCTGGCCGCCCTCCGGGCCGCCCGCGACCGGCGGCTCCGCGCGATCGAGGCCCGCGCCGCGGGCCCCGACGCCGCCGACCTGGTCGGGAAGCTCCGCGAGGAACTCCGGAGGCGCCGCGAGGCCGCCCTCAAGGTCATCCAGGACCCGGCGGCCTACTCTTCCAAGGAAGACAAGCTGAACGGCCAGGACAAGGTGGAACAGCTCGTGCTGAAGGCCCACCCCGGGAGCCTCGGGGAACTCTGGGAGTCGGCCGGCGCCGTGCTGGTCTCGACCGATCCCGCGATGAAGGGCGGCGCGGACGCCGTCCGCAGGATCCATGAGAAGCACATCCCCGCCCTCGGCGGGAATCCGGGCGGAGAGGATATTATGGTTTTGGAGCAAGCGCTCCAGCGGCTGGGCCTCCTGGTCCGCGGCCCCGGACCCGATCCCAAGGAGCGGGAGCTCCACGCCTACAACCGCCGGGTGGACGCCTACAACCAGGCGTTCAACGACCCGGACGTGACCGCGGACGTCAAGGAGCACGTCCGGATCGTCAACGACTACCGCGAGATGATGGGCTTCCGGAGACTGTACCTGGACGCGCGCCTCTGCCGGGCCGCGAAGAAGCACAGCGCCGCCTGCAACGCCGCGGGCAAGATCTGGCACGTGGGCCCGGACGCCGACCCCCAGACGCGAGCCCGCCGCGAAGGATTCCCCGACAAGGTGGCCGAGAACGTGGGCATCGCGCACCCCGGCCCATCCGACATCTGGTGGAAAGGGTGGTTCCGGTCCAGCGACCACCACCGCATCGCGCTCGCCGAGGCCTGGACCTGCGTGGGGTACGGCTACGCCGGCATCGTGGGGACCCAGACCTTCTCGGCCACCGCCCTGCCCAGCGACTTCCCCAAGTAGCGGGACCGGCCCTCCAGGAGTGTGGTAGACTCATCTTCGATGGGAGACACGCGTCCCTGCCCCTACTGCGCCGAGGCGATCCTGGTCGAGGCGATCAAGTGCCGCTGGTGCGGCGAGATGCTGTCGGGCGCGGCGCCCCCCGCGCCGGCCCCGGTCCCGCAGGTGAGCCGGGACGAGGAGCACCTCAAGCTCCTGTCGATCTTCCACTACGTGGGCGCGGCGATCACGGCCCTCATGGGCACCTTCCCCATCATCCACCTGGCCATCGGGATCCTCATCGTCGCCAACCCGGAATCCCTCTCGGAAGGCGACCGGTCGGGCGGGCCCCCCGCCTTCTTCGGCTGGTTCTTCATCATCATCGCCGGCTTCTTCATCCTGGCCGGATGGACCCTGGCCATCGGCCTCCTCTGCGCGGCGCGCTTCCTGTCGGCGAGGAAACACAGGCTTTTCTGCCTCGTCGTGGCGGGGGCCAACTGCCTGCTGGTGCCCCTGGGCACGGTCCTGGGGGTCTTCACGATGGTGGTGCTCCTGAGACCCTCGGTGCAGGCGCTCTTCAAGGGCGCTCCCCGCAGGGATTCCTGAGGGCCGCGGCCCCGCATCTCTGGACACCCTCCCGGGGTCCGTCTATCATTGAACCACGCGAGCGGGAACCGGACCCCTGAACCATCACGGGGGGTGAACGCATGAGGACGCTGGGGGCGCTCCTGCTCGGATTCTCCCTCGCGCCGCCCCAGGACGATTCGCCCATCGGCTTCGTCACGGGCCTCCATGCCCGGCACGAGGCGGGACAGACGATCCTCACCTGGAAGGAATTCGATCCGCCCGTGGCCGCCGAGTCCATCCCGGTCGCCGAGCTTCGCAAGGTCAAGGGGGCGCCGGGAAAAATCCGTTACCGCATCTACCGCTCTGATCAGCCCATCTCTTCCGTGAAAGGCCTGGAGCCGATCGCCGAGGTCCCCCCGCTCACCTGCTGGAACGCCGACTATACCGGCATCGACTGCAAGCCCGAGCACCAGGCCGCGCGGTACGTGGTCGAGGAAGGGAAAGGCCCCGTCCCCCCCGGCACCGGCATCTACGCGCACAACCCCGCGGCCGCCGGCGAGGCCTGCTACGCGGTCACCCGGTCCGTGAACGGAAAGGAGAACACCGCGATCAGCGGGGCGAACTCCCTCGGGACGCCCGTGCGCGAGACCGTGGGCCCGGGCGTGCCCGTGCTCCAGAGGACCGAGCGGCCCAAGGAGTCGAACTACGTCAAGGAGCCCACCCTCCACTACTACGTCCGCTGGGAGGCCCCGCCCCACTCCAACCTCCCCAGCCGCCCCTTCGACTATCGCGTGGGGATCCCCTCGAATCCCGCCCGGCCCGCCCCTGTGGGACTCCACCTCCACTGCTGGGGCGGCAACCTCGACGGCGGCTACATGTGGTGGTACCGGGCCAACGACGGCGCCATGATGATCGCCTCGAACCAGATCCCCTACGACTGGTGGGTGGCCTACCACGAGAAGCTGGGGATCTCCAAGAACTGGAAGGACGGCGTCACGCGCGACTACACCGTGAAGCGCCTGCTCGCGTTCATCGACTGGGCCGCCACGAAGTGGGAGATCGACCGCTCGCGCGCCTTCGTCGCCGGGGCCTCCATGGGCGGATCGGGCGCCGGCATGCTCGCCGTGCGCTACCCCGACCGTTTCGCCTGCGCCTTCTCCTCCGTGGGCGTCCACATCGCCTCCCGCAGTCCCCAGTTCAAGGGCTCCTACGAGGCCGTCTGCGGCCCCGCCGCGCTCGACGTCCCCCACGAGAGCGGCCTCAAGACCTTCGAGTACCTGGACAACGCGTTCCTCCTGCGGCGCGATCCCGGCCGCGACATCCCGTTCATCTCCTTCGCCAACGGGAAGAACGACGGCGCGATCGGCTGGCCCCAGGCCGCGGAGTTCGCCCGCGCCCTCCAGGAGACCCGCCAGCCGCACCTCTTCACCTGGGGCCAGTCCGGCCACGGCGAGCGCGTCTACGTCCCCACGGCCACGGGCGGCGGCGACGGCGGCCCCGGCCTCCGCGGCGCGCTGGACCTCCGCATCGACCAGAGCCTCCCCGCCTTCACGCACTGCTCGCTCGACGACAACCCCGGAAACGGGGAGCCCGCCGACGGGGACCGCAAGGGACAGCTCAACCTCTACCTCCGCTGGGACACGAAGGACCTCGTGGACGAGGAGGACCGCTGGGAGATCACGGCCTGGCTCATCGACTCCGCGCCGAAGGACTCCTGCACCGTGGACCTGACCCCGCGGCG
>CAYNDR010000079.1:0-10108 GCA_964395295.1 uncultured Planctomycetales bacterium
CCCGCACCGCCCCCGTGAAGGCCCCCTTCACGTGGCCGAAGAGCTCGCTCTCCAGGAGCGTCTCCGGGATCGCCGCGCAGTTCACGACGACGAAAGGCTTCCCCTTGCGCTCGCTGAGCGCGTGGACCGCGCCGGCGGCCAGTTCCTTCCCCGTGCCCGATTCCCCCGTCAGGAGCACCGTCACGTCGCTCTGGGCCGCCAGCCGGAGCCGGCGGAAGACCTCCTGCATGGCGGCGCTCTTTCCCACCAGGTTCTCGAACTTGAAGCGGCTCCGGGCCAGCTCCTCCAGGAGGAGCCTTCGTTCCTCGCTCTCCTGGAGGGCCGTCTCGGCCGATCTCTGCTCGGTCATGTCCCGCACGATCCCGGAGGCACCCACGATCCGGCCCGCGCCGTCCCGGATGGGGGAGACGCTGATCGAGACCTCGACGGGCCGGCCGTCCTTCCTCACCCGGACCGTCTCGAAATGCCGGATGGCCTCGCCGCGCCCGATCCTCGCCAGGACGTCCGCCACCTCGCCGCGGCGATCGGGCGGCACCAGGGTGGAGACCGGCCTCCCCCGAATCTCCTCTGTGGAGTAGCCGAAGATATCCTCGGCGGCGGGATTCCAGCTCACGATCGCGCCCTGAAGGTCGTACCCGACGATGGCGTCGCCGGAGGATTCCACGATCGCCGCCAGCAACGCCCTCTCCTTCTCCGCGTCCTTCCGTTCCGTCACGTCCCTCCCCAGCGCGAAGATCCACGGCTGGGGGGGGGCGCCCCGACTGCTCCACATGAACCACCGGCAGGATCCGTCCCGCCGCAGGAGACGGCATTCGAAGGAGGTCGTGGATCCCCCGGAAGCGACGCGGCGCACTTCCTCCAGGACGGTCGCCCGGTCTTCGGGGTGGACGAAGTCCAGGTAGGGCTTGCCGAGGATCTCCTCGGCGGCATAACCGAGCACCTCCTCCCCCGCCCGATTGACGTACTTCAGGAATCCGTCGAGCCCGATCCTGACCACCACGTCCGGGGTGAGGCTGAAGAAGAGGTCCCGCTCGGCCTTGGTCTTCTCCCGTTCGGTGATGTCCAGCGCCATCCCCGCCAGGAGGATCCGCCCGGAGGGGTCCCGGAAGGGGAACTTGATGACCGACCAGAGCCGGTCGGCGCCGTCGGCCCCGGGGACGCGCTCCTGCAGTTCCACCACGCGGCCCGACCGGAGGACCTCCCCGTCGTTCTCCCGCAGGCGCCGGGCGACGTCGGGGGGAAAGAAGTCCCCGTCCTTCCTCCCCAGGATCCGGTCGCGGCTGGCCCTGACGAGTTCCTCGAAGGCCTGATTGACGTAGAGGAACCGCCCTTCCTCGTCTTTCATGAAGGCCACGGCGGGACTGCTGTCCATGAAGCCTTGGAACCGGGCCTCGCTTACCTGGAGCGCCTCCTCGACCCGCCGGCGCTCCGTGACGTCGCGGACGATGCCGGTGTAGGAGACCTTGTCCCCGCTCCGCTGGAGGCTTACGGAAATCTCGCACGGGAACTCGCCGCCGTCCTTCCTCAGCCCGTGGAGGGACACGACCTTCCCGATCACCGAGCCTCCCCCCCCCTCCCTCAGCCGGGCCAGCGCCGCCTCATGGGCCGCCCGGCAGCGCTCGGGCATGATCTGGGTGAGGGACCGGCCCACCGCCTCCGGCCCCGTGTGGCCGAACATCCGCGCGGCGGCCGGGTTCCAGAGGACGATCCGCCCCTCCGAGTCGGCGGCGATGATCGCGTCGGTGGCGGTGTTGACGACGGAATGGAACTCCACGTCGAGGCGGTCGCGCTCGAAGAGGGCGCGCCGGAGCTCGAGCTGGGACACGACCACCCGGGCCAGCACCCTCAGCGCCCCGGCGGCCCCGGCATCGAGGGCGCGGGGGACGCGGTCGATGACGCAGAGGGTCCCGATACGGAAGCCCTCGGGCGTGGTCAGGGGGACCCCCGCGTAGAAACGGATGGCCGACTCTCCCTTCACCAGGGGATTGTCGGCAAACCGGGGGTCGGCCTGCGCGTCGGGGATCACGAGAAGGCCCTGCTGGAGGATCGCGAGACTGCAGAAGGAACCCTCACGGGGAGACCCGGTCGCTTCCATGCCGACCTTGGCCTTGAACCACTGGCGGGTCTCGTCGACCAGGCTCACCAGGGCGATGGGGGTGCCGCAGATCCGGGCGGCCAGGCGGACGATGTCGTCGAAGGCCTCCTCCGGCGAGGTGTCCAGGATCCTGTAGCGGCGGAGCGCCTCGAGCCGGGCGGGCTCGTCGGGCGGGAGGGGCGGCTGGATCATCGCTCAACGGGGACCGCGGGCGACCGGTTACAATTACCGTGAACCCGGTTATTATAACCCACGGCCGCCCCGCCGTCCATGGGGGAAGCGACGACGCGGGGGCGACGCCTCAACCCGCCGTTGACAATCGCCCCAGCCGCCCGATCATGGGGCCGCGCGCGCTGGCGGCGGAGGGATCCCGGCCTCGCGCCTTTTTTTTGGGAACACCATGGAGTTCTCCACCCGGTTCGACCCCAAGGAAGCCGAGGAGCGCCTCTACAGGATGTGGGAGGAGGGCGGCTGCTTCACGGCCGATCCCGGTTCCGGCCGCGAGCCCTACTCGATGGTCATCCCTCCCCCCAACGTCACCGGCTCCCTCCACATGGGCCACGCCCTCAACAACACCCTCCAGGACATCCTCACGCGGATGAAGCGCATGGAGGGCTTCGAGGCCCTCTTCCTCCCCGGCACCGACCACGCCGGGATCGCCACGCAGGTCAAGGTGGAACAGCAGATCCAGCAGGAGGGGAAGACCCGCTGGGACGTGGGGCGCGAGGAGTTCCTCAGGCGCGTCTGGAAGTGGAAGGAGCAGTACGGAAACACCATCCTCTACCAGCTCCGGCGCCTGGGCTGCAGCTGCGACTGGACGCGCACGCGCTTCACCATGGACGAGGGCTACTCGCGCGCCATCCGCGCCGTCTTCGTCTCCCTCTTCAAGAAGGGCCTCATCTACCGCGGCCTGGCCATCGTCAACTGGTGCCCCAAGGACCTCACCGCCCTTTCCGACCTGGAGGTCCTCGACCGCAAGGCCCCCGGGAAGCTCTGGCACCTCCGCTACCCCGTGAAGGACCAGCCGGGGAAATTCGTCACGGTGGCCACCACCCGCCCCGAGACGATGCTCGGGGACACCGCCGTGGCCGTCCACCCCGACGACGCGCGCTACAAGGATCTGGCGGGCCGCGCCCTGGTCCTGCCCCTCATGAACCGCGAGATCCCCGTGGTCGCGGACGCCTTCGTGGACCCCAAGTTCGGGACCGGCGCGGTGAAGGTCACGCCCGCGCACGACGCCAACGACTTCGACTGCGCCCGCCGGAACGGCCTCAAGGCGATCACGGTCATCGACGAGAAGGCCGTGATGAACGGGAACGCCGGCGCCTACCGGGGCCTCGACCGCTTCGAGTGCCGCCGCCGCGTGGTGGCCGATCTCGAGGCGCAGGGGCTCCTGGAGAAGACCGAGGACTACGAGGTCCCCCTCAAGCACTGCTACCGCTGCGACACGATCATCGAGCCCGCCCTCTCCGAGCAGTGGTTCTGCGCCATGAAACAGCTCGCCGCGCCGGCGATCGAGGCCGTCAAGCGCGGCGACGTCCGCTTCCGGCCCGAGCGCTGGGGCAAGCTCTACCTCGACTGGATGGAGAACATCCGCGACTGGTGCATCTCGCGCCAGATCTGGTGGGGCCACCGCATCCCCGTGTGGTACTGCAAGGCGGGCCACGCGGTGGCCTCCGCGGAAGACCCCTCCGCCTGCCCCCAGTGCGGCGGCCGCGAACTGCGGCAGGACCCGGACGTCCTGGACACGTGGTTCTCCAGCGCCCTCTGGCCCTTCGCCACCCTGGGCTGGCCGGACGAGACGCCCGACCTCGAGCGCTTCTACCCCACGAAGGTCCTCGTCACGGGCCGGGACATCATCAACCTCTGGGTCGCGCGGATGGTCATGTCCGGCTACGAGTTCCGCGGCGAGAAGCCCTTCTCCGACGTGGTCATCAACGCCACGATCATGGACGACGAGGGCCAGCGCCAGTCCAAGTCCAAGGGCACGGGCATCGACCCGGTGAAGCTGATCGACCAGTACGGGGCGGACGCCCTGCGCTTCGCGCTGGCGTGGCTCTCCACCGGGACCCAGGACATCAAGTTCGGCAGTGTGCTGTCCATCCAGCGGGTGGAGATGTGCCGCAACTTCGTGACCAAGCTCTGGAACGCCGCCCGCTACGCGGCCCCGAAGATCGCCGGGGTCCCGCTCCAGCCGCCCCGGGAGGGGCTCCAGGACGAGGACCGGTGGATCCTCAGCCGGGTCTCCACCACCGTCCAGGCGGTGGACGGCGCCCTGGAACGCTACGAGTTCGGCGAGGCCGCCCAGATCCTCTACAAGTTCGTCTGGAACGACTTCTGCGACTGGTACCTCGAGCTCTCGAAGCGCCGCCCCGAGGAGCCCGCGGTGAGGCAGGCCCTGGGCTTCGTGCTGGACACCGCCCTGCGGCTCCTCCACCCCTTCGTGCCGTTCGTCACGGAGGAGATCTGGCGGAAGCTCGCCGAGCAGAGGTCCGAGAAGAGGACGCCCCTGATCAAGTCGGCCTGGCCCGAGGCCCGGCCCGCGCTCCAGGACCGGGAGCTCGAGGAGCGCATGGAACTGGTCTTCGAGGCGGTGCACGCGGTGCGCGAGATCCGCAACCGCAACGCCATCGCCCCGAAGGTGCCGCTCCGGGCGGCGATCTCCGCCAAGGACGAGCGCACGGCCGGCCTCCTCCGGGCCGGCGCCGGGATCATCCGCGCCCAGGCGAACGCCGAGGACCTCCAGGCCGGGGTGGGACTGCAGAAGCCGCGCTTCTCGGCCGCGGCGGTGACGGCGGCCTTCACCGTCTACGTGCCGCTCGAGGGCAAGATCGACCTGCAGGCCGAGGCCGCCCGCACCCGCAAGGAGATCGGGAAGGCGCGGGAACAGGCGGCCCAGATGGAACGTCAGCTCGCCAACGAGGAGTTCCGCCGGCGCAAGCCCGAACTGGCGGAGGAGGTGGAGGCGAAGCTCGCGGCCCTCCGGGCCAAGGCCGCCGAGCTGGAGGCCCACCTGGCGGAACTCGGGGAGAGCCCGTGAAGCTCTCGTAGCTGATCGAGGAATCCCAGGTCCTGGTGGGCTTCCGGGCGCGGGACAAGTGGGAGGCGATCGGGAAGATCCTCGACGCCCTGGCGGCCTGCGGCCGCCTGCCCGCCGACCGCCGCCGGGCCGTCCACGACGCCCTCGTGGCGCGCGAGAACGTCTCCTCCACGGGGATGGAGCACGGGGTGGCCCTCCCCCACGCGAGCGTGGACGGCATCGAGGAGGCCGTGGGCGCGCTGGCCGTGGCCCCGGAAGGGGTCCCCTTCCGGTCCGCCGACGGCCAGCCCGCGCGCCTGATCACCCTCCTGGCCATCCCGCGGGAGGCGGTCCAGCTTCACATCCGCACGCTGGCGGGGATCGCGCGGGTCCTCAGCTCCGAGGAGACCCGGGAGGCCCTCGTCCGGGCCGCGACGCCCCGCGACGTCCTCCGCGTCATCCGGGAGAAGGAGGGCTCGGAGAAGACGCCGCGTTAACCGCGAAGCACGGAGACACATTCCCGGCCGACCCGCCGTATCCATCCCCGCGACATCCGATGGCCCTTACGCCACGTCCGGGGTGACTTCTCCGTCCCCTCCGCGCCCTCCGCGGAGTTGAGTTGCTCTGTGACCTCCGTGCCC
Source organism: uncultured Planctomycetales bacterium (assembly GCA_964395295.1). Taxonomy (GTDB): domain Bacteria; phylum Planctomycetota; class MHYJ01; order MHYJ01; family JACPRB01; genus CAYNDR01. Next base: position 5,756 of record CAYNDR010000079.1, read on the forward strand.
TCCGTGTTTAAATCGCCTCTGTCTCCTCCGTGCCCTCAGGACGCGAACTGCGTGCGGTAGAGCTGGGCGTAGACCCCGCCCCGCCCGAGCAGGTCCTCGTGCGTCCCCTCCTCGGCGATCCTCCCCTCGTCGAGGACCAGCACGCGGTCGGCGTTCTTGATGGTGGAGAGGCGGTGGGCAATGATGAACGTGATGCGGTCCCGCGCGCGGATGAGGTTGTCCAGCGCCGCCTGGACCGCCTGCTCGCTCTCCGCGTCCAGCGCGCTGGTGGCCTCGTCGAGGATGAGGATCGCGGGATTCCGGAGGATCGCGCGCGCGATCGCGACCCTCTGGCGCTGGCCGCCCGAGAGCTTGGCGCCGCGCTCGCCCACGACCGTGTCGTACCCCTTGTCGAGGGTGGCGATGAAGTCGTGGATGTGCGCCGCCCGGGCCGCGGACTCCATCTCCTCCCGGGCGGCGTCCCGCCGGCCGTACCGGACGTTCTCCCCGATGGTCGTGTTGAAGAGGAACGTCTCCTGCGTCACCACGGCCACGCGCGACAGGAGCGACGAGCGGCGCGCCCGGCGCAGGTCCGTCCCGTTGACGAGGACCTGCCCCTCCTGGGGATCGTAGAACCTGCAGAGGAGGTCCACCAGCGTGGTCTTCCCCGCCCCGCTGCGGCCCACGATGGCCAGGACCTCCCCGGGCCGCGCCTTCAGGCTGACGTCCCGGAGGACCGGGGCGCTGTCGTAGGAGAAGGAGACCCCGCGGAACTCCACGCCCTCCCCCGCGGCCGGCAGGTCCTCGCCCCCCCCGTGCTCCGTCTCGCGCGGCTGGTCCAGCAGTTCGAAGACCCGCTCGCACCCCGTGGAGGCCTCCATCAGCTTGTTGAAGGACTTCGACAGCTCCCGGGCGGACGAGTTGACCATCGCGATGCCCAGGGCGAAGACCGCCAGCTCGCCCGCCTTGAGCATGCCCTGGGACAGCAGGAGCCCGCCGCCCACGAAGATCAGGGCGATCGCCAGCCCCAGGAAGAGCATCGAGAGGTTCTCGCTCATCGCCTTCCGGCGCAGGGCCGACATGAGCTTGCCGAGGTAGCTCTCGTTGTGCCGCCGGAACTCCTCCACCTGCGCCGCCTCCATGTTGAAGGCCTTGACCACCTTGATCCCGCCGAAGGTCTGGATCATGGTCCCCGTCATGTCGCCCAGGCGCTCCAGGCTCTTCTTGCGCGCCTTCCTCATCCTCCGCCCCAGCAGGGTCATCGGGGTGAGGTACAGCGGGAAGAACGCCAGGGCCCCCAGCGCCAGGATCCAGTTCGCCGTGAACACCATGACCATCGCGCAGAGGATCATGATGGAGTGGACGAACGCGTCGTCGAAGTAGAACCCCGCCGCCGGCTCGGCGGCCGCCACGTCGTTGGTGACGCGCGAGAGCAGGTCCCCCGACTTCCGGTCGTAGTGGAACCGGAGCGGCATGTAGGCCAGGTGCTCCGCCACGTCCTGCCGGAGGTCGGCCACCACGCGCTGGACCATGTACCACGTCATGACGTCGCGCAGGTACCCGAAGACGAACATGAAGACCGACAGGATGATCGCGAGGATCCCCACCAGCTTGAGGTCCCAGTGGACCGGCTTCAGGAGCCTCTGGAGACCCGTCGGCGGCGGCGTGGCGGGCGCCTTCTCCGCCGCCGGCTTCCCCCCGCCCGCCTCCACCGCCTCCCGGCGGGACAGGTCGTCGATGACCGGCTTGATGAGCCACCCCTGCATCGCCTTGGAGGCGGAACAGCAGAAGACGACCACGATCGTCAGCACGATCCTCGGGAGGTAGCGGCGGCCCCGCTTGAGGAACCGCCACGTGACGGCCAGGACCCGCGTCCGGGGGGCGGTCCCGGCCGGCGCCTCAGGCGGCGTCATCGGCCGAACGGCTCCAGCCGCTTCCGGTAGGCCTCGACCCGCTCGCGCGTCTCCTCGAAGGTGTCGCCGCCGAACTTCGCCAGGAACGCCCGCGCGACCTCGAAGGCCACCACCGCCTGGCCCACCACGCTCGCCGCGGGGACCACGCACACGTCCGACCGCTCGTACTGCGCCTCGGCCGGCTCGCCGGATTCGAGATCCACCGTCCGCAGGGGCTTGCGGAGCGTCGGAATGGGCTTGGACGCGGCGCGGACCACCACGGGCTCCCCGTTGGTCATCCCGCCCTCGATGCCCCCCGCGTTGTTGCCCGACCGGCGCAGGCCGCCGCCCTCCGCCTTGAGGATCTCGTCGTGGAACTGCGATCCGAGGCGGCGCGCCGCCTCGAGGCCCAGCCCCACCTCCACCGCCTTCACCGTCTGGACGGACATCAGCGCGCGCGCGAGGGCGCCGTCGAGCTTGTCCTTCCAGGCCGCGTGGCTGCCGAGCCCCGGAGGCGCGCCGAAGACGCGGACCTCGAACACGCCGCCGATCGTGTCCCCCGCCTTCGCGACCTCCTCCACCCGCGCCCGGGCCCGCTCGTCGAGCGAGGGATCGAGCGTGTAGAACGGGGACGCGTCGCGGAGGCGGACCAGCTCGTCGGGATTCTCGATCCGCCGATCGCTGGAGAGGCCGCCGACCTCGACCACGTACCCGAGGACCCGCACGCCGAAATGGGACAGGAAGGCGGCGGCGAGGGCGCCCGCGGCCACGCGGGCGGCCGTCTCCCGGGCGCTCGACCGCTCGGAGACGTCCCGCGCGTCCCGGATGCCGAACTTCATCGCCCCCGGGAGGTCCGCGTGCCCCGGCCGCGGCCGGGTGATCGGGCCCAGCTCCTCGGAGTTGTGGACCCGGTTGGCGATCCGGAGGGTCATGGAACTGCCCAGGGTGCGCCCCTTGCGGACGCCCGTGAGGACCTCGGCCTCGTCCGTCTCCATCCTCATCCGGGCCCCGCGGCCGAACCCGCCCTGGCGGCGCGCCAGCTCGGCGTTGATCGCCTCGAGCGGCACCGGCGTCCCGTACGGGACGCCCTCGATCACGGCCAGGAGACACGGGCCATGGGACTCGCCGGCGGTGCTGTAGCGAAGCATGGGGCCAATTATGCCGAAGGCAACCGGCAATAGGCAATAGCCAAGCGCCTCCCCCACCCTCCCCCTCCCCGGAGGGGAGGGATCAGGAGGCCTCTTCCCCGCCTGCCGATGCGGGGGGCGCATCCCCCGGGGCCTCTCCTTTCCCCCCGTCCCGCGGCTGGATGACCTTGGTGTCCTCCCCGGTCTTCGTCATCTTGAAGACGTCCTGCACCGCCTTGACGAGCTGCTGCCGCGAGAAGGGCTTGGCCAGGAAGCCGTAGAGCCCGTAGAAGAAATCCTTGGGCGTGTGCAGGATGATCGCCTTGGCCGTGAGCATGATCACCGGGACGTCGCGCGTCCGCTCGTTCTTCTTCAGGGTGTCGTAGACGGCGTAGCCGTCCATCCCGGGCATCATGATGTCCAGCAGGATGAGGTCGATGCCCCCCTCCAGGGCGATCCGGATGCCCTCGGCGGGGTCGGACGCGGTCTTGACGAGGTGGCCTTCCTGCTCGAGGAAGTACTTGATGATCTCGAGCACCCGCTTCGTGTCGTCGATCGCCAGGATCGTGGGCTTCATCCGTCCCTCAATCGGGGCGCCGCTCCAGGACCCATGCCGCCGCGGCGAGCGCCAGCGCGGCCGCCGCCAGGAAGCCTCCCAGGGGCCGCTTCCGCGGGACGCGGCCGGCCGGGTCCGCCGGGTCCCAATCCAGCTCCCGCCGGATTCCCGCCGTGTCCGACTCCCTCGGGTCGAGGAGGCCGGCGCGGAACGCCCATCGGCCCCCCGGGACGCGCGCCTCGAAGGCGCCCGCGGTGTGCGCCACGAACAGGCGTGAGGGCGAAAGCTCGTAGATCGCCCCCGCCGCCAAGGGCTCCACCGCCTCGACCTCGGGAGGCAGGGCGAACGGGCGCCCCGTCCGCACGACGGCAAACGACCCGGCGCCCCTTCTAGCAAAGTCCACCACGTTTGTCCAGAGGATGGGGAACGAGACCGATTCCGTCCATCCCCCGGGGGCCATCTCGATCGACAGGTGCAGGGCGCCGTCCCAAAGCGCGCCGAAGACGCGTCCGTCCGCAAGCAGGAGCCGTTCGGCGCGTTCGGGCGCCTCCAGGTGCCCCACCCTGGCCGCCCCGAAGTCGGGCCCGCGCAGGCCCGCCGTGAGGGGATGCGCCTGGACCGTTGCCGCCCCCGCCGGCCGGGGCGCCTCGGGCGAACGCACCCGGACGCGGAGCCGCGCCTGCCCCCCGGGCTCCTCGTCCACTCCCACGGCCACGAGCCCCTCGCCCCCTCCCCGCCGGACCACCACCCCCTCCACCGCCCCGAGCGCCCGCACCAGGCTCGGGACGTGCCGGCCCGC
>CAYNDR010000079.1:10118-14232 GCA_964395295.1 uncultured Planctomycetales bacterium
TACCTGCTGTGGCTGCGCCCGCCCCGGCGGGGGACACCACCGCCCGGGCCGGCCCCAGCCGCGCCGCATGGGCCTCGTCGTCCAGGGGGAAAGGGTCGCCGGGGGAGAGCGAGAGAGACACGCGGTCCACCCGGGCCAGGTCCTCCGCGCGGCTCCAGGCGATCTCCCCCGCGGGGAGGTCGAGCGATGCCCGGATAATCCGGTCTCCGATCGCCAGCTCCAGCGGCACCGGCCGCGGCGGGCCGTGGTTGACGATCCGCGCGAAGACGTCCGAGTCCGAGACCGAGAACTCCACGACGCCGACGTTCCCGCCCTCCCCGCCGAAGAGCGCCAGGCGGGTCCCCTGCGGGGCGCGATCCGGGGGGCGGTCGGAGAAATAGACCACGTGCTCCGTCTCCTCCCGCGCCGCCGCCAGGAGGGGCGCCGTGTCCACGTGCGCGTGGACGGCCCGGACGTCGTCGATCCCCCCCAGCCGGCGCGGGGACGGCGCGGCCGCGTAGACCGCGACCGGGTCGCCGGGGCGGAGGCGGGCCGCGAGCTTCCGCGCCGCTTCCTTGGCCCGCTCCAGCCGGCCGCCCGCCAGCATGCGCGCGGAGGTGTCGAAGACGAGCGCGACCTTGCGCGGCTCGGGCTCCGAGCCGGGGAGGGACGGCCCCGCGAGGCCCGCCACCATCGCCGCGAGCGCCGCCGCCTGGACCAGCAGTTCCAGCCTCCAGCGCGGCCGGCGCAGGGCACGGAGCGGCGGATTGCGCTCGGGTATCTGTTTCCAGAGGAGGACGCTCGGGACCACCGTCCGCACGGCCGCCTGGCGCCAGAGGCTGAAGAGGACCAGCAGGAGGACCGACAGGAGCCCCCAGAGGGCCGCAGGCGTATCGAGGCTCATTCCAGGACCCCCGCCTCCCGCAGGTAGACCTGCACCACTTCCTCGAGGGGCTGGTCGCTCACGGCGCGGAGGTAGTTGATCTCGTGGTCGAAGCACCAGCGCTTCCACGACCCGCAGTGCGCCGCCAGCAGGCGCCGGTACTCCGCCCGCTCCTCCTCGCCCACGAAGCGCACGCAGGCCTCTCCGGTCTCCGCGTCCACGAGCCTCGCCTTCCCCGAAAGGGCCGGGGCGGCCTCCCCGGGGGAGAGGACGTGGATCACGGCCTTCTCGGCCCGGACCGCGAGAAGCTTCCCCCGGAGATCCTCGTCCCAGAGGTCGCTCACGAGCACCAGCAGTCCGCGCGCCTGCGGAGGGACCTCGAACGGGGCGCCCACGCGGAGCGCCTCGATCTCCCCCAGCGGCACGATCGAGGCCTCCTGGCTGGCCACCAGCGCCAGGGCCGCCCCGAGCCGGCGCGCGAAGTCGAATTTGGGGGCCATCGAGGGGGTCGTGTCGACCAGGAGCCGCACGGGCAGGGCCTCCTCGCGGGAGAACTCCTTGACGTAGAGCTGGCCCAGGCGGCCGTAGAGGTTCCAGTCGATCGCGCGGAAGTCGTCCCCCTGCGCGTAGGGGCGGTGCGAGGTGAACTCGGCCGCGCCGCCGCGCTTGCGCGTGAGGCGGTCCCCTTCCTTCCGCCCGGAGATGGCGCGGCGGACGGCGAACCGGAGCGCCTCGAGCCTCCGCAGGAACTCCTCGTCGAAAAGCACGGGCATCAGGCCTCAGGCCGCAGGCCCCGGGCCGCGGCGATATCCTTTCCGATCTGCTCCTTGAGCGCCCCGGCGTCGGGGAACTTCCGCTCGTCCCGGATCCGGCTGAGGAACCGGACCTCGAGCGCGCGGCCGTAAAGGTCCCCCCCCGCGTAGTCCAGGAGGTGGCCCTCCAGCAGTTCCGCGCCCCCGGGGCGGAACGTGGGGCGCGTGCCGAAGTTCGCCACCGCCCGGTAGGCCGTCCCGTCGAGCAGGGCCTCGACGGCGTAGACGCCCCGCGGGGGGCGGACGCCGTCCCGGAGTTCCAGGTTCGCCGTGGGGAAGCCGATCCCGGACCCGCGGCGGTCGCCCCGGACGACGGGCCCGGCCGTCGAGAGAGGCCGTCCCAGCAGGCGCCGGGCCTCCTCCAGCCGGCCGGCGGCCACGGCCTCCCGGATGAGGGAGCTGGAGACCGGCCGCCCCCCGACCACTTCGGGATCGCTGTCGCACACCTCCAGGCCGAGGCCCCTCCCCAGCCTGGACAGGGCCTCGAAGTCGCCCCCGCGTCCGCGGCCGAAGCGCGAGTCGTGCCCCAGCACCACGCCGGACGCGCGCAGTCTCCCCGCCACGACATCGCGGACGAACTCCTCGGCGGTCATCGCGGAAAATTCCGGCGTGAAGTTCAGGACGAGGCCGAAGTCGATCCCGAGCTTCCCGATGAGCCGGAGCCGCTCCTCCAGGGACGTCAGCAGGGGGACCGGCCGGCCCGTGAGGATCTCCTCCGGGTGCCGGTCGAACGTCAGGATGACCGAGGAGACGCCATCGCGGCGCGCCCATCCCAGGACGGCCTCCAGGACCTTGCGGTGGCCGCGGTGGACCCCGTCGAACACTCCCCAGGTGACGATCGGGGCGCGGATGCGGGGGTCGGGGAGCGTCTCCAGTCCGGTCAGGATCTCCATCAGAGGGCCGTTTTGGAGCGCGCGGTGCGGGGCCGCCTGGCCTTCCCCTTGTACTCCCGTTCGAGCCCCTTGAGGAAGGAGGCCCACTGCTTCTTGTCGGCGGGGGTCATCTTGTCCACGAGGAGGACGCCGTCGAGGTGGTCGATCTCGTGCTGGAAGAGCTTGGCCTCCAGCCCCTCCGCCTCGCGCCGGACCTCGTTCCCCTCGAGGTCCCGGTAGCGGACCTCGACTTTCTCGGCGCGCGCGATCGTCACGGACATCCCGGGGAAGGAAAGGCACCCTTCCTCCTCGCGTTTCTCGCCGGTACGCCGCAGGATCTCCGGGTCGAGGAAGACGCGCTCCCCGTCCTTCCGGGCGGGATCCCCCGAGAGGTTGGACACGATGACGCGCCGGTCCAGCCCCGCCTGGGGGCCGGCCAGCCCGATGCCGCGGGCCTTGTACATGACCTCGAACATGAGGGGGATCGCGTCGAGGAGCGCCCCGTCCATCCGCTTCACGGGCATGGCGACCGCCCGGAGCCTCGGATCGGGATATCTCAAGAGCTCCATGATTTTCCATTATACCACCGGCCGCTGGAGCGACTCAACCGGTAACTGATGTTGACAACGCCTCCCCGCGGCAGTAAAGTGGGGGCTCTTCCAGGCCAGTCGCCATGGCAGACATCGACGCGCTCTACAAACGGGCGGAAGAGGCGTTCCAGAAGCACAATTACGACTATTCGATCAACCTCTTCCTGCAGATCCTGCTCCTCAATCCCGACCACGTCCAGTCGCGGAAGGCCATGCGGATCTCGGTGCTGAAGAAGTTCCAGGAGCAGGGGGCGCCGGGGATGATCAAGCTCAAGCTCCTGCGGGGCCAGGTCGAGGTCCAGCTCCGGACCACGAAGGACGCGGCCAGGAAGATCGAGTTCTGCCAGAAGTACCTCAACGACGAGCCGTCCAACGCGAAGATCCGCACGATCCTGGCGGAGACGCTCCTGCAGAAGGGCCACAACGAGGGCGCGCAGGCCGAGGCGGAGATGGCCATGGGGGACGACAACAAGAACGTGCCGGCCGCCAAGATCTGCGTCTCCGCCATGAGGAACCTGGGGAGGGTCAAGGAAGCCCAGGCCATCCTCGAGCGCATATCGGCCCACATCCACGAGGACCGCGACCTGGAGCGCCTTCAGCGCGACCTGGCGGCCATGCAGACGATGAAGGCGGGCTTCACGGACGCCAAGGATTTCCATGACGTGATCAAGGACAAGGACCAGGCGGCCAAGCTCGAGGTCCAGCACCACCTGATCCAGACGGAGGAGCAGTTCCAGTCCGTGGTGAGCGAACTCCAGGACCAGATCAACGAGAACCCCACCGACGCCCGCATCCCCAAGAAGCTCGGCGACCTGTACTTCGAGAAGAAGAAGGACTTCACGACCGCCCGCGACTGGTACAAGAAGGCCTCCCAGCTGGCGCCCCAGGATTCCGTCCTCAAGGTCAAGGTGGAGGACTGCGCGATCCGGCTGTTCGACATCCAGATGCTGACCGAGCACACCGCCCGGCTCGGCGCCG
>CAYNDR010000079.1:14242-15741 GCA_964395295.1 uncultured Planctomycetales bacterium
TCCAGATCGAGGAGGCCCTCCGGAACAATGACCCGAAGATCACCGAGATCCGGGCGAACCGCCTGAGGCACCTGATCCAGTGCTTCGAGCGCCGGGTCATGGACCGGCCCACCGACATGGTCCTCCGGTTCGAGCTGGGGAAGTCCTACTACCTGGCCGGCCCCGCGTACCTGGACAAGGCCATCTCCGAGTTCCAGCAGTCGGTGAAGGACCCCAAGAGGAAGTCCGAATCGCACCTCTTCCTGGGCCGGGCGTTCCAATCCAAGAAGATGTTCGACCTCGCCGACAAGCAGTACGAGCAGTCCGAGGTGGGCGTCATCGACGACAAGCGCAGACTCGACATCACGTACAACCGCGCCCGGTGCAACGCCGAGGCGGGCAAGATCCCCAAGGCGATCGAGCTGGGGAAGACGATCATGGAAGTGGACATCAACTACAAGGACATCTCCAAGCTCGTGGAGAAGTGGGAGGGCGGCCAGAAGTAGCCCCGCGCCCCCTTTTCAACCCTTGACGGGCCCGGAGGATTCCGCTATCCTTCCGGCCTCTATTGGAGGTCGTCCGTGGCCCATACGATCAGCGCGCTCAAGGCGAACAAGCAGGGCGAGACACGCCGCCTCCGGAACCGGGCGGTCAAGAGTGCGCTCCGCACCCAGATCCGCAAGGTCCTGGCCGCCGTGGAGAAGAAGGACGCGGACGGCTCCCGGAAGGCCCTGGGCGCGGCCTACCGGCTCCTGGACCGCGCCGCCGTCAAGGGCGTGATCCACCGCAACTGCGCGAACCGGCACAAGGCCCGCCTCGCCGCGCACGTGAACGCCATCGGCCCCGCGGCCGCGCCTCCCCCTCCCAAGCAGGGATAACGGCCGGCGGCCCCGGGCCTCAGCCCCCGTCCCTCCATCCCCGCCAGATCATGGACGCCGCCCGGCCCAGCCGGGCCCAGGGGGTCCGCGAGGCGAATCCCCCGCCGGACTCCCGGCCCGGCGCCAGCGCCTCCCGCACGAACCGCGCCTTCGCCCGGACCCCGCGGGCCATCGAGAGGAATCCCAGCGCCGAGAGGCCGTCCCACCGCTTCCGCCGCGCCGCCTGGAGGAAGGCCCCGCCCGCCCACCCCAGCGGCCTCACCCGCAGTTGCTCCAGGCCAGGCGACTCCACTCCCATGAGGTCGCGCAGGAGGACGAGCGCGTAGTAGACCGCCCGCTCCAGGCCCCACCGGCGAGCGGTCCCGGCCACGAGGGCCCAATCAACCCCGCGGGCCGCCAGCTCGATGTCCGTCAGGCGCAGGAGCACGTCGAAGGAATGCTTGAGCGCGTGCTCGCACAAGGCCACCACCAGGTGGTGCCGCGCCATCTCCCCGCGGCGCGCCTCCCTCCACACCTCGTCCGCGTCGATGCGGTACATGAAGTGCGGGAGGGACGCGTTGGACAGATCCCAGTGCAGGTGGACCGGGAGCGCGCCTTCGCGGTGGCAGACCATCAGATCGCCCATGTCTATGTGGCGGAGCC
>CAYNDR010000079.1:15751-16027 GCA_964395295.1 uncultured Planctomycetales bacterium
GGATGTCCGCCTCCAGGTCGGAAAGGGCCACTCGCGCGCCGTCGCGGTGGCAGAGCACGGCGTTCAGGAACCATCCCCCCGCCTCCGCCGCGCGCGCGGGATCGCGCTCCGGGACATACCCCAGGGCCCGGAGCGCCTCGTCCGCCTGGCGCAGGTCGGACCGGCGGGCCAGGAGATCGACGTCCCCCATGTCCCTCAGTCCCGGAGAGGGATAGAACCGGTGGGCGAGGCAAAGGCCCTTGAGCGGCAGGACCTCCACGCGCCGGCGGATTTCCG
>CAYNDR010000079.1:16063-19644 GCA_964395295.1 uncultured Planctomycetales bacterium
CCTCGCCAGGATCTGGGATTCCAGCTCACACCGGATCCCCAGGTTCCGGCACACTATGGGAAGGGTGCGCTCCGCGGCGGCCCGCCGCAGGATCCCGCCGAGCGCCGTCCCCTCCGGTGGAGGCGAGGCCCCGACCACCGAGAGCGGGCCGAGGAGATCCACAGCGTGATGATAGGAACGGCCCCCGGCGCGTTCAAGCCCCCTCCCCCTCGGGGGGCCGGGGGGGAGGACCCTCAAATGATTCTATCCCCGTTAATGTCCCCCACCAGTTCCCCGCCCCCCTTTCGGGAGGAGGGGAACTGGTGAAGAGGATCTAAGGAGGGAATAGGGGATTCGAGGAAAGAGGCACGTCTCCGTCCCGCGCTTTGACGTCCCGGACCCGCGTGGCCAGGTATTGGCCCGTGTCGTCCATCGTGACGTCGCCCCGGTCCACGCTCAGGCCCAGGACGGACCCCGACTCGGCATCGCTCAGAAAGACTTCATCCCCCAACGGGCTCCAGGCGGCATAGGCCGCGGTCCGCCCAAGCTCCAGCCGGTCCTCCATCCGACCGTAGCGGTCCCCGCCCGCGTCGCTGTTCAGCAAGGCCACCCCATCTTCCGCCGGGACCACGGCGAGTTTCCCCTCCGGGCTGCAGGCCAGCCGCCCCTCGGGATCCTTCACACCCCGCAGGGGAAGACTCGCCCTGATGGTCCCGCGCGCGGTGTCCACGATCGCCAGGCTCCCCAGGCTCTCGCAGAGCACCCAGACCGTGCGCCCCCTGGGCTCGGTCCGCACCTGGAACGGCCGCCCCGCCATCCTCAGGTTCTGAGCAATATTTCCGGAATCGACGCTGAACGCCACGACCTCCGACTCCCCGTGACAGGCCGCGTAGAGGTATCTGCCTTCAGGATCGAAGGCCACGGAACGCGCCCCGGTCCCCGCCGGCCTCACGAACCGGATTCTCAAGGGATCCTGGGTCCAGCAGGCGACCAGGGATTCATCCTTCCCCGCCCGCCGCAGGATCGCCGCCCCCAGGGACCCGTCCGGAGATACCGCCGCCGGGCCCTCCTCGGGCGGCAGGGGCAGGTCCAGTCGAGCCACCCGATGGAACCGATCGGTCTCAAGCAGTTCCACGCCCCCCGCGTCCCCCGAGGAGACCGTCACCTGCGCCAACCGACCGCCGTGGAGGACCGCCAGACCGCGGGGAAAACCGCCGCAAGCCACGGCGCCATGGAACCGCTCGGAGACCATGTCGAAAAGCAGGATCTCGCCCGACCGCCCCCGGCAGTAGAGGACATCTCCCTTGGCCGCGAGGAGGAATCCCCCATCCCCCCGGTAGGGCGCAAGGTCAATCCACCGAAGGATTTGAAACTTCGAGAGGGAGAGGACGGTGAGCCAATTGGCCCCCTCCTCAAGGACGAACACCCGGGTCGCATCGGGGCTGACCAGGAGGGGGCCCGGCCGGCCATTCACCGGACACGCCGCACGAAGCCGCAACTGGGGACGCTCGGTATCCACCTATCCACTCACCTTGTACGACATAACAGCAAACATCAAGCCAGCACCAGCGGGAATCCGCCAGCTACAACAACACATCCAACTGAACACCAATATGTTGCAAGTAGATGCCACACCCTTCCCGCCACGCCCAATCGCGCCTGTCGCAACATGCGAATAAAGCCCATCTCAGATGCATACTGCAAAGGCGGGCACTCTTTTCCTTGGGGCAACATCCTCCCCGTTGAAGTCCTTCCTCCCTGACGGCAAGCCGCGACGCCCCCCCCCTGGCCATGGTTCGGCCGCGCCGAGTTCCCGGGGTCCTCGGCGGCAAGACCGGCGCCGCGGGATCAGCGCGCCTGATCCCTCAGGACTCGATGCGGTACCGCTTGATCTTCCGGTAAAGCGTACTGCGATCGATCCCCAGGATCTCCGCCACGCGCGCGGTGTCCCCCTTGTGTTCCCGCAGGAGCCGGTCGATCGTCTCGACCTCCATCTCCTTGAGCGACCGCTCCGAGGCGGGCCCCCGGCCCTTGACCGCCACCGCCTTCACGATCTCGGAGGAGAGGTCTGCCACTTCGATGGATTCCCCGCGCCCCAGCGTGCAGGCGCGCTCCACCGCGTGCTCCAGCTCCCTCACGTTGCCGGGCCAATCGTAGCGCTGGAGGACGTGGATCGCCTCGAGGGAAATCCCCGCCACCTTGCGGGCGCCGCCGCGGGCGGCGTAGCGGCGGATGAAATGGTCCGCGAGGAGGGGGATGTCGTCCTTGCGCTCGCGGAGGGGCGGCACGCGGATCGTGACCACGTTGACCCGGTAGAAGAGGTCCCTCCGGAACTGCCCCTGATCCACCAACTCCTCCAGGGGCCGGTTCGTGGCGGCGACGATGCGCACGTCCACCGACTTGTACTCCGTGGCGCCCACCGGGCGGACCTTCTTCTCCTCGATCGCGCGGAGGAGGACCGCCTGGAGCTCCAGCGGGATTTCCGCGATCTCGTCCAGGAACGCCGTGCCCCCGGAGGCGATCTCGAAGAGGCCGGCCTTGCGCGCGTGGGCCCCCGTGAAGGCCCCCTTCTCGTGGCCGAAGAGCTCGCTCTCGAACAGGCTCGGCTGGATCGCCGCGCAGGCGATGGGGACGAAGGGCCGGTCGCACCGGGGGCCGTCGTAGTGGATGGCCCGCGCGATCAGCTCCTTGCCCGTGCCGCTCTCCCCCAGGAGCAGGACGCTGCAGTCCTCCCGCCGCACGCGGTCGATGAGCCCGTTGCACCGGTCCATCGCCGGGGCGGCGCCCACGAGGCTCCGGGGGCTGTAGCGGCCCTGGAGCTCCCGGCGGAGCCGCTCGTTCTCGGCCTTCAGCGCCTTCACCTTCTTCAGCCGCGCCAGGATCAGCGAGACCTGGTCGAGCTTGAACGGCTTGGGCAGGTAGTCCGCGGCCCCCAGCTTCATCGCCTGGACGGCCGTCTCGACCGTGGCGTACGCGGTGACGATCACGATCTCCAGCCCCGGCCTCTCCTGGCGCGCCCGGACCAGGAGGTCCATCCCCCCCAGCCCGGGCATCCGCATGTCGACGAACGCCACGTCGACGGGCCGCCGGCGGAGGATCTCCAGCGCCTCCTCCCCGCTGGAGGCCTCGTTCACTTCGACTGGTTCCCGCGCCGCCAGGACCTCGGTGAACACCCGGCGGACCCCGGCATCGTCGTCGACCACCAGGAGGGACAGGGGGACCTCGGCGCCCACATGAGCTATATACCATACTCCCGCCGGCCTTCGGCAAGCTGAAACGCCACCCCCCCTGGCCCCTCACGTGAAATCCGATATCCGTTCCGAGGGTACGGGAGAATCGACCATCATCCATCAGGATGGCCGTTCGCAGGGACAGGATCCCGTCGGCTTGAATCACGAATCGCGAATTTCCAGCCATGCCCCCCCGGATTCGTGATTCGTTGTTCGCGGTACTGCTCAACCCCTGAACGCCTGCGAAATTCATTTTTTACTTGACGCCGCCGAGACCGGGAAATACGGTGTACATGACAGGCAGAGGGCGGCAGAATAGAGGGAATAGGCGGATTCACCCCCTTGAATCCGCGGTAGACCAGCAGCGCGGGG
>CAYNDR010000079.1:19654-19995 GCA_964395295.1 uncultured Planctomycetales bacterium
CTCCTTGGCGCGACCTCGGTCCTCCTGGTGGCCCTGATCGGCCTCATCTCCCTGATGTATTACACCACGCGCCTCAATTCCGCCAACCGGGAGAACCTGACCGCCCTCCGCGCGGCGGAGAAACAGGTGGAAACCATGCGCGCGGTGAAGTTCGGGGAGATCTTCGCCCGCTACAACGACGCCACCGCGGACGACCTCACCCCCGGCCCCATTCCGGGCGACACCTTCGACGTGGAGGGCCTCAAGCCCCTGCCCTACCAGAAATGCGGGCGGATCTACTTCCCCGGGGACGGCGTCCTGCTCCTGGATAACGTGCAGGACCCGGCCTAGGGCATGCCGCG
>CAYNDR010000080.1:0-5746 GCA_964395295.1 uncultured Planctomycetales bacterium
CCGACGAGCGGACCCGCGAGGCGGATCGGCTCCAGGCGGGCCTCCCCGCGGGCGATCCGCAGGACGGCCGCCTCACCCCGCCGCGGCGCCCCGCCCCGGGCGTGACGCTCCATGTGGCGCTCGACGGGAAGGACGCGAACGCCGGCACGAAGGAGAGCCCCTTCGCGACCCTCGAACGCGCGCGGGACGAGGTCCGGGCGCTGAAGCGCCGCGGACCGCTCCCGCCGGGGGGCGCCGCCGTCCTCGTCCGCGACGGCGAGTACCGCGTCCGCGACACGTTCAAGCTCGGCGCCGAGGACTCGGGCACGGCAGAGGCGCCGGTGGCCTACCGAGCCGCCGAGGGGGCCGCCCCGCGCTTCAACGGGGGCGCCCGGATCGGCGGCTTCCAGCCCGTGCGGGACGCGGCGGTCCTGGCGAGGCTCCCCCAGGAATCCCGCGGCAAGGTCGTGCAGGCGGACCTCCGCGCGCAGGGCGTGACGGACCTCGGGAAGTTCGAGCCGGGGGGCTTCGGGAGCGGCCGCGGATTCCACACGCATCCCCTCCTGGAGCTCTTCGTCGACGGCGTCCCGATGCCGATCTCCCGCTGGCCGAACGAGGGCTTCGTCCCCGTGGTCGACATCCTCGCCCCCGACGGGCACCGCGTCCACGGCATCGAAGGCAGCAAGAAGGGCGCCTTCCGGTACGAGGGGGACCGCCCCCGCCGCTGGAAGGAGGAGAAGGACGCCTGGCTCTACGGCTACTGGTTCTGGGAATGGGCCGACTCGTACGAGAAGGTCGCCTCGATCGACGCCGACAAACGGGAGATCGCGCTCGCGCCTCCCTACCACCATTATGGGTACCGCAAGGGGCAGCGCTGGTGCGCGGTCAATCTCCTCGCGGAGATCGACCGGCCGGGAGAGTGGCACCTCGACCGGGGCTCCGGCATCCTCTATCTGTATCCCGCCGGGGACCTCTCGAAGGCGCGGGTCGAGGTCTCGGTCCTCGACAAGCCTGCGCTGGAGCTGAAGGGCGCGTCGCACGTGGCGTTCGAGGGGCTCGCGTGGGAGAACGGGCGAGGGGACGCCGTGGTCGTGCAGGACGGCGAATCGGTCCTCCTGGCCGGATGCACGGTGCGGCAGTTCGGCGGCAACGGCATCGAGGTCCGGGGGGGGGCGCGCCACGTCCTCCTGAGCTGCGACCTCCACACGTTCGGGCGCGGCGGCGCGGTGGTTTTCGGAGGCGACCGGAAGACGCTGGCGCCGGGCGGGCACGCGATCGAGAACTGCCACATCCACCACCTCTCCCGGATCGACCACACCTACACTCCCGGCGTGCTCGTCAACGGCGTGGGCCTGCGCCTGGCCCACAACCTCATCCACGACTGCGCGAGCTCCGGGATGCGGGTGGAGGGGAACGACCACGTGGTGGAGTTCAACGAGGTCCGCCGGGTCCTGCTCGAATCGGACGACCAGGGCGGGGCGGACATGTGGGGCAACCCGACGTACCGCGGGGTCGTCTACCGCTACAACTACTGGCACGAGATGGGCAACGGCCTCGGGTGCGGGCAGGCGGGGATCCGGCTCGACGACGCGATCAGCGGGGTGGTGATCTACGGCAACGTCTTCCGGCGCTGCGCGGACGGCGGCTTCGGGGGCGTGCAGATCCACGGAGGCAAGGAGAACGCCGTCGAGAACAACCTGTTCGTCGAGTGCAAGGCGGCGGTGAGCTTCTCCCCGTGGGGCGCGGCGCGCTGGAAGCAGTTCCTGGAGGGCCACGCCAAGGGATATCTCCAGGAGGCGCGGCCCACCGAGCCGCCCTACGCCACGCGGTACCCGGAGCTGGCCCGGCTTCTGGAGGACTGCGACTCGAACTTCATCCGGCGGAACGCGGTCTTCCGGTGCGACCGGTTCCTCCTCCGGGATCCCGGGCGCAACGAGCTGACGGACAACTGGCGGACGGAGGAGAATCCCGGCCTCGAGGACCCGGCGGCGGGGCGGTTCGGGGTGAAGGAGGGCTCGCCGCTCTGGAACCGCCTGAGTTTCCAGCCGATCCCGTTCGGCGAGATCGGGCTCTACCGGGACGCGTATCGGAAGGCGGCGGCGCGGTAGGCCTATTTCCCCTGCAGCCGGGCGCGGAGCCGGGCGTCGGCCTCGTCCGGGCTCAGGCCCAGGACTTCCCGGAAGGCCCCGCGGTTTTCCTCGACCGGCGCCGCCGCCTTGAGTCGCGCGAAGAGCGCCTTGAGCTTCTCCTTCCCGTGGACCTCGGCGATCCAGGCCGAGAAGGCGCCCGCGATGCCGTAGGTGGCGAGGTCGTCCCTCTGCCGGAAGGCTTGCGTGTCGAGCAGATCGTCCAGGGGAATCCATTTCCCGGCCTCCAGGATCGCCCGCGCGGCCTCGGAGACCGGGCGTCCCTGCCACGCCCCCGAGAGATGGACTGCGAGGCCCTCCCCGAGGAGCGCCGGCGGATCGCCCCAGGGCCGCGCCAGGATGTGGACGATCTCGTGGCGGTCGGTGGCCCAGATCGTATGGATCTCGTCGCCCTGGACGTGGCCGTTGCCGCCGCGCCCGCTGTACTCCTCCTTCACGGCGACGTCGGGGTATTTGAAGTAGGAGACCGCGGCCGGCCCTTCGGTGCCGCGGAGCTCCGCCCCGGGCTTCCGCGACTCGGGGTTGAACTGCCGGGCCTTCTCGGGGACGCCGTCGCCGGGGAGCCATCGGAAGACGGTGCGGCCCGCGCGCACCTCTTCCCACTTCGGGGGATCGACCGCCTCGACCCGGACGTCGTCGAACCACGCCCGGCCGGGCATCGAGAGGAAGCAGGCGACCGTGACCTCCTCCGCGCCCTGGGGGACGGGGAGGCGCCGCGCGACGGAGGTCCACGGATTCGTCCCGGTGAACGGCCGAAGGGCCTGGCCGGGGCCGCGCGGGAACCGGACGTACAGGTAGCAGTAAGGATACCGCGCCGCGGCGGGGTCGACGTCCTCCGTGCGGACGCGGACGGAGACGCGGACCCATCGGGCGCCCGCCAAGCGGGCCGTCCGCTCCATGGAGAGCCAGCGCTGCGTCGCGGCGTCCGCCTCCAGTCGAAGGGCGCCGCCCTCTATCGAGGCGCGGCTGGCGGGGTCGGGGCCGACCCGGGCGCCGTCCACGGCCTTCCAGCGGGAGAGCGCGTCAGGGTCGTCGAACCGCTCTTCGAGTAAAGGCGCCGCCTGGGATAGGGCCGCCATGAGGAGGATCATCATCCTGCGTTTCGACTGTCCTCCCGCGGGAATGTTACCATCCGCCGGCGGGATTGTTGAGCCGCCGCTCGCCGTCCGTGATCGGTTTCCCGGTCAAGCAGTGGTAAGGCGTCTAGAACCATCTTATCGGGAAGATCAATGGCGCTCGGGTTTTGCCCCGAGGGGGGAAATCTCCCGGGTGCGGCGCGGGCCTAATGCTCTTTCTCGTTGAGGTCAGGATAAGGTCCGAGGAATCGCTCTCCGTTGAAGTGGATGAGATGGGAGGGAGCCTCTGCCACCCATACCTCCGTCTCCCACGCAATCTCCCCCAAGTGCTTCAACATGGCTTTGCGGGTAAGAAACGCCGTAACGAAGACCAATCCAGCGGTTGAATCCTTGAAGAGCTGCTTTAACTCGACGTAGCGCTTCGAAGACACGGGTCCGTGACTTGTCACAGCCTCGACGAGCACTAGCCATCCCTTCTTATGGTGGTAGACGACGAGATCGGGCATCTTGCCATGCTCTTCGATCTTGACGCCCAACGCATCCAAACCCTCCCTGTCGAAGTGAATCCACTTCTTCACCGCATCCCCAACATAGAGGACCATCGCGTCCGGAGTGAATCGAGGGCAGAACTCGCTCAGCAGGAGACGGATGAGTTCGTTCTGCCCTCCGGGGGACAGCTCAAGGATCTTGCCTCGTGACAACCGAATGGGAATCAACTCCATCTTGCGTTCCTGGGCGTACTTCGAGACAAGCGTTTGTACGGACAACTGGTAAATCCGCAGCCTCTCCTCCCACTCCGCTGAACCGAAGCTCCGAAGGAGTTCAAGAGCACTCGCCTCAATTTGATAGACCGCCTTCGGGCTGTTGGTGGGCCGGGCGGGATTGTCGGGATTTAATAGTGCTAGGCCAGCCTGTACGAACTGATGGACGGTTTGTCTCCTTACCGTTTCACGAGTATTGGGCGCGTACTGTTTCCCGTAGAACTCTCTGAAGAAGTCCATCATTTGAGTAATACCGCGCATGGGATTTCCAGATTCATCCCACGACATGCCCGGCTTTAGGTCGAGAAGCGAGAGGAGGGAAAGCGCCGACCTTTCGTTCTGCTGAGCCCGGGGCATTCCAAGGATCTTGAGGATTTCGTGAGCTTCAGCGATCTTCTTCTTGGCATCGACGGGGTTTCTGCCTGGGCTGGATTCGGGCATAGGGTCTAGCTCCTCATCGACAAGCCGATCCAGGGTTCCCTGCTCGGGGAAATCGCCCCCAATCTTCGAGCCAAGATTCTCAAGCCGCTGCCTCGAAGGGTATCTCAAGTTTCGAAGGTCCGTGGCATTCACTTGGGTGTGTCCGCTGAACTGCCTGAAAAAGGCGTCTATCAACGTGGAATTGAGAAATGCGGTTAGCCCTTTCGCAAGCGCGGGCGTGACACCATGCCCCCGATTGTGGATGTAGTTCAAGTGGTTCTCGAATCCCACTACTTGGGCATTCACGCGAGATGGAACGTATTCAGCGGCAACGACCCGACGTTTCTCCTCCTTCGCGCTGAATCGTTTCAGGAGCACGTAGTATCCCGCTGGAACCAGCAGCTCTTCGGTTTCGGGGCACCGGACGATTGCGCTTGGCTTTCGATGCCCAGCCTTCGGCCACTTCACGTATCCACCTTCAAGGTGGCCTGGATAGAGCAGGGGTACTGTTTCCTTACTCGGTTGCTCTCGAAGCCACCGTGATGCGCGAAAGTCCACCACTCGCCCAGTGGAAACGGAAAGGCCCAACTCGTCCAGTGTTGCCGGAAGCGCCAGGACGCGCTTAGCGACTTGATCTTCGATCCCATCAATCGGGAGTCGAATGAAACGCTCAGGGTCCCGGGGGTGCACCACGTCCTGATAGGAGACGGACCGCATCGTAAAAGAATCGTCTCCGGGGCCAGCGCTCGACGAAACAACGACTCTCCTTCCTTTGCGCTTATCCTTTGTTGCGTGGAAGATCACGTTTTCTTGAAGTACTCCGTCTTCCGAGAACGCCTTGTCCCGTCCGTCAAACAAGTGGATTCTCCTGATCCTCATTGACTCCAAGAAGTCAGCTCGGAACGGCTTGAAGTAGCTTCCATTACAGAAGCTCCTCGGAGTTATGGCGATAAGCTGCCCGCCCCGCTTCAGGAGACGTACGAGCACGGCAAGAAAGGCGGTGTAGAGATTGCTGGTCTCGATGCCGACGCTTCGCAGGATGCGTCTGGTTTCGGATGCGCTATTGATCTTCCGATAGGGTGGATTTACGACTGAACAGTCGAACTCCTCCCGGGTCCCCCGCGCGAACAAACCACGATCCAGAAGATTGGCACCATACTTAAGGAAATCCTCAACGATTACCTCGGATTTAAAGCCAATCCCCACATGCTCACATCGACTACGACAACCTTCCAGCGTGTCCCGGAGGTAGTCGGCGAGAATTGGATCTACCTCAAAAGCGAAAACGTGAATCGACTTCGGCCGCTCGCTTCTTCGGGATACCTTCTCAACGAAGGCGGCGGTGAGGGAACCCACTCCGGCA
>CAYNDR010000080.1:5756-19989 GCA_964395295.1 uncultured Planctomycetales bacterium
CGGCACCCGCATCCAGGAATCGAATATCGCCATGTAGCGTTTCCACCATGGATGCCATCAGGGCCGCAACGGGTTGAGGCGTGAAGAACTGCCCCATCTCGGATCGACGCTCAGGTGCAAGCTTGCGTGCTGCGTCGAGGCGGTAGAAGTCTACAAGCTCGCCCAGTGCCCCAGCGGCCGTGGTGCATGGCGGAACGTCAGCCCTGTTGGAAAGTTCTGAAGGAGACGCCATGATCCCCCTGTCGTCCTTTCGGAAAAGGTTTGCTGAGATTATACTCAGAATTGTGCTAAAAATCCTCCCGATGAGTGGGGCTTATGGCGCCGGCCCAGGTCAGTCGTAGGTCAGCCACGCCGTGGCCTTCACCGCCCGGTTCGCCTTCACGCGCACCCAGTAGGCGGCGAAGCCCTCCGGGAAACGGTGCGTCTCCGTCTTCCCGGGCTCCACGGCGAAGGCCTTGTACTCGCACCAGAGGCCCGTCCCGTCGGGATCGACCTCGACCGTGAACGTGACCGCCTCGCCCCCCGCGTGGGAGAGCGCGATCGCCTTCCGGTCGTACCCCGTCATCAGGTAGGGGTCGGAGGGCGCGTTCGCCTCGACGGCCGTATCCTTCCACGGACCGCCCTCGCCGCGCGGCTTGCCGAGCCTCCAGAGGTCGTCGATCGCGCCCGCCCAGACGGCGCACTTGCCGTCCTCGCTCCGGAGGATGTGCCCGTTCGGGCCGCCCGCGGCGGCGGCGTCGAGCCCCGTGAGGAGGAGCAGGCCGCGGAAGCTCGCGTAGTCGTGGAGGGCCAGGTTGTGCGTCGCCACGGGCCGGATCTTCGCGAGCCCGCCGGCGTTCCGCGCGGGCAGTTCGTAGAAGGTCCCGTGGCAGTTGAAGAGGTCCCGCTCGGTCACGACCTCGCGGCAGACGCGCGGGGGGCCGAAGGGGGCCGGCGCCTCGAAGGCCGCGTTCCGGGGCAGGCGGTACCGCTTCCCATCCTCGGTCACGACGACCGACGCCGCGTCGACCTGCACCGCGTCGGAGGGGGGCCGCGTCTTCCGGACGCGCTCCAGCATCGCCGGGTCGTCCTTCCGGTACAGCTTCAGCTCGCCGTCGAGCTCGTAATAACCGGCGTCTCCCGTCGGGGCCATGCCGAGGACGCGCTTGTCGCCCCCAAGGCTCCAGAGGAGCCCTCCCAGGACCTGCTTCGATTCCGGCGCGGCCAGTCCGGCGAAGATCGCGTCGTTCGAGGCGGGGCGCGCGTCGCGGCTGGAATACTGGAAGCAGGCGCTGGCGCGCTCCGCGTCGCGGTCGGTCTTGAGCCGCACCCACGCGCCGGTCTCGCCGGCGTCGAAGACGTGCCAGGCGTACCCCTTCGCGGGGACGGAGATCGTGCGGAGCGCCTCCCACTGGTCGTCGCCGCGGCGGTCGACCTCCAGGGTGAACGCCACGGGCTGGCCCGTCTCGTGCGCCAGGTGGACCATGCGGCGGTCGTAGCCGGCGAAGAGGTAGGGGTCGGACGCGGCGCCGGCCTTGACGTCGTCGCGGAGCCACACCGATCCGCGGCCGATCGCGGGCCCCAGCCGGTCGAGGAGGGCCGGCTCGATGAACCAGAGGTTGGAGTTGGATTGGCCCGGCGCCCCCTGCGCGTTCTTGAAGGGGCGCGTGTTGATGAACTCCGACTTGGCCGAGTCGTCGCACCCCAGGACCACCTTGTCGCCCCAGCGGCAGAAGTCCCCGACGACCTTCAGGTAGTTGGACCGCGGGGCGATCCCGGCGGAGCGCTTGAGCGAGAACGCCTTGGGGAAGCGCCAGAAGGTGCCGTGCATGGTGGCGAGCAGGTCCGGCTCGCCGATGTCGCGGATGCGCGGCCATTCCGTGTTCCACCCGTGCGAGCCGTCGTAGCTGTGGCTTCCCTTGGGCAGGCGGTAGGCGTGCCACGCCCCGCCGTCCAGGAGCATCAGGAGGAGCGAGCGGTGGTCCCACCCCAGGCTCCAGATCGGGTCCGTGGCGGGATTGGAATTGCCGGCGAGGTCGCCCGGGCCGCGGACCTCGCAGAACTGGTTGCGGCGGACCAGGCGCCAGTCGCCCTCGCCCATCCACTCCGCCAGCGCCCCGGAGGGGATGGTGGGATCGGTCTTGATGCGCGGGTCCTGCTCGCCGTTGTTGGCGTAGACCAGGCGCCCCTGGCCGCTGTAGAGCCCCTTGCCGTGGTAGCCGGGCAGTTTGCTGCGGATGGCGGTCTCGGAGAGCTCGAGGTTCTTGTTCTTCTTCGGATCGACGTTGCCGTCGCGGATCAGCTCCTTGACGTCGAGGGTGCGGACGTCCACCTCGTACAGCCCCTCCTCCATGGTGGCCTGGTAGATCTTGTTGGCGGGATCGGCGAGGTGCCGCGCGGCGCCGGTGAGGCGGCCGGGCATGGCCTTCCAGGGGATGGTCCGGACGTTGCCCCTGGCGTCGATCGCGTGGTAGCCGATGAAGAGCTGGTTCGACTCCTTGTGGATCATCCGGTTGGCGTGGGTGCCCCCGACGCTCTCGGGGCGGACGGTCCGCGCCAGGTTCGGCGCGATCTCGTAGAGACGGTCGCTCGACCCGTAGACGCAGTGCGGCCCGTAGGTGACGGCCCAGAGGCGGCCCGCCCAGGGCACCACGGCGCCGTGGCCGCACTCGCCCTCGCTGTTGTAGGCCGCCAGGTGCGGGTAGATGCCGCTCCGGCACGGCAGCGTCTCGTTCTCCTGGGCCCCCGACGCCGCGGGGATCAGCAGGATCAGGCCCGTCAGCCAGCGTCCCTTCATGAATTGCCCTTTCATCGTTCCAAGGCCGGACCATGATAGCGGAAACGGCGCCGAGCCGGATGAAGGAACTCTCGTGGGCCGTTGGGGGTCCCCTCCGCGGGAAGCACGACAAAACCGACGGTCCATTTTGTCGTACGGTCAGGGTTCCACCGCCAGCCAGATCCGGCCGGTGGCGGTCTGGCCGCGGTCGTTCGTGCGGCTCGCCGTCACGATGTACCGCCCGGGCTTCGCGTACTTGTGGGTCGTGACCGCGTAGCCGTCCTTCGCGAGCTGCTGGGCGTTGCCGTCCGACCGCGTGGTGACGGCCTCGCTCCCGTCGCCGAAGTCCCACGTCTCGCGGCCCTCGTCGGGCCGGACGCCGAAGGAGCGGACCTTGAACGTCACCTCGTCCCCGGCGCGGACGCCCGTGGTGGGCCAGCAGGCCGCGTGGATCGCCGGCGGCACGGGGAGGGGCTTCTCCCTGTCGAAGACCTGGACCACCGCGAAGTCGACGTCGGTGCGCCCCGCGTCGTCGGTGACCGTCAGGATCTCGCTGTAGTGGCCGGGGCGGTCGTACGTGCGCTTCACGATCGGCCCCTCGGCCGTGGAACCGTCGCCGAAGCGCCACTCCCAGCGGCGGATCCGGTCCGGCCCGCCCGAGTGCCAGGAGCGCGTGCCGTCCAGCGTCACGGGCTCGCCCGCCCAAGCGACGAGGTGGGGCCGCGCCACGGCGATCATCGCGGGCTTGTGCCGGCGGAAATACGCGTCGAAGGCGAACGCGTAGGCGTCGGCGATCCCGTAGCGCCCGGAGGGCTGGGGCATGCAGACGTCGAAGTGGAGGTGCGACCACCCGCCGCTGCCGCCCTCCTTGCCGAGGACGCCGACCGGATCGCCCATCTTGATCCGCCGGCCGAGTTCGATCGAGGGGTCGATCGATTGGAGGTGGCTGTAGCGGCAGTACCAGCCCCGGCCGTCACGGATATAGACGACGTCGTACCGCGGCTGGAACTGCGGCGGGTGCGTCCCCTCCATCTTCTCCTTGCCCTTCGAGACGACCACGCCGTCGGTGGCGGCGCGGACGGGGACCGATCCCTCCACCCCGCCGAAGTCGAGGCCATAGTGGTAGTAGACCTTCTTCAAGCCGGGGGTGTCGCAGGCGTTGACGTAGCAGGGATCGTTGCCCATCTGGGTGTCGGAGGCGAACCACCGCTGGTCGGCGGGGCAGGCGAACGTGCCCGGCGTGATCCATGGCGAGCCCGCGGGCCAGAGCCGGAGGCGCGCGTCCTTGTCCAGCGACCAGACGTTGTCCTTGGACGACCCCGTCGTGTAGCCGCGCGTCACGGGGCAGTCGACCTGCGCGCCGCCGACGTTCTTCGGGAGGTTGTAGAGCGCGCAGACGAGGTCCGCCTGCGCGTCGTCCACCTTCACGGTCACGACCGCCCGCCGGACGGCGTCGCGCATCTCGCAGCGATGCTCCTTCAGCGCCACGAGCGCCACGCGGACGGTCTTCCCGTCCGAAAGCGCGACCTCGGCGGACTCGCCGACGTTGAGGTCCACCGCCCGGAAGGGCGGGTCGTCCGCGCGCGGCGGAGCGGCGTCTTGGGCGGCCAGGGCCAGGAGCGGGATCGCCGCGGCCAGGATTCTCATGGGTTCCTCCGGCTACTAGACTATACGGTCCTGCCGCCGGCGTAGAAGAAGAGGAGGTGACCATGGGAGTCCACGGCGTCCTCGCCCTGGCGGGGCTCCTCCTGTCCCCGCAGGAGCCCCCGGCGGTCGTGCGGGTGAGCCCGCGCGACCCGCGCTACTTCGAGCTCTCCGACGGGAAGCCCTTCATTCCCGTCGGGATCAACATGATCGCCGGCGGCGAGGAGATGATGAAGAGCCTCGCCGCCAACGGCGGCAACTTCGTCCGGTTCTGGCTGAGCACGCCCCATTTCGACGTGGAGCACGAGAAGGCGGGCGTCTACGACGCCGAGAAGGCGAAGCGCATCGACGCGGCGCTCGACCTCGCTCGCCGCCTGGGGATCCGCGTGAAGCTGACGGTCGAGCACTTCCGCGAGGTCGACGTCTCGGGGAAGCCCCGGCAGAAGTGGGCCAACAAGGATCTGCACCACGCCGAGAAGGGCGGCACCGCCACGGGCATGGAGGACTGGGTGGCCGGCGAGGACAGCCGCGCCCAGTTCCGCCGGAAGCTCGAGTGGTACGCCGCCCGGTACAAGGACCGCCCGGAGATCTTCGGCTGGGAGCTGTGGAACGAGATGAACGCCATCCGGGGCGGCGACTTCAAAGGGTGGACGGAGGCGATGCTCCCAGAACTGCGCCGCCTCTTCCCGAAGAGCCTGGCGCTCCAGAGCATGGGGAGCTTCGACGACGAGCGGTACCGCCGCGGCTTCTACCAGTGGCTGGCGACGCTCCAGGGGAACGACGCGGCGCAGGTCCACCGCTACCTCGACCTGGGCGCGTCGCTCAAGGTCTGCCACGGGCCGGTGGACGTGCTGGCGGCCGAGGCGGTGCGGGAACTCCAGGACTTCAAGCCGGGCAAGCCGATCCTCCTGGCGGAGTCGGGCGCGGTGGAGCCCCGCCACAGCGGGCCGTTCCTCCTCTACGACAAGGACAAGGCGGGGATCATCCTCCACGACGTCCTCTTCGCGCCCTTCTTCGCGGGAGCGGCGGGCTCGGGGCAGTGCTGGCACTGGGACCGGTACGTGGACAAGATGAAGCTCTGGCACCACTTCGGCCGTTTCGCGGAGGTCGTGAAGGGCCTCGACCCGCCCGCCGAGGGATTCGAGCCCCGGCGCCTCGACCATCCGCGCCTCCGCGTCTACGTCCTCAGGGGGCGGCGGACGACGCTCCTCTGGGCGCGGGACAAGGAGAACACCTGGGAGACGGAACTCAGGGAGGGCAAGGCCCCCGAACCGGTCCGGGAGGCGACCCTGGACCTGGAGAAGACGGTCCCGGGCGCGCCGGCGGTCCGGATCTACGATCCGTGGGCGAACCGCTGGAGCGAGGGCAGGCTCTCCGGCGGCAGGGTCGCGCTCCCCGAGTTCACGCGCTCGATCGCGGTGCGTCTCGAATCGCGCTGAAGAATGAACCTCGCGCCTCCGCGAACGTCTTAAGTGGCGGAGGTGCGACCATGACGTGCCTGATCCGCGCCCTGGCCGCGGGGACCCTCTGCGCCTCGATCACCACGTGGGCCCCGAAGGATTTCATCTGCCCGGACTGCTCCACGATGAACACGTTTCAGGTCATCTCGAGCTACGGGAGCTACATCTACCAGTGGCCGTCCAAGTTCCAATTCATCTTCTGGCCGCTGACGGACGAGAACGTCGTCTACAGCTGCAGGAAGTGCAAGCTCACCTGCTTCATGTGGGATTACGAGAAGGTCCCCAAGGAGAAGATGGCGGAGATCCGCAAGAAGCTCCGGGGGATCGAGATCGAGGAGAAGGACGACTACGCGAAAATCCCCATGAGCCGGCGGCTGGCGGCGGCGGAGCGGGTGTACGAGGTCCTGGAGAGGGACGACGAGTTCTGGTGCCGCTTCCACCGGGTGAAGGGATACCACTTCGAGGCCGAGGGCAAGGCGGAGGAGGCGAAGGCGGCGCGGAAGAAGGCGCTGGAGCTGGGGCTCAAGCTCCTGGACAAGAAGGAGAACGCCGGAAGGAAGAAGGAGCTGCTCCTCGTGACGGGCTCGATGCGCTTCTTCACGGGGGAGGCCGAGGCGGCGCTGAAGGACCTGGAGGAGGCGTTGAAGCTCAAGTACGAGACGGACGATCCGAAGAAGTCGGAGAACATGGATAAATACTTCTCCGAAGTGCTCCGGCAGTTCATCGACGCCCTGAAGGAGGGCCGCCGCCCGGGCGAGGAGAAGGAGAAGTAATCTCCCGCGGGGGCGAACCCCGCTTCGCCCGATCCGTTCATATCCATCGCGTGCCAGGCAGGGAGGATTCCCATGTCCTCAGGCACGCCTCATCTCCGCGCGGCCGCCCTCGGGCTTCTCGCCTCGCTCCTCTGGGGGTGTCCCCGGCCGGAAGCGCCTCCGCCGGCGCTTCTCTTCAAGACCCCTGAAGAGGCCAGGGCCTACATCCTCGCCCGCCTCCTGGCCGTTGAGGGCGCCCCGGGCGCGGGCGACCTCTACGCCGGCACGATGGTCCGCAGCTACACGACCCTGGAGGGAAAGGCGAGCCACTATTATCTCGTCGCGGAACCCGCCCGCGAGCTGGCCCTGGCGGAGGGCTTCCAGGCCCACGGCTTCGCCCGGGAGGCCCTCGCCCACTACGAGAACCTGATCACATACTTCCCCAAGACTCCGGAGGGGCAGCGCGCGTGCGACCGGATCGACGAGTGCCGCCGGGCGACCGTCCTGGGGCTCGTGGCGCCGATGACGGTGGTCATGCGGGACGCGAAGGGCGATCGGTATGCCCCCGCCTCCTCCATTCGCGGGGGAGAACCGACCGCGGAACGCCTTCAGGATTGCTACTTGGATCGCGCCGAGAAGCTCCAAGGCCCCTTCATGGCCCTGGGATTCGTCGACGATGTCGGTGGGATCATCGCCAACGAGAGGAGCCTCTTTGTCGAGAATCCCATCTATCATCGGGGATCCGACCGCGAAGGATTCCTGTCATCAAGCCACGTCCAGTGCCGCCTGGACTCCACGGCGAAGACCCTCTTCGAGGCCGAGCGGCTGGCCAAGGCGCGCCTCCTGCGGGAGCGGGCGGGAAAGGCCCCGGATGACGCCGCCCGGCGGCGGTTGGCCGAGGATTTCCTCTACGTGGGATGCCGCGCGGAGGCCGCCGAGATCCTCGAAGGGATGGGGGAAAGCCTCCCGCCCAACCCGCTCGACGGGGACCTGGCCGCCCTCGCGGCCCGGCCGGACCACCCGCTCGCCCTCGACGCCCTCTGGCTCCTCAAGGTCCGCGACAATCCGAGGTTCACCCTCTCCACGAAGTCGTGCGTGACGACGGGCGGCGAATTGCCGGTGGAGATCGACGCCCACGCGATCGACCGCATGGCGTTCAAGTTCGCCCGCCTGAAGGGGCCCGTCCCGACCGACGCGAACCTCGTCAAGAAGTGGCTCTCCGATGCGGAGGCCGTGCCCTCCCACGAGGAGACGCTGGCCGTCCCGCCGGGGAAGTCGGTCCTGCGCCTCCCCGTCCGCGAGGCCGGCACGTGGCGCGTGGCCGCGGAGGCGCGGGGATTGTCGTGCACGTTCATTGCCGTCCGGACCGACGCCTCGATCGAGGGCTTCGTCCTGCCTTCCGAGACGATGATCCGGACGGGCCGCCGCGGGTTCACCGTCTCCGTCGGCCCGAAGACGCTGGGCGCCACCGACGAGGAGGGTTTCCTCTCCGTGCTCCCCGGGAGTTTGTCCCTGCGCGGACGCGTCTGCGAGGAGCACCGCGAGTGCTGCTCGGGGTGCGACTCCTGCGATCACCACCATGGCCCGCAGGATTTGCCGGTCCAGGCCGGAATAAATTGCCGGACTTTCGTGGCGGGCCACGGGCAGTTCTTCCGCGCCACGGCCAGGTTCGATGTGACGGAAGTGTCCAAGGTGAAGGTCACCCCGCAGGGGCCGGCCCTCCTCGTCTATACCGATCGCCCGGCCTACAAGGCGGGCGACACGATGCGCTTCCGCGGGATCCTGCGCCGGCCCAAGGCCGGCCTTGACCGGAGGGAAACCTCGCGCCTGGACCCCTCGCCCGAACAGGAGGTCCAGGTCGCGATCCGCTGCGGCGAGACCGCGCTCTTCCAGCGGAACTACGTGACGGGCGAGTTCGGCACGTTCAGCGGCGAGTTCGTCCTTCCGCTCACGGCGTGCCGCGCCGAGTACGCGATCGCCGTGGAACACGGGGGCGTCAAGGCCGCCCAGGCGTTCGAGGTGATGGATTACCGGAAGAGCGACTACGTGGTCCTGCTCACGCCCGAGGCGGGGGGCTTCCGCGTCCAGGCCGGCTACGCCTGGGGCGCCCCGGTGCCGGGGGCCGAGGTCCGCTGCACGGTGGACGGACAGGAAGTGCCGTTGAAGGACGGCTTCATCCCCGCGAAGGATGGACAGCGCGTCCAGGCAACGCTGAGGAAGGGCGGAGAGGAACTGGCCCGGAAGAGCATGGTCTGGCGGGCGCGTCCCGCCGACGTCGGCAAGGAGCCCGTGGCGGAAACCGCCGCGGCCCCCAAGGAGGACGCCCCGCCGCAGGCGGCGCCGGCGCCCGGGAAGAAGGAGGAAGCCCCTTCCTTCCGCATCAGGGCCTTCCGGCCGCTCTACCGGCGCGGGGAGGAGATCGAGCTCGAGGTCGAGGGGCCATGGGCCGATGCGGAGGCGACCGTCGTCCTGGCGGACCTCCAGCTCTACGATCTTGCCCGTCTCCGGCTCCAGGAGGGGCGCGCCCGGGTCCGCTTCCCGGCCCGTCCCATCCACGATCCGGGTGTGACGGCCTTCGCCCTCTGCCAGGGACAGGTCGCGCGCGCCGACGTCCGCGTGGCGGCCGGCCTGATGAAGGCGGAGATCGAGGGGCCGGCCCGGGCCCGTCCCGGCGAGGACGTGGGCTTCACGCTCCGCGCCGATCCGCGGGCGGCGTTCTCGGTCGCCGCCGTGGACGAGGCGATCTTCATGATCCGCGAGGACGACACGCCGGAGATCTATTCGCACTTCTACGCTCCACGCCCCGCGGCAATCGCCTACGCCCGGTTCGGGGACTTCGAGTACGACGGGGAGACGCACAAGGCGGACAAGCCTCCCTCCCATCCGCGGTTCGAGGAAGCGAGCATGGTCGCCGACCGGCCTTTCCGGGGGAAGGGCACCTACGACGTCATCGGTGTCGGCGGGGGAGGGGGTGGCCGATACGGATCACGCATGGGCGGCAAGATGAACCTCGTGTCCCGCGGCGGCGGGGGCGCGGCCACGGAGGATGCCGTGCTCTCGAACCTCAAGTGGCTTGCCGCCCGCCAGGGCGCCGAGGGGGCCTGGGAAAGCTCCTTCGCTTCCGAGGCGGGCACCGTCTCGAGCGTGGGCGCGACGGGCTTGGCCCTCCTCAGCTTCCTGGGGGCCGGCTACTCGCACCTGTCGAGGGACACCTACGGCGGCATCTGCTTCGGCGACGTCGTCCGCAAGGGCCTCCAGTGGCTCATGGGACGGCAGGGCGCGGACGGCTGCATCGGTGCGCGGGAGGGCGACTGGATCCTGAACCACGCGCCCGGGGCCCTGGCCCTCTCGGAGGCCTACGGCCTGACGGGAGCGGCGATCTTCAAGGACCAGGCCCAGCGGGCGATTGATTGCGTCGGTTCCTGCCAGTCCGCCGACGGGGGCTGGAACCGCAGGGACCGCGGGCTCGGGGGCGAGATCCTGACGGGCACCTTTGCCGTGATGGCCCTCCAGTCGGCCCAGCTTTCCGGGCTGAACTTCCCGTCCACATCCACGGCGAATGCCTGGCGGTTCTTCAACCAGATCGTGGACGACGACGGGCTCTGCGCCTCGCCCACCCGGGCCACGGTGGGCGGCTCCATGGTGGCGCTCATCTTCCTCCGCCGCGACAAGGGTGACGCCCGGCTGGCCGGCGCGGCCGATTGGCTTCTGAAGAACATGCCCTCCTGGGACCAGCAGGATTTCCTGGGGTGGTACTTCGGGAGCCTGGCCCTCTTCCAGTATGACGGCCCCGCCGGGCCCCGCTGGAAGCGCTGGAATGATCCCGTGAGGGCCACGATGCTCCCGCACCAGGGCAAGGACGGGAGCTGGACCGTCCGGGGCGAAACGATCTGCCATACCGCGCTGGGCGGGCTCATCCTGGAGGTCTACTACCGCTATGCCAACGTCTTCGGGTCGAGGGGCGCGGACAGGGACCTCCCTCCCCTGGCACCCGCGCCCCAGGTGCGCCTCTACTTCCCCGACACGGCCTTCTGGGCGCCCGAGCTCGTCACCGACGAGAAGGGCGAGGCTCGGATCTCCTTCAAGATCCCCGACACGATCACGACCACGCGCCTCACGGCCCGCGGCGTGACGAAGGGCGGCGCCGTGGGGCAGGCCGTGGCGCGGATCGAGACCCGCCAGCCCTTCTTCGTCAAGGTCCAGGGCCCCGAGTTCGCCGTCCTGGGGGACGAGATCGAGATCCGCGCGGACCTCTTCAACTACACGAAGTTCGCCCTGGCGGCGGCCGTGCGCCTGGAGGGATCGACGGTCGAGCATTCCGCGACCGTGCCCGTCGACCGTCCGGCGTCGGTGTCCTGGCGGGTCCGCGCCGACGACCCGAAGGGCCTGCGGCTCCTGGCCAGCGCGCGGGCGGGCCGATACGAGGACGCGATGGAGCGGATCGTCCCGGTCCGCCGCCCCGGGCGCGAGCGCGTGGTCACCCAGCGCGGGAAGGCGGAGACAGGCGGCTCCTTCTCCTTCACCGCCCCCGAGGGCGTTCAGGGCCTCGTCGTCAAGGTCCACCCCCGGCGCGGGAGCCTTTCACAGCTCCTGGACGCCCTGCGGTACCTGAACCAATATCCCTACGGCTGAACCGAGCAGACCTTGGCCAAGTTTGTGCCAAACGTGCTCACGGCCGACGTGCTCAAGAGGCTTGGCATCCCCACGGACAAATTCAACGCCTCGTTCGAGGCGATGATGCGGGCCGGCACGGACCGGCTCATGGCGCTCCAGCGGCCCTCCGGGGGCTGGGGCTGGTTCGACAAGGACCACGAGGATCCTTTCATGACCGCGTGCGCCGTCCACGGGCTCTCGGAGTGCGCGCGGCTGGGATTCCGGGTGGACGCGGTGGCGCTCAAGCGGGGCCGGGAGCGCCTCGCCGCGATGGCCAAAGAGGAGAAGGACCTCAACCGGCTGGCCTACGAGGCGTACGTGACGGGCGAGGAGACCGACCGCCTGCTGGCCGCGGCGGAGAATCTCTCCCCCTATGCCCACGCGCTCCTGGCGCTCGCGCTCCACAAGGCGGGCCGCCCGGAGGCCAGGGATGTCGCCGGGAAGCTGGCCGGCCGCGCGAAGGACGACCACTGGGAGACCGCGGACTGGTACTACAAATGGGACAACGTCTCGATCGAGACCACGGCCTACGCGATCCAGGCGCTCGCGGCGATCGATCCGAAGAACGATCTCATCCCGAAGGCGGCCGGGTGGCTGTTGGCCCAGAGGCAGGGCAACCGCTGGCGCTCGACCAAGGACACGGCGGTGGCGATCGCCGCTCTCCTGCAGGCCACAAACCTTGAAGTGCTGGCCGGCGCCGTGGGCGGCGACGCGGGGGGCGCGGAGGGCCCGGCGCTCCCGAAGAAGGTCGGCGTCCGGCTCGGCCCGGGCGAGATCCGGGAGATTCTCGTCGACCTCAACAATCCCCTGCGGAGCCGGTTCGAGGCCCACTTCGCCGGGGTGAGGCCGGGCCCGCAGTCGCTCCGGTTCGAGAAGGGCGACGCGCAATCCGACTTCAAGTTCGACGTCGAGCTTGTGATGCAGGTCCTGGACGAGGGGCCCGCGGCCGGCGCCGCGGAGGGGATGAGCGTCAGGGTCGAGTACGACCGCCCGCTGGAGTCCCAGCGCGTCGGGGACGAGGTGACGGCCACGGTGACGGTGAGCTCGAAGCAGGCCGTGGACTACGTCATGGCGCTTTCGCCGATCCCCGCGGGGGCGGAGGTCATCCGGGGATCGGGCGAGGGCGAGTTCGCGCGGTTCGAGGAGCGCTTCGAGAAGGCGATCTTCTTCCTGCGGTCGCTGGACGGGACGCCGCGGACGCTCCGGTACCGGATGCGCTGTTCGTTCGCCGGGAAGTTCACGGTACTGCCGGCGTGGGCGGGGCTCATGTACGACGAGGAGATCTTCGGGGAGGGGACCCAGGGAAGGGCTTTCGTGGCGCCCTAACGCAGGACGAACCGCGCGCCGACGTAGTTGTGTCGGCTTGCGGGGCCATACCAGAGCCGGTCCGGGGTGTGGCCGACCATCAGGTCCATGGTCCAGCCCCCGCCGCGCAGGACGCGGTACTTGCCCGAAGGGGGGCCCGCGGGATTTTCCGCCGCCCCCGCGGCGTCGGCGTACCAGTCCCGGCACCACTCCCACACGTTTCCGTGCATGTCGTGCAGGCCCCACGCGTTCGCCTTCTTCCGGCCGGCGGGGTGCGTGCTGTCCTTCGAATTCCCGCCGTACCACCCGTACTCGTCCAGCTTCCCCGGCTCTTCCCCGAAGCACCACTGGCCCGGCGATCCGGCCCGGCAGGCGTACTCCCACTCCGCTTCCGTGGGGAGGTCGAGCTTCCTTCCGCCCGCCTCGCCCGGCTTGAGTTCGTTGATCTTCCCCAGGAAGGCCTGGCAGTCTTCCCAGGACACGCTCTCCACCGGGAGGTCGTCGCCCTTGAAATGGGAGGGGTTCTCGCCCATCACCGCCTTCCACTGCGCCTGGGTCACCTCCGTCGTCTGCATCCAGAAGTCGTTCGTGAGCGTGACGGCGCGGGGCTTCTCGTTGCCCGCGCCCCCCGGGCGGCCCATCGTGAACTTCCCCGCCTTGATCCGCGCGAATTCCATGCGGACCTTCCCGAATCCGTCCACGAAGAAGGCGATGCGGTCGGGGATGAACCGGGCGTCCAATCCCTTCAAGGCGTCCGAGGCCGCGGGGTCGCCGGGCCGGGCCTTGAGCGCGCGCTCGTAGGCGGCCTTGGCGCGGGCCGGCTCCTTCTTCGCCTCGGCGTCGCGGGCGTCGGCCATCGCGGCGTCGTACTCCCTCCGGGCGCGGGCGGCCTCCACGCGGGCCAGGCCGTCCCGGGCCGCCGCGTCCCCCTCCTTCAGCCGCGCGGCCTCCGCGAACCGGGCCGCCGCCTCGTCCAGGCGGCCTTCCTTGAGGAGCGACTCCCCCTCCTTGAGGACCGCCTCGCGGCGTTTCTCCATCTCCAGGGAGGCCAGGCGGGAGGAGAGTTCCTCGATCCGCTTCCCGGCCTCCTCGCGGTCGGCGGCCTCGTCGGCGAGGGTCTCCGCGCGCTTCCAGAGGGCGAGGGCCGCGGTGGGGTCCTTCTCGGCGCGGGCCTGCCCGGCCCACTGGCCGAAGTCGCGCCTGCGCGCCGCGCGTTCCTCGAGAGTCTTCTTGCGGGCCTTCAGGGCGGCGATGTACTCGGAGAGCGGGGCGGGGGGCTCGCGGGCGGAGGCGGCCTTGTCCGCCAGGGCGATCGCGTCGTCCAGCGTCCCTTCCTTCTCCGCCCGGCGCGCGGCGGCCCAGTCCTTCTGCTGTGCGGCCAGGGCGGCCAGGTCGCGCGCCGCGCGGACCTCTTCGGGCGCCTGGGCGTTCGCCTCCGCCTTGGCGCATGCCTCCGCCACGCGGGACCAGTCCTCGGAAATCTTCGCGATGTCCGCCGCCGTCATGTAGCCCCGGTAGGCGGTCCGCTTCTCCTCGGAGGGCCCGGGGGGTTGGGGGACGGGCGGCTTCTCCACGGGCGGTTCGGGGATCTTGGGGGCCGCGGCGGCCGGCGGCGGCCGGACCGGCGGGGCCGGGCGGCGTCCGCGGCCGCGGCACGCCAGGAA
>CAYNDR010000081.1:0-11542 GCA_964395295.1 uncultured Planctomycetales bacterium
TCTTCTTCATCTACATGCTGGCGGCGCTGATCAACCTGTACATCCCGCTCGTGCCCATCGAGCACAAACCGCTCAGCCGCAATCCGTACTTCCTGATGAAGGATTTCGGCCATTGCTTCATGCTGCTGTGGAAGGACCCGCTGGGCCCGTGGGTGAAGCCGCCGGTCGAGGTGATCGATGGCGGGGCCGCCCGCGTGATCAAGACGGCCGCCTTCACGGGCAACCGCCGCATCGCCACCGCCAGCGTCTGGCCGCGGGGCTACGCCGGCTGGGCCGTCTTCCGGGAGCTGGTCCAGAATCCCGACGGCACCCTGGGCAGTGCGTTCGTCCCCGAGATGATCCCCCGCGGAGGGGAGGCGGCCGCGCTTCAATTCAAGGCGGTGGAGGGCGGGGCGACGGGCGACGGCCGGTCGGTCCGCCTCGACGCGCCGGAGGGGCGCGCGGCGGCCGCGCTCTCCCCCCTCCCGCCCAACGCCCGCATCCGCCTGCGCGTCGAGGGCGGCGCCGGCCCCTTGATCCTCAACCTGAGGGCGTCCGACGCCGATCCCCGCGGGAACGAGATCCGCATCCTGCCCGCGGAGCGGCGCGTGGCCGTGGCGGGCGCGTCGAAATTGAGCGGCGTCGAGGGCCTCGACCGCCCGTTCACCCTGGACATCGTCCTCAAGGACCGCCTCCTGGACCTCTGCATCAACCGCCAGCGCACGCTGGTGGGCTGGATCGGCGAGGCGAAGGGGGACCGGCTGGTCCTCTCGGTCGAGAAGGGCCGCGTCGCATGCGAAGCGATCGAAGTGAATCCTCTTCCGTGAATCCGGAGGACGAGGGCGATTGGCCGGGCGCGCCGGCGACGGGGGGAGCGATGGCCGGTCCCGGCCCGCAGGAAAATCCTGGAAGAAAGGGACAGCCATGACGACATCCTGCGCGAGGGCCAAGGCGGCGGCCCTCCTGCTGGCCGTGGCGGTGGCGGGCCCAGGCGTGCCGGACCCGGCCATGGCTCAGGACAGGGAAGCCGGCGTGATCCCCGAGGACCGCCGCATCGAGTGGAGGCCGGGGATCCCGGGAGGAGTTCCTGCCTATCCGGTCTTCGCCAGCGTCATGAGTGCCCCCTACAACGCCAAGGGCGACGGGCGGGCGGACGACACGGCGGCGATCCAGAAGGCCCTGGACGATTGCCCCGCCGGGAAGGCCGTCCACGTGCCCAAAGGGACCTACCGGCTGACGGACGAACTGCGCATCGGCAAAGGCCTGGCCCTGCGGGGCGATGGTCCCGGGAAGACCCGGCTGATCAACGAGGCCACGAAGAAACACATCATCGCGATCTGCAATTGGGACAACGAGATCAAGACGAAGATCGTCGGGGGCTGCGCCAAGGGCTCCGCCGTCATCGCGGTCGCCGACGCCTCGAGGTTCCGCCCCGGCGATCTCCTGCTGGTGGACCAGCTCAACGATCCGGAGCTGGTGGACATCCGGGGCTGCGGGGGCGCCTGCGGCTGGGCCGGCCGCGAGCAGGGCAGGCGCGCGATGGGACAGCTCGTTCAGCTGGCGGCCAAGGAAGGCAGCAACCTGAGGCTCAGCCGGCCCCTCTACCACACGTTCAAGGAGGACTGGACGCGCTTCTAGGCCCGGCTCCCGCCGGCGACGCGGCCGAAACTGCGGACCATGTACAGGATCATGAACGGGATGAGGGTGGCGTAGTAGACGCCATAGATCAGGAACCCGGGGAGGACCTCGGCCAGGGCCTCCCGGCGGCTGTCCGTCTCCATGAAGGGACGGAGGACCCAGAGGGGATTGAAGAAGGCCAGGAGTTCGGCCGGGTGGGCCTGGGAGGGCCCATGAGAGTACGGGATGAAGAGGGGGAAGACGAGGAGGGCGCACAGCAGTCCGGCGCCGAACATGAAGGCGCCGGGCATCGTCCGGGCGCGCAGGGAGGCCAGGGCGCCCAGGACGTAGGCGAACGCCAGGAAGAGCCCCGACGTGGCGGCGCACATCAGGATCCCCGACAGCCCCGTCCACCACGTCCAGCCGAGCACCGTGAGGGCCCAGAGGACCAGGACGCGCCTCGATTCCGGCGAGACGAGCCCCGCCAGGAGTTTGGCCCGGACGATCTGCCAGGGCGTGATCGGCGCGCAGAGCAGCATCTCGAACTTCCTCGCCTCCTTCTCGTGGACGAACAGGGAAGAGCCCAGGAGCAGGCTCAGCAGGAGGAAGAGGCCCCAGAAGAAGAAGGCCGGTTCGATGAGTTGTCCCTGGGTGGCGACGACCATGAGCAGGATGAAGAGCAGAAGGAAGATGAAGACGACGAGCTTCAGGCTCGGATTCACCCGGGTGGCGGCGCGGGTGGCCAGTTCCTTCCAGAGGAGCGGGCGGTCCTCCCAGACCTGGTCCCGGCGGGATTGGCGGCGCCGCCCCGGCAGGCGCAGGCGGGGGAAAGGGTCCTGCAGGACCGGGTCGATCGATGGCGCGTCGAGGTCCGCGAGGGCCGCCGCGCGGCCGTCGATCTGCCGGGCGGCCGCGCGGAGGACGAGCCAGGCCGTGCCGAAGGAGAAGAGGGCGGCGGCGATCCACGAGTGCTCCCACCCGGGATGGGCGTTGTAGACGTTGAGCGCCGCGTGGAGGGGGGGGGTGAGGTAGTGGAGGACGCAGGTGGCCCCGCCGGCCAGGGAAAAGAGGACGACCACGAGGAACCGCCGCCCCTCCCTCAGGTTCCACGTCCCCGTGATCAGGTGGATGATGAAGAAGAAAGGGGCGCACGGGATCGAGTACACGGCCAGCATCAGGACCGAAACCAGCAAGGCCCGGGTGGGGGTCGAGTGCTTGGCCGAGTACCGGACCGCGAAGGCGGCCCCCAGGGCGGCCATCGAGATCATGATGGAGAGGCTCCGGGCCACCTCCGCGAATCCGATGCCGCCCAGGTAGAGGCAGATGGCCGCCACGGGGGCCCCGCAGAAGACCAGCGTCAGGACCTGGGCCATGGCCGCCTTCCACTTCCCGAAGACGATCCGGAGGGGCGTGCAGGGCGAGAGGAGCAGGAGCCCCAGCGTCCGGGAGCGGACCTCCCGCGTGACCATGTCGGCCGCCGCGAGGATGGAGGCGAGCGTGACCAGCAGGAGGTTGGGCCAGAAGAAGAAATCGAAGAGCCTCCGGCCGAGGTCGGCGTACTCGGAGGGGGACAGCCAGACGGAGGGCCCGGCGGCCGCGCGCTGGAACAGGTAGAGGATGATGCCGACGAATCCCACGTAGGCCAGCCGGCCCGCGTGGGTGGCCCACCCGCGCGAGAGGCCCTGGAGCTCCTTGACCATCAGGGGATCCAGGTCCGCGGCCCGGATCATGTGACGTCCCCCCGCGTGAGCTTGAGGAAGGCGTCCTCCAGGGTCACGTCCTCGGCCTTGAACAGCTTCAGGCGGAGGCCTTCCTGGATGAGCGCCTGGGGGATGGCATGGACCTCGCGGTGGTCCGGCCTCAGCCGGACGCGGAGCTGGCCGTCCGTCACGGCGACGGACTCGACGAAGGGGTGCCGCTCCAGGACCTGGCGGGCGCGGTCCGGCTCGTCGAAGACCTCCACGATCCAGACGTCGTCGCGCTGGACCTTCAGCATGGTCTCCTTCAGGCCGCCGGCGTAGAGGAGCTTCCCCTTCTCGATCAGACCTATTTTATTGCACAGGTCCGCGAGGTCCGCCAGGATGTGGGAGGAGATGAGGATCGTCTTCCCCATCTTGCGCAGTTCCTTGAGGAGCGCGCGGATTTCGATCCGCGCCCGCGGATCCAGGCCGGAGGCGGGCTCGTCGAGCAGAAGGACCTTGGGGTCGTGGACCAGGACGCGCGCCAGGCCCAGCCGCTGCTGCATGCCGCGGGACAGCGAGGCGATGAGGGCGTCTCCTTTCTTCGTGAGGTCGACGAGATCGAGGACCCCGTCCACCGCGGCCCTGCGCTTGCCCCCGCGGAGCCCGTAGAGGCAGGCGAAGAAGTCGAGGTACTCCCGGACCTTGAGCTCCTCGTAGACCCCGAAGAAGTCGGGCATGTACCCGGTGATCCGGCGCACGGCCTGGACGTCGCGGCTGATGCCGAGGCCGTGGATGGAGGCGGTGCCGTGGGTGGGCTTGAGGATCGTGGCGAGGATGCGGATGAGCGTGGTCTTCCCCGCGCCGTTCGGGCCGATGAGGCCGAACATGTCCCCCTCCTCGACGGTCAGGCTGAGGCCGTCGAGGGCCTTCCGGTAGCCGTAGAACTTGGTCAGGTTCCTGATTTCGATCATTCCCGGCGCCTCTGGAAGAACCGCAGGAGGACGACCGAATTGCGCTGGCCCGGCACGGGATCGAAGGCCACGGGCCGTTCCAGCCCCCGCGCCCAGGCGAGGAGGACCAGGCCCTTTTCCTCGGATATCCAGGGGGTCGCGTCCAGGCCCCGGGCGAAGCCGGTGAGCCGGTTCTGGGGCTCGTTGCCCGAGGCCTTGCGGAAACTCAGGGCGGCCAGGAGGCGGGCGATGATCGCGTCCATCGTGGATTCCGGCAGGGCGTGGAAGGCGCCTCTCGTGTTGGCGTTCATGTACTCGGCGACGGAGATCGGCGGGGCGATTTTGTGGGAGTCTGGGCTGACGGCACGGTCGGGGAGGGAGAAGCGGCCATACATTTGAGCCCGGGGGTAGTCCTGGGGGGTGGGATGGCAGAGGCGGCCTCTCAACGTGTTCACGCCCCTGGGGATCTCGCCCAGGTCGTACACCCCGGCGGGCGTGAGGAGGACCGCCCCGGTGAGGTCCGCTTCCATCCTGTTGCGGAAGGCCACCAAAACTCCCTGCTCGCCGGCCTCCTCGACCGTGAACGTGAGGGGGGAGGGTTCCTTCGAGCAGGAATCGGCCAGGGCCAGCCCGGTCGCCCCGCGCCGGAGGCTCCAGTCCCGCACATGGATCGCCGGGTCATGATGGATGGTCGCGCCCGTGGGCTCTCCGGAGTCGCCGGCGAGGACTCCTTGCACGAGGAAGTTCGAGCTGATCGGTTCGGCATCCGGGGTGGAGAGGGAGATGTCCTTCGGCGCCAGGAGGGCCTCGATCGCCCGGCGCCGGGTGAACCCGGTGTCCAGGTAATGGTCCACCACGGCGATCTCCCTCTGGCAGATGGCGTTCCGCATGAAGCCCGCGCCCGAGACCAGGATGAAGGCGGTGAAGGCCAGGACGCAGGCGGGGAAGGTGATCCACGTGGCTTCGAGCCTGCGGAGGCAACGGAGCACGAGGTAATCCGCGGGGCCGGTGACGGCCAGGAAGAGGACGATGACGCCGAAGAGCCTGCCGATGGCGGGGGCCAGGACGCCGTGGAAGTGGACGGAGGCCCGGGTGAGGGCGTCGGATCCGATCAGGCGTGGGACGCGCGATCCGTCGCGGGATTCCGGGGGGGCCTCGGGGGCCGGCCCGAGGATCCAGTTCCAGACTTCCGGGCCCGTCGTCCATCGGCTGAAGGGGGGCTTCGCGGGATCGAAAGCCAGGAACGTCACCTTCCCGGCGTCCTGCGTCGCCTCGACGATCAGGGGCGTCGAGTCCTGGAGGACGAGGGGGCGGCCTCGCGGCCGCACGGCGGTCTGGAGGATGACGGCCCGGCCCTCGGGTCCCCGGGCGCCCGGAGGACCCAGGGCGTCCAGGTGTTCGACCTCGATGATGCCGCCGAGGGTCACGGGCAGGAGGTCGGCCAGGAACGTGCCCGAGAGGCCCGCGGTGTTCGCGCGGGCGACGAGGAGATGCCCTCCGCTGGAGACCCATGCCTTGAGGGCGTCGATCTGGGCCTGCGAGCGGAAGCCCGCGGCGTCCGCGTCCAGCCACAGGAGCGCGTCGAGGGAGGCGTAGCCCCGCCAGTCTTCCGGGAGGCGGTCGGGCTGGACCCAGGCCCTCTCGATGCCGGAGAGGTCGAGCCCGTGGGGGCGGTCCGTGCCCGCGACGGCCAGGAGCCGCTTCCGGGGCTCCAGGGGACGCGCGGGGAGTTCCCTGACGGAGAGGTGTTTTCCCTTGGGGGTCGCCGCGAAGGCCCAGACGCTCAGGTTCTCCTGGCCCGGCGCCAGGAGCGTCACGGAAAAACTCTTCCGCGAGTTGGCCGGCATCGCGACGGGGATCCGGTGCGTCGGCCCGCATCTCCCCTTCAGCGTCCGGTACGCGGGCTTCGCGGAAGGCTGGATCGTGCCGGGGGATCCCCAGCAGACGAGGATATGCACGTCCTGCGCCTTCCCGGGATTGTCGAGGTCGACGACGACGGGCGTCCAGTCCCCGGGCTGGTAATGTCCCTCCCAGCCGGCATGTCCCGAGACCTGAGCCTCCTGGGCGGCCGCGAAGGCGGGGCACAGGGACAGGAAAACGGCGGCATACGGTTTCATGGCCGGCCCGTTCATTGGACGCCCCATCCGGTCCCCTGTGCCGGGGAATGCGCCGCCCTACCCCAGGACCCTCTGCAGTTCCTCCTCCGTGGTGATCCCCTCCCGCACGAGCCGTTCGCCCTCCCGGCGAAGGGGGACCATGCCTTGGGAGACGGCCGCCTCCTCGATGGCGGCGCGCGGGGGGCGGCCGGAGATGATCTTCCGGA
This sequence comes from uncultured Planctomycetales bacterium, assembly GCA_964395295.1. GTDB lineage: Bacteria > Planctomycetota > MHYJ01 > MHYJ01 > JACPRB01 > CAYNDR01. The sequence goes on from CAYNDR010000081.1 coordinate 6,552, forward strand.
GGGAGTCGCTGACCTCCAGGAGTTCCGCGAAGACCTGCCGGCCCAGGAAGCGGGTGCCGTGGCAGTCGGGGCACCCGTCCGTGCATCGGGGACAGCGGCGGCGGGCGAGCCGCTGGGCGAGGATGCAGGAGAGGGCGGCCGTGAGGACGTGCGTCTCGATCCCCATCTCGAGGAGGCGGACCACGACCCCCGCGGCCGTGCCCGAATGGATCGTGCTGATCACGAGGTGCCCCGTGAGCCCCGCCTCCATGGCCACGCGGGCCGTCTCGCGGTCCCGGATCTCGCCGACCATGATGACCTGGGGGTCCTGGCGGAGGATCGATCGCAGGGAGGAGGCGAACGTGAGGTTCGCGGGGGGATTGACCTGGGTCTGGGTGACGGCCGGGAGGACGTGCTCCACGGGGTCCTCGATCGTGACCACGTGGCGCAGGGGCTGGCCGGCGGGCTGGACGATCTCGCGGAGGAGCGAGTAGATGGTGGAGGTCTTCCCGCTCCCGCTGGGGCCCGTGAGCAGGACCACGCCGTCGGGGCGGCGGATCGCGGCGCGGAGCCGCTGGACGGTCGCCGGGGCGAATCCGAGCCGGTCCAGGTCGAACTTCTCCGCGCCGTGCAGGAAGAAGCGCAGGACGGCCTTCTCCCCGTGGATGGTCGGGAAGATGGAGACCCGCACGTCGGTCTTCCCGCCCGCCTGTCCGGCCGGGATCTGCCCGTCCTGGGGGATGTCCTTCCGGTAGGTCAGGAGCCCCGAGAGGACCTTGACCTTCCCGATGAAGCGCTCGGACCAGGCGGGGTCGACGCGGGCCTCGCGCTGGAGGACCCCGTCCAGGCGGAAGAAGACGTCGAGGCCCTCCGCCGTGGGATTGAGGTGGATGTCGCTGACGGCGGCGCGGGCCGCATGGTCGAGGAGGAGTTCCACGGCCTTCCCGACCGGCCCGTCGTCGTCGGGGCGGGACAGCGCCTCGCGGAGCCTTTCTTCGAGCGTCTGCGCCATGGCTTCAGGCGGATGGATCCCGAAGGCAATTATAACTTTGGAACCGCCCGAAAGGCACCGGTTCTCGGCGGGATGGATGCCGCTGTGGATGTCCCTCGGCCATTACCGTAAAATGGATCGTATGGAGGAACAGACGGGCCGGGCGGAGCCGCGCGACCTTGCGCCCCTCCAGCACATCCCCCAACTGCCCCCCGACGCCCTGCTGGTCCGCGTCCTCGGGGTCAACTACATCCACGTGCGCACCGTCGACGGCGGCGAGCTGTATCTCACGGCCCACGGCATGCCCTACCTCGAGCACCTCAAGCCCGAGAACTGGTACGCCCCCGACTGGTTCGTGCCGCATCGCCGGCGCCTCAAGGGCACCAGCGCCATCTACAAGGTCCCCACCCGCGAGGTCGGCGGAGGAGCCATCGACCTCGTGGTCAAGTACTCCCGCGTGGGCCAGGACGTGCCCCTGGAGACCAACGTCATCTACAAGGTCCTCAACGCGGAGTTCAACAGCCCCTTCGAGGAGTTCTCCCTGGTCGAGGAACTGCGGCTGAGCGAGCACGGCCCCGCCGGGGTGAAGGTCAATCCCATGATCCCCCTGGCCGTCTACGTGCCCCCCGAGCGGATGCAGCTCTGGCAGACCGGCCGCTCCGAGCAGAAGATCGCCGGCAAGGTCGCCCGGCACCCCGGGATCGAGATCGACATCCTCCGCGACTACATCCTCGTCTACGCCTGGATCTACGGCATCGACGCCGTGGAGGCCCAGGAGGCGGGCCGGCTCTCCGAGGCGGAGGTCGCGCCGCTCACGGTCCGGGCCACGGACGAAATCCGGGCCAAGGGATTCCGCGTCCTGGACATGAAGCCCCACCACATCATCGTCTTTCCGCAGGACGGGGGCCTGCGGCGGGAGGAGGGGGAGGTCTCCTACCGCCTCGTGGACTTCGAGCTCCTCCAGCGCACGGAGGAGTACGACGCGGCGGTCAAGGCCTCCCGGCGGAGCCAGTACCTCGTGCGCCAGCGCGACCGGTTCGCGGACAAGCAGGTCCCGTTCCCCGAGCACCTCAAGCCCGCCGGCATCCTTGGAGTGGATTACGTCTTCGGCCACGCCGAGAGCACGGGAGGCCTCCTCTGGATCGTGGGGAAGGACCCCGTCCTCTTCGACTACTTCCTCCCCGAGCGCTGGCGCAAGACCCCGCACGTCCGGCTCTCGGAGGAGAACCAGGTCTTCTACACCCGTTCGAAGGACAACATCCACCTCGTCTGGCGCGTCTCGCGGGTGGGGGAAATCCCCGACGTCCCGGCGGACCACCCCGAGGCGGGAAGGATCCGGCAATACGGCTTCAACAGCCCCTTCGAGGAGTTCGCCTACGCGCTCCACCTGCGCCGGCAGGGCATCCTCACCATCTACCCCCGGGCGATCTACATGACCGGGCATCAGGCCCCGGAGGAATCCCGCGCCGTGGACGAGAGCCGCATCTTCAGCCACCGCCGCCTCCTGACCCCTTCCGGCGAGCCGGTCCTGAGGGCCGACCGCGACTACATCTCCGTCTGGGGCTTCTGGAACGGCCCGGACGAGATGCTGGCCCACAAGGACGGCGACTACTACAGGGGCGTGAACGCCGAACAGGCCCGCCTCCGCGGCCTGCTGACCCCCGCCCAGGCGAAGGAGCGGCTGGAGCAGAAGCGCCGGAGGCTGTTGGGCGCCGGGCTGGAAGCCCTGGGCCTCAAGGAGGACCACCTCATCATCTCCGTGGATCCCAAGGGCGCCCTCGTGCGCGCCCCGGAAGGCCGGATCGAGGCGTGCCTCTGCAGTTTCCAGCTGGTCCGGCCGGCGGGCGGCCCTCCAATTGCTTGAACGGGGAACCCGTTTCCCGTAATGTCGTTCAAACACGGCGGGGTTCGTCCATACGCGGAGGATGCCATGGGGCGTTTCTGGACTTCGGCCTTCAGGGTGGCGCTGGCGGGGCTGGCCGTCCTCTCGTTCTCCCCCGGCGAGGCGAAGGCCCGGCCCGCGCCCAAGTAAAAGCATCTCCTCCCGGCCATCCAGTGGGTGATGGGAGACGTCCCCTGGAAGAAGGGCAAGTAGACTTGATCGGAGGAACGTCCATGAGCCGTCTTGTCGCCTTTGCGCTGGCCTTGTCCGCCCTGGCCGGGGCGCCCGATCCCCAGCAGGGCTGGGTCACCCTCTTCGACGGGAAGAACCTGGACGCCTGGCAGAAGCCTCCCGCCGACAGGTGGAAGGTCGAGGAGGGCGTCCTCGCCTGGCAGAAGGGCTGCGGGAACCTCTGGACCAAGGAGAAGTTCGGCGACTTCACGCTCGACCTCGAGTACAAGGTCGGCGACAACTCCAACAGCGGCATCTTCCTGCGTTCGCCCAAGGGAGAGGAGAACTGGCTCCAGGGATCGATCGAGATCCAGGTCGCGACTCCCTCGAGGGACGGGAAGGTGAGCAAGCATTCCACGGGATCGGTCTACGACTGCCTTGAGCCGAGCGTCTTCGCCGAGAAGGCCCCCGGCGAGTGGAACCGCATGGTCATCACCTTCGCGGGCAACAGCCTCAAGGTGGTCCTCAACGAGAAGCCGATCATCGACGCGGACCTCAACAAGTGGACGGAGGCCCACAAGAACCCCGACGGGACGAAGAACAAGTTCGACACCGCCTACAAGGACATGGCCAAGGCGGGCCACCTCGGCCTGCAGGACCACGGCCAGACGGTCTGGTACCGCAGCATCAAGATCAAGCCGTTGAAGGGGACGGCGAAGTAGCGGGGGCTACGGTCCCAGCAGGAGCCGCGCGTACCGGATCGTCCCGTAATCCTTCGAGGACGCTCCCAGCACGTCCACCGTCGCCGAGGGTTCCGATCCGCCGCGTTCGGCGGCCGTGAAGAAGACGCCCAGAGGCTCCATCAACGGCACCTCTGCGGGCGGGGTCCGGGTGGGCAGGAGCCGGGCCATCCGCATTTTCCCCTGGCTGATCCACAGGACGTGGAGCCGCCCCCCTGGCGCGGAGTGGAACCGGGCCCAGGAGGGGGACGGGTCCGGCAATCCCTCGCCCCCCTCCGCGATCGTCTCGCGGGCCTCCACGGCGCCCTTCCGGATCACGGCGTGGACCAGGGTGTGCCTCAGCCTGGCCTCGGGGAAGTACCGGTCGCGGAGCGGCTGGACGGAGGGCTGAACGATGTAGAGGGCGTGCGCGTCCCCGGCGGCGTCCAGCCACAGGTCCAGGTTCTGGATGTGTCCTCCCTTCGCCTCGACCGTCTCGATCTCGAGGGGAGCCCCGAAGTCCTTCTTCGTCAGGTCCGGGGTCGTCGCGTAGAAGAGCCGCCGGAAGACGTAGTCCCATTTCCGCTGGCTCTTCTCGAACTTGAACTTCCTCCATTCCTCGACCGGCTCGACGATGTCCCCGATGGCCAGGACGTGGGCGGCCCGGTCGCGGAGGCAGGCCTGAGGGTAGCAGGCGCGGATCGGGAAGCGGATTCCCCCGGAGGCGGGCGGGGCCTTCGCGTCCATGAAGACCCAGGCCGTCTTGTCGAGGTCGGCCACGTCCTGGTTGAGGAGGAGCATGCCGCCGCGGGCGCCGTCCACCGCGAAGCCGCGGTAGGAGTGTTCGCTGAACCGCGCGCCGGCGGGCCAGGAAGGGGCCAGCTCGGCGGGCTCGCCCGGCAGGAGGCGGAGGACGTGCGGCCGGCTCGGACCCTGCCGCGCCTTCGAGGCATCCAGGAGGGGATTGAGGGAGATGAAAAGCCGGCCGTCTCGGGACGCCGCGACCGGGGCGGGCTCGCGCTCGAGGAAGTCGCGGGGCGCCCAGAGGAGCTTCCAGCCGTCCGCGCCCCGCTCGAAGACGCGCGGCCGGGTGTTGCAGAGGGGCGCCACTCCCTCGCCGACCTCCATGATGCTGGCGAAGACGCGGCCGCCGCCAGACCGGAAGAGCGTCGTGTAGGGGAAGAGTGTGCTGCGAGTGTAGATCTCGGTGGTCCCCGTAGCGTCAAACAAAAAACCCGCCGCGAGCCTG
>CAYNDR010000081.1:11552-19922 GCA_964395295.1 uncultured Planctomycetales bacterium
CCGCGTGATGAGGGGCGCGCCGTAGCACCAGGTCCAGCCGGCCCCGTTCTTGGGATCGCCGCAAGTGGCGACCGTCTCCTCCGCCGCGACCCTGACTTTCGGCGCGGCGGTTTCCTGGCCCGGGGCGAGGGACAGGAAGAGGATCACGAAGGGGCTCACTGCCCGTAATACGCCGGCCGGCCCGGCGGCGTTGCGGCATCCGTTCGATGTCGCTTTAAAGCGACATTTCGCAAGGTGTTCCGGCGAACGGATTACGGAGGAACCCCTCGATTTCCGGTGCGCACTACCGGTCGGGGTTTATTCGGGGGATGAATCTGGGCTTAGCCTTGAGCGTGGGACAACCAGAAGGTTGAGTCCGCCGTAATAATTTGTTTCCTTACGGCGGACTCATCCCGCCGAAGCTCGCCGCAGCGAGCGAAGGCGGATGGGCCGTGAATGTCGTTGGATCGCAGACGGTTGGGGGACCCGCCTTCGCGGCGGTTGCGGCCGCCGCTACGGCGTGGTGAGTCGCTCGCAAGGAAGTGACTTATTACGAGCGACTCAAGGTTGCACTAAGGCGTTTCCGTGGCCCAGCGGACCCGTCCGCCCTCCTCCAGCAGGGGAAGGTCCGGCCACTTCTCCAGGGGCAGGGAGGCGAGGTGGGCCATCATCTTCCGAAGGATGGGGGCCTGGTCGCGGGCATCCTCCGCAAGCAGGCGGCGGGCCTTGTCCCATCGCCCGTCCATGAACGCCTCCAGGATCGCCTGGTGCCGGCGCGCCATTCGGGCCGCCACCGGGGCTTCGATGGCGGCGTAGTGGAAGAGCGTCGTGTAATAGGCGCCATGGCTGCGGAAGAAGTCCTGGATGTAGCGGTTGCCGCTCTTCTCCACGAGGTACGCGTGCAGTTCGCCGTCCACGCGGGGATTTGGGCCGGACGGCCGGTTGTCCCCGTGGATCCGTTCCAGGTCCGCCCGGACCAGTTTCTCGCGGGCGAGGTCCAGGGCCTTGAGTTCCAGGACCTCCCGCACCTGCAGGTAGGATTCCACCTCTTCCGGGCGGAGCGGCCGCACCCGCCAGCCGCGCCGCGGGATGTGCTCCAGCAGGCCCGCCCCCGCCAGCCGCCCGAAGACGCGGCGAAGGACCGTCCGCCCCACGCCGTAGCGCTTCGCGGCCGCCTCCTCCCGCAAGAACCGCTCCTCGCCCCGCAGGCTCCGGCGCAGGATGTCCGGGCCGATCACCCGCTCCCAGTCCCGCGGGGGCTCAGGCCGCTCCACCCTCGGCGGCCGACCCGGGGAGGGGCGCGCGTTCGGATTGATTTCCAGGCGCCCGTTGGGCCTCCGGAGGAGGAGCCGCTCCCGGACCAGGCCGTCCACGGCCTGCCGGGCGGGAGTGAGGCTCACCTCGTAGCGGTCCGCGAGGCCCCTCAGCGTGAGGGGGCCGGCGGACTCCTCGCCGCCGAGGATCCGCGCCCGGAGGTCCTTCCGGATGTAGGCCGCCAGGGTCATCGCGGACTGGATTCTAATTGACATCGGAACCCCGATCAAGCCAAGATGATTTTCCGTGCGCGAGCGCAGGGTCGTCGAGGTCGTCGATTCGCACACCGGCGGCGAGCCCACGCGGGTCGTGGTCTCCGGCGGGCCCGATCTGGGCGGCGGGCCGCTGTCCGCTCGCCTCGATCGTTTCCGGAGGGAGCACGATCCCTTCCGTTCCGCCGTGGTGAACGAGCCCCGCGGTTCCGGCGTCCTCGTGGGCGCCTTGCTCTGCCCTCCTTCCGATCCCTCCTGCGCCGCGGGCGTCCTCTTCTTCAACAACGTGGGCTATCTGGGGATGTGCGGCCACGGGACGATGGGATTGATCGTGACGCTCGCCCGGCTCGGGAGGATCGGCCCCGGCGAGCACCGGATCGAGACCCCGGTGGGCGTCGTGACCGCCTCCCTCCTGGGATCCGGCCGGGTCCGGATCGCCAACGTCCCCAGCTACCGGCACCGGAAGGGCGTGGCCGTTCAGGTCCCCGGCGGCGGGTCCGTCACGGGCGACGTGGCCTGGGGAGGCAACTGGTTCTTCCTGGTGGACGATGCGTCGCGGGACCTCTCGCTGGCGAACGTGGAGGGCCTCACCGCGCATGCCTGGGCCGTCCGTCAGGCCCTCGCCCGGCAGGGGGTGGCGGGCGGGGAGGGCCGGGAGATCGGCCACGTGGAGATCTCCGGGCCGTCCCCCACGCCGGGCGTGGACGGCCGCAATTTCGTCCTCTGTCCCGGCAAGGCCTACGATCGCTCGCCCTGCGGGACCGGGACGAGCGCCAAGGTGGCCTGCCTCTTCGAGGACGGCAGACTCAAGGAGGGACAGGTCTGGCGCCAGGAAGGCATCACGGGGAGCGTCTTCGAGGCCTGGGTGACCGTGCGCGACGGGAAGATCCATCCCGTGATCCAGGGGTCCGCCCACGTCACGGCGGAGGCCCGGCTGATCCTGGATCCTGAAGATCCTTTCGTCGAAGGCATCCGGGGGTGAGGTCTGACGCTTCCGGGGCGTGACCGCTCCCGTTGCGTTGACTCCATGTCATCGGGGGCTATACTAGGGTGCCTCGGCGGCTTTCGTGTTCCGAACCTTCATTCAGGAGTCCGCCATGCCCACGTCCGACAACCTCAAGGAGGCGTTTGCCGGCGAGAGCCAGGCCAACCGGAAATACCTCGCCTTCGCGAAGAAGGCCGAGGCGGACGGATTCCCGCAGGTCGCGAAGCTCTTCCGCGCCGCGGCCGAGGCGGAGACCGTCCATGCCCATGCCCACCTGCGCGTCATGAAGGGAGTGGGAGGCACCGTGGAAAACCTCCAGGCGGCGGTCGCGGGGGAGGGATATGAGTTCCAGGAGATGTACCCCGGATTCGTCAAGGAGGCCGAGGCCGAGAAGAACGCGCCCGCGGTGGCCACCTTCAGGAACGCCATGGCCGTGGAGAAGACGCACCACCGGCTGTACGGCGAGGCCCTGGCCGCGGTGAAGGGCGGCAAGGATCTCCCGGCGGCGGCGATCTACGTCTGCCCGGTCTGCGGGCACACGGAGGTCGGCGGCGCGCCCGACTCGTGCCCGGTCTGCGGGGCGAAGAAGGACAAGTTCGCGGAGATCCGGTGAGTCCGGGATCCCCCGTTTCATCCTGGCGTTGCCCCGTCTGCGGATACGTCCACCGCGGCCCGGAGCCGCCGGAGAGCTGTCCCGTCTGCGGCGTGGCGGGCTCCGAGATCGAGCCCTACGCGGAATCCGTCCTGCCGGCCGCCGCCCCGGCGCCCCGGCGCTGGCGCTGTACCGTGTGCGGGTACGTTCACGAAGGCCCCGAGCCGCCGGAGGCCTGCCCGGTCTGCGACGCCGGGCGGGGGGCGTTCGAACCGGCCGCCGAAGAAACCGCCCCCGCCGCCGGCTCGACCGCCCGGATCGTCATCGTCGGGGCCGGGATCGCCGGCGTCGCGGCCGCCGAGGCGGCCCGGAAGGCCGCCCCTCGCGCGGGCGTTTGCCTCCTGAGCCGGGATACCCCAATCCCCTACTATCGGATCAACCTGACGCGCTACCTGGCCGGGGAGGTGCGCCGGGAGGATCTTCCTCTCCATCCCGAAGGCTGGTACGCGGACCAGGGGATCGAACTGCGGCGGGGCGTCGAGGTGGAGCGCCTGGACGCGGCGGGCCGCGCCGTGCACCTGCGCGGCGGGGAGCGCGTCGACTTCGACCGGCTGGTCCTGACCTTGGGGGCCCATCCGTTCGTCCCGCCCGTGCCGGGCGCGGCGATCGAGGGGGTGTTCAGTCTCCGCGACGTGGAGGACGCCGACCGTGTCCTCGCCGCGGCCCGTCCCGGGGCCCGCGCCGTCTGCGTCGGCGGCGGTCTGCTCGGCCTCGAGACGGCCGGGGCCCTCGCCCGCCGGGGCGCGGACGTGACCGTCCTGGAGAGCCACGGGTCCCTGATGCCCGCCCAGCTCGATCCCCGCGCCGGGGCCCGCCTGGCCGATCACCTCCGGACGCTCGGGATCCGCGTCCGTTTCTCCGTCCACGCGAAGGAGATGGCGGGGCCGGGGCGCGTGGCGGGCGTGCTCCTCGATGAGGGCGGCACGGTCCCGGCCGACCTCGTCGTCCTGGCCACGGGCGTCCGGCCCAACAGCTGGCTCGCCCGGCAGGCCGGCCTGGAAGTGAAGAAGGGAGTGGTGGTGGACGGCCGCCTGAGGACGTCCGCCCCGGACGTCTTCGCCGCGGGGGACCTGGCGGAGCACCTGGGGATCCTGTACGGGAACTGGTGCGTGGCGCAGTTCCAGGGCGGGATCGCGGGGATGAACGCCGCGGGGCTCGACGTCGAGTTCGGCGGCGTGCCCCGCTCCCACACCCTGAAGGTCCTCGGCCTCGACACCTTCAGCATCGGCCAGTTCGTCCCGCCCGACGGCAGTTACCGCGCCGTGTCCGGCGAGGCGGGAGGGAAGTATTTCAGCTTCGTCTTCCGCGACGGGCTCCTCGCGGGGGCGAACCTCGTGGGGGATGCCTCCCTGGCGGGGGCGGTGAAGAAGGCCATCGAGACCCGCCGGGATTGCTCGGGACTGCTGGCCGGGGGCCCGTCCGCGGCCGACGTCGCGGCATCCTTCGCGGGATCGTAGCCCTGCTTTCCGGGGCCCTCGGGCCCGGGGGGCGCCCAGCGCCACTCGGCCTGCTTGAAGGCCCGGTCCACGAGCTCGAAGAGGTCCGGGTCGTAGGCCTTCAGCTCCTCGCGGGTGTTGACGTGGTTGTGGATCCCGTTGGGCGGGGCGCTCTCCAGGTTGCAGTCGAAGTAGTCCTGCACGGCCTCGGCCCAGTACTCGTCCGCGTTGCTCCCGGCGTAGGTCTTTTCCCAGAGGCCCTTGTCCCGTGCGGCCTTGTGGAGGGCCTTGAGCGCGGGCTTGAATTCCTTGTCGAGCCGCTCCAGGCCGTGGGACTTGACCGTGTGGGCGAACTCGTGGACGAGGATGCTCTCGCCGCGGTAGCGGTCGGCGGGGAGCTGGAAGAGGTTCTCCTCGCCGCAGCTCGTGATGCGGCCGCCCAGCCCGCGGGCCCGCTTGTCCCAGTAGTCCTTGGGCTTGAGGTCGCGGTGCTCGGGCACGTCGGTGGTCACCTCGGTCTCGTGCATGACGACCACGCGGGCGCCGGCCCCGATCAACTCCTTGAGGAGGTCGGGCCGGTTCTTGAGCATGCTCATGACGATGCGCCGCGCCTCGTGGAGGCCACGGTCGCTGACCTTCTCAGAGCTGAGGATGGGCAGGCCCTCCGCGCTCAGGTGTTTCCTGTACCAGGCGTCCGCCTTGAGCTCGGGCGGGGGGGCGCCCACCTCAGGGTCCTGCGCCGGGGCCGCGGCCTGGGCCGCCAGGAGGACCGCCAGCAGTCCCCTCATCGGGCGAGCGCCTTCAATAGAGAGGTCCGGAGTGCCTCGAGATCCTCGGCCCGGAGGCCGGCGATGAGCTCCGTGACCGCTCCTTCCGCGTCGAGCGCGCCCGTCTTCCTCGTGCCCCGGAATGTCCCCGAGAGGAGCCGGGCGATCCGCAGGCGGTTGGGGTCGTCCTTGAGGAGCCCGAGCTTCGCCGCCAGGAGCCGCAGGAGCTCCACGTCCTGCTCGCCGCGGCGGAAGGCCTTGAGCCGGAGCGAGGCGCACGGGCCCTTGATCCCCATGGGCCGGCCCGTGTAGAGGATGCTGGTCTCGGAAAAGGACTTCCAGTCCTCGTCGGTCCCGAGCGCCAGCCAGGGGACGAAGCCGTCCACGCCGCGGCTGTAGAGGTCCAGGGCCTGCGCGTCGATCGCCAGCGCGCTCACGCGGGAGGGGGGGGCGCCGCCGTAGGTCCAGTTCGCCTGGCTCCGGCGCTCGCGCCAGTCCTCGAGGAACCGGCGGTACTCGGCGAAGCCGCCGCTGACGTCGAGGTCCATCACGCGGTCCAGCGTGTCGCGGGCGAACTGGGGCCGGGAGAGGTCCACGCGGTAGACCAGGCGGCCGCGGTCGCCCGCCTGCGCCTGCCGGAGGAGCCGCCCGAAGAAGGCCAGCGCGAGGTAGTCGTCGGCGTGGGCCGGCTCGTCCAGGAGCCAGAAGCAGACGCCGCGGCCCGGGCGCTTGCGCTTCGGGTCGTACTGCTTGTAGTAGTACTTGTCGTTGAGATAGACCTGGAAGGTGGTCTTCCATCCCTTCTCGCGGATGTGCCGGAGGTAGTCGGAGGCCACCGCGATCCACTGTTCCTGGTACTCCTTGCTGAAGCCCTCCTCGATCGGACCGGCGGCCTTCCAGTGGTCCTCCCACCGCAGGTTGTTCCACTTGTAGCCCTCGGACATCGGGGTGGGGTGGTGCTCGCAGAGGGCCAGGTAGAAGTGGTCGAGCGGCACGCCTTCGCGCGGCGTCCCGCGGAAGGCGCCCGCGTCGAAGAGGGGCCCGAAGCGGCGGTCCCACGCGGACCAGTCCGAGACCTTCATCTGGCGGCCGCGGCCCGCGACGGGCGGGACGCACCCCTCGTCGGTGTTGCCGCTGTGGCTGTAGTGGAGGGCGGCCAGGGTGGCGCGGTGCGCGTGGGCCATGGCGTAGAAGGCGCGCTCCGCGGCGAGGAACTCGTCGCTCGCGGGGTTCCCGAAGCCGCGGCCGGGGGGGCCATAGGCGTTCAGCGACCAGGTGAAGTGGGCCGCGTCGGGGATGAGGGCGTCGGCGACCTCGACGCGGACGTCGATCGCCTGGGCCTCCGCCTGGAGGCGGCCCGCGTACAGCCCCGGCCTGGCGTCCTTGGGGACGAAATATTCCACGTAGATCGTCTGGTTTGCCTGTCCCGGGATGGCGTTCGCCCCGTCGGGGATCGAGAAGGGCTCTCCGGGCTTGAGGGGGAGGAGGGGATCCGCATACCAGCCGTTCCCCGCCTTGTGGTACCACGCGCGCGAGAGCCCGGGAGCGGGGATCGCCGCGCCGCCCGTCCCCTTGAGCTCGGAGGGCGTGATCGTGTGGCTCCCCGCGCCCTCGCAGACGAGCTGGAAGGCGACCCACTCGCCGCGGGCGGCCGGGAGCGTCACCGCGCGCTCCGCGCCGCTCCAGACGGGGTTCCGCTCGCGGATCCTGCCGGCGGGCTTGCCCTCGTACTCGACTCCCTCCTCCTCGAGGACGTTGCCCGTGACGGGATTGGCCTTGCAGAGGTCGGGGATCGCCCAGACGGGCCCCGGCGGGCCCGCGGGACGCTCGATTTTCAGGAGGGCGAGCGGGGGCGGCGCCACGAGCCTGGAGGAGACACGGCCCGAGGCGGAGCCCCCCTGCGCGATGGCGCCTCCCCGGGTGAGGACCGAGACCTCCGCCCGCACCGCCACGCCCGCAGGCAGGCCGCGGAGGAGGGCCCGGGCGCGCCCTCCCGGCCGCGCCGGGGAAGGGGGCATCCATAGCGGCAGTTCCCGGAGTTCCTTCCCGTCGGATCCCAGGCGGATCCGGTAGCCCAGCGTGGCGGCGTATTCGGCGTCATTCTGGGGCCCCGGCCAGCTCACTTCGAGGCCGCCGGCCTCGAAGTCGGCCCCGCCGGGCCAGGGGGCGGCCTCCACGCGGAGGGGCGAGGCCGCCGCCGCGGGGGCGGGCTCGACGGCCGCCAGCAGGAAGGGCCCGGAGCCGTTCTGCTCGCGGGAGTAGAAGGTGTGATTGGGATTGACGGAGGGATCGGCTTCCGGGTGGACGTTGCAGGTCTGGCCGCTGTCGTCGCTCACGGCGATCCCGTGGGAGAGGCCGGCCGCGCAGGCCTCGAGGAGGCGGCCGTCGAAGGGGATCTCGAACCACTCGTCGGCGCCCTGGGACGCGAGGCCCTGGGTCCAGATCGTGCCGCCGCGGCCCCAGATAACGTCGAAGAAGTTGGATCCCGGCCCGGCCCATGCCTTCTGGCGTCCCAGTTCGGGGGTGAGGAAGCAGGAGTCGCCCTCGGCGCCGCGCGCGTACCGCTCCGAGGCGCCCTCGGGCCAGGGCGAGGCCACGGTGGAGAATCCCACGCGGCGGACCGACATGGCGGGGCGGGTGCCCCGGATGCGGAGGCGCGCGCGGGCCACGCGCTTGCCCTGCAGGGGCGCGGCATCGAATACGAGGAGGATGATGTTCTCGTTCCCTTTCATCTTGATCCGCGGGGCCTTCCCGAGGTTGTACTCCCGCTCCTGGGGGACGAGGCAGATGGAGGTGTCCGCGGTGGCCGGGAGGCGGACCTCGTCGGGGGCGAGGGCGCAGAGGGCCGCGGCGGCGGCCGCCGCGAGGGCCAGGCGCGCGGGTCGTTCCATGAGGCGTGCTCCCGGATAGCTTAACGCCCCGCCGGCGGGGAGGGGCTCAGGGAATCGGCCCCGGGAGATGGTGAAAGGAAGGTAAGCGTTCAGGGGCATCTGGGAATCAAGAATGGAGAATCGAGAATCAAGGA